>DATIFQ010000205.1:0-2583 GCA_035455185.1 Bryobacteraceae bacterium | reverse complement strand
GTCCCGGTGCTAATCCGCCGACCGTCGTTGCGACACTCTGTCTCCTTGCCGATGGGCACAAGGTGGCTGCGTTTTCATCCGGGGCGGGGATCCCGAAGCGGGTGTTTATTTCCAGCACTACCGCTGGTGAGATTGCCGTGGTCGGTAACGATCCGGCCGTTGCGGCCACTTATCAGAAGCTTATTGCCAGGATTGATCTCTGCGATGCGGCCAAGGAGGCCACCAATCCGGTGCCGGCTGTATGCAACGACGAGAGCGCGACACCGTTGACGACGCCGTTCACCGTTAACAACGCGAATCCCCACGGCATTCGCTTCTCGAAACTCACGGGAAAGGTCTATAGCATTCAGGAGAACTACCGCACGATCGTTGAGATAGATCCCAATCCTGCAGTACCTGGTCAGTGGGTTACGAACGTGTTTGACTTGAGCACCACGCCGTATACCGCTTTCGGCATGAGCCCGGACGGCCGTTTTCTGCTCTTGCGCGGTGGCAGCACAGTAGCACCAGTCACAACCGTGCTCGGCGTTATCGATTTAGGTACGGTCGGGAATCCGCTCACGAATTTCGCTCTTCCGGTGTTGGACGGTGCTTCACCTAGTTCGTTCAAATTCTCCCCGGATGGAAAGCGGTTCTATATCCTGGCGGGGAATGCCGCGGCTGCAACCAAAAGAGACCGGCTGTTTGCGTTTGATTCTTCTGCGCTCATTCCGGTGGCGCCTGCGACAGAACCGGCTTTGACTCTTCTCCCCGGCGGAGAGATTTTCCTCCTGGCTACCGGTGGTCATAGCATGGATGTACTGGCTATGGGAGCGGCAGGAGCGGGTGAGGCGAAGTACATCATCGTCTCCAATTCAACGGCGAACTCTGTATCAATCATCAGTGCAGCGGACAACACCATTAAGCAAAACGTGACAGTTGGTCTAACCCCCGGTGGAGTCACGGTGTACTATCCCGGTGCCGCTGCAGCCGGGAACCAGGCAATTTCATCGTTAACAGGTGGTTCGGCTTCCCCAGTGGCAGAGTTGCCTGAGCGTCTGGACGACCACGGCATGCCGGAGTAGCTTCTGCAAAAGGTTCTGACGAAAATCAGAGGCGGCAGACAATCATTGTCTGCCGCCTCTGGTACATCCGGGGCTGTGTCTGATTGATTTCGTCATTCCCCGCCGTTTATAGTCCGCTCACGAACTCTTCCTGGGAGGAAGGATGGATCGGTTGGCTTCCTGCCGATGTCTGAAAATCATCGCGCTATTCTGCCTCCTCATGAGCCTTCCGGTTGCTGTGCCGCTCCGTTCTGTATTGGCCGCATCTCAGCCCGATACGTTCCAGCATCAACTCGACCAGGGGCGGGCCTTGCTCCGCCAGGGAGATCTGAAAGCTGCCGAGGAGGCGGCCAGGAAAGCCATCCAGCTGAATCCCTCGTCCGCCGAAGCACACCACTTATTAGGTCAGATTCTGTTCAAAGCCCGGAAGCCGAACGAGGCCGGAGAGGCCCTTGCAACTGCCGTCAAACTGAAGCCGGCGTACGCCGAGGCGCTGAACGACCTGGCGGAAGTCTACGTGGTTCAGGGCAAATCAGCCGAGGCCGAGCAGGCGCTGACGCGCGCGATTGAGGTCAGCCCGAAGCACGCCGAGTCATATCTCGATCTGGCGAAGCTCTATGAGCGTCGGCCGGATCCGGTGGCTGCGAAGAAGACGTATCAGAATCTGCTGGCGGTCGCTCCGAACCAGCCCGATGCGCTGTTTGAACTGGCGATGCTCTACGATAACCAAGGGGAAACCAAAACGGCGCGGGACACCTTGAGCCGTCTCACCAAGGCGCATCCCAAGCACGCGAATGGCTGGTATCTGACCGGACGGATCGCCGAGAGGAACAATGATCTCGTCGAAGCGGCCTATGCGTATAAGCAGGCCATTGCCGCCAAGCCCGATCTGGTCGATGCCCATTACAATCTCGGATTCATTTACCGGAGTCAGGGAAAGTTGAACGAGGCGGAGCGGGAATTTCTCGAAGTCCTGCGCTATCGGCCGGAGTATGCGGAAGCGCACATGAATCTTGGCGTGGTGTATACGAGCGTCAACAAGCTCGACGACGCCGAACACGCGTATGAAAGGGCGGTGGCGCTCAAGCCGGATTACGCGGAGGCCCACTACAATCTCGGCGTATTCTACGAACTGCACCGGAAAGATATGCCGCGCGCTCTGGCGCAGTACCGGAAGTATCGAGAGTTGGGTGGCCGTGATGATCGAGTCGAGCGGATCGTAGGATCAACGTTCCGGTAAAGAGTGCGAGGAGTGGGGTTGGCGCGACTTGCATGACATGTCGCGGTCTCAAGAGGATGTCGCGGGGGCTGTGGCTCTTCTCGCCCTTCGCGCGAGTCCCGCATATCTCGCTCGCCAAGAGAGTCCAGGCTCCGTGCGGGGCCTGATCAGGTCTCGCCCGCGAATCCAGTTTCTTGATTCCCACGATCGGGCACCTACAGTCGGTTTCATCGGGCGGGAACGCTACCGCGCCGGCACTCTTATCCCTGAGGCCGCCAAGAATGTCTGTGAGAGAGCGGCAGCGAGGAGCATGAGTTACCG
>DATIFQ010000204.1:0-17224 GCA_035455185.1 Bryobacteraceae bacterium | reverse complement strand
GCATCCACGGGTGGCACCTTCACGTGCAGCAGGTTCACTACTTTCGGCCCCAGCGTACTCGCAATCGATACCGCGCGATCGGCGCCGGTCAGGTCGTTTGTCGTGCCGCGCAACCACACCGTATTGTTCTCGAGGGTCATGCTCACATCCTGCCCGGCCAGTTCTTTCTGAAGTTCCTGACGCACGGTTTCCAGCGCTGTGACGCTCTGCCGGACATTCAAATCGAAAATCAGACGGTTGCCGCCTTGTTGCCAGATGATGAGACTTGTCTCGCCGGGAGCCCTGCCATTGACCAGCACTTCGCGCGGGGTGACCGCGATGGCCTCCGCCGCGTCAGGGTTCGCCACTGCCACGCGCTCGATCACAAGAGGGCTGTCCACCACCAGCGACTTGCCTACGGTCACAAACAAATCGCGGGCAGCCGCCGACGGGGCCTCTTGCGGTACTTGGGCCAACACAGCGATCGTCGAAAACGTCAGGACGAGAACAGCCAGTCTGGTTGCGGGGAACTTGGTCGCAATCACTGTCTTTCCTCCGGTTCGTCTTGTCATTGATTCTGCTCGTCTTTTTTCTCTGCCTCTTTGAACTTCTGCTCGGCCCGCCGGGTACCGTGAATCACCTCGACAACGACGGGCACGGTCTCCCGCCTCGGCAGAATTGGCGGTGGAGGCGTCGCAGGCCGAGCCACCCTGGGTCGCGCGACTGCCTTTCCCTCGGCTGTGGGCATCTTCGTAGGCGCCCCAGTGAACACATTACCCGCCGCGGCGCCCTGGGTTTTTACCTCCTTGGTGTCGAGCGGGTTTCTCAGCACGAGCTGGATTCGCATGTCGTTGCTGATCAGGCTCAGCGTCTCCGCCTGCTCTGGCGTCACCAGCACATTGACGACCTGCACGGTGACCGGCTTGCCTTCCGAGTCCTTCTGGATGTTCTGGCCGGCCGACAACACCTCGATGTTTTGCAGAATCGTCTTGGCCATGGTTCCGCCGCTACCGCCTCCCGGCGGCTGCCCGAGTACAAGTACGTCGACTCTTTGTCCGGGAACTACGAAACCAGCAACGCCGACAACCTCATTCACGCGAATGGCTACCGCGCGCATGCCCTCGGGAATCGTCGCTGCCAGGCCTGCCCCGGCTCCCTTCGCCGCAAGCCGGCTCTCGAGCAGCGGCTCACCCTCATAAATGTTAGCGATCACGCCGCGGCCCACCGCCTCTTCCTTCTTCGTGACCGCGTTCACTGGCAGGGGACCCGACCACGCCCCCATCTTGATGTCCATCTCGCCAATCATCGTGCCGACCGGCAGGCTTCGCGCCGCAACCATGATCTGAGCCGTGGATTGCTTCGCTTCGGTGTTCATCCGTGACGACACGAGCCTGTACAACAGAAGGCTGGCCCCCGCGGATACGATGAACGCGAAAACGAGAACGGAAATTAACCGTTTGCTCATTCGACTTTCCCTCTCTCAACTCGGCGATTCATTGGCAGCCGCCAAACGGGAGTTCGCTATGGTCCAAAGCGTGTTGATGCTTCTGCCGACTCCCAGGTAGGCCGCCGCTCCCGCCAGGCAGACGAATGCCAGGAGAAGGGAATATTCGACCAGATCCTGGCCTCGGTCGTCCCGGATGAACCCGCTCCCGACCTCCGACTTGTCCATCGCCGTTCTCTCCTAACGTTGAAAAATAAGCAGCGGGGGGCACGCGAAGCATGCCCCCCGGAAGGAACACGTCTAGCTGGCGGAAGCTGCCGCGTTGCTCAACGTGTTGTTGGTGATCTTCCAAATGGTGTTGATGCTGGCGCCGGCGCCAATGAACAGCGCGGCCGAAGCCAGGGCAACGAACGCCAAGAGCAAGGTATACTCGACTAGGTCCTGGCCTTGCTCGTCACGGATGAAGTTCTTCATCAGTTTCACAGTGATTCACTCCTCGAATTGGGTTGAGTGATCCGCGGATCACGGTTGTCGGTTTTCGTGGTCTTGCGATCACGATGAATTCCGCCGTCACAGGCGACGGCGGAAGCCTTTGGCTGCCCCAAGGTACGAAAGTGGCGCGCCAGCCGGCCCGGTTCTGTCAGCCGGAAGGCAATTGCCATGCCGTCATCATACACGACGCGCCAGGGGCGCGATTCTTTCAGCGCTCCAGCCAGTGGAGAATCGACGGGAAGCAAGACTGTCTCGACGTCGTAACGGTCCAGAGTGTGTTCCCAATCGTACTTCACGTTCAGGGCCTCGAGCATCTTCTTGCCCAGTTCGGGGCCATAGAAATCGACCCTGCCGTCGATAAAGACTTTCGTCTCGGGATAGCAGCAGTAAATCAGATAGTCGCCCCACTCGTCGTGGGTGAAAACGTTCCGTAAAGAAGGATCCTGCTCGCGCAAGGCCTCCAGCGCTTTCGCCGGATATCGTTTCTTGCTGTACTCCGGCCGGAACTTCTCCGGCGCATTCGGCGCATAAACGAGCAATCCGATGATCGTGATCGCGAACGCACTCGCCACGTGAAGCCGTGGCACGCGGTCCGTCTCGTCGATCTCGGCGGCAATCGACCGCACCGAATCCGCGGCACTACGAAGCCAGCCAGCCACCGGGGCCGATGCCAGCCGGCCCAGAAACTCGTTGAGAGCCCAGGCAACGATCGGCGCCGCTACCAGCACGAAGATGGGAATGTTGCGGGAAGATATCAGCGCGAGATGCATCCACCCGAAGATCAGAATCGCGTGCGCAAATCGCTTGCGGTAAAGACTCCACATTCCCGCGATCGCACCGGCCACGATCATCAGTTCGAACCAGAGCGCCTGCGGATGCTGGAAGCTGATCGACAGATACTCGCTTATGTGCTCCATGTGGAAACCGCCGGTCAGAAAGCGCCACATGTGCACGTGCAGCTTGTACGTATACGGATTGATCAGGCTCGCAGCAGCGCAGCCGGCCGCCGCCAGGACATAGGGTTTGGCGCGTCGCAGGGCCCCCCGTTTCACATCCGCCTCCGTCTCGATCAGCCACGAGACGAGTTCGCCCGCCGCATATGCGCCAATCAGAACGATGCCGACGAAGAACCCCCCATGCAGGTTGGTCCAGATCACGGTCAGGAATGGCAGAATAGCGAGAATCCGAGTCCTTCCTTCCCGCGCTCTCTCCAGGACCATGCAGAAGATCACAACGAACAGCAGGGTGAACAGGTGCGGCCGCGCCAGCCAGTGGATCGACGACGCAGCGGTCGCAATAAACGTTGTGACGATCGCCAGCAGCACGTTTCCGCTCATCCGCCGTACCAGCCGGAACAACATGGCGGACGTGAGACAGATTACCAGCAGGCTCCCCAGCAAGACGGCCCCCATTCCCAGATGCTGGTGCAGCCACGCGAACACGACGTCCCACAGCCACTCCCAGGCAAACCACGGCTGGCCCGGCTTGGTGTACGAAAACATGTCGCGGTATGGGACACTCCAGTTCTGCAGAATCCAGTCGCCGGTGCGGATGTGCCAGCCCGTGTCGCCGTCCCCCAAAAGGTAGTCGGCGCCCTGCATCCGGAGAAACAAGAACAACACCGGCATTACGAACGCCACGTCCGTGAGCGACGGCAGCACTCGGATAACCGGATTGGGCTTGTTCTCGCTCATGCTATTCGACGAGGGCCACCATTTTCACGTACAGCGGCGAGTCTAATTCCTGGAGCCGCACATTCGAGTTGGCGTGCACCATCAGTGCGCCTGCGATGATCATCAGCGGGCTGTCATATCCGCCCGCCCCGATCATCGACGTGAATGCCCCGCGCGGCTGGTACACCGTTCCATAGATGTGAAGGCTCGGCGACGCCTTGAAGAACATCTCGGTCGAAGCGGCGTTGTCGAGAGCGGAGTTCGCGCAGCCCTGCTGTGGATCAAGGTTTCCGCAGGAGTTGTCGATGTAGCCTCGCGGCGTGTACTGGATCACCGAATTCTGCTGGTCCTGCCACATCACCACCGGGGTGAAATCCTTCAGTTCCGCCGGAAGAGCGCCGCTATCCCGGTTCAGTCCGTGGATGTTGACCTGAATATCCGCGTTGTTCCCGGTCTGGAAACCCGAGATCCCGAACTTCAAATCGTTGAGCACCGGGCTGTTCTGCAAGGCCACGGGAATCGTCAGGGGGATATCTCCGGCAGGTCCGCCCAGGTAGGTCGGATCCGTGAAAATGAAGATCTCGCCCGCGTTCGAGGGTGCTGGCGCAGCATTCGGCGGTCCGTTGTCGGTGATCGACATGTTTACCTGGATGTCGAACCCTGGTGTTACGTTGTTGCCGTTCGACCGCACTCCCGCTATTACATAACGGCCGGGATCCACCGTCATCACGGTTCCTGCGCTCTGGTTCCGCAGTCCGCCAAAGAACACCCAATCACCAAATCCGTCGCTGTCCGCTTGGAACTTCAGATAACCCGACATCGTCAGTGGATCACCGGTCGGCACCAGCGTCCCGCCGACCTGTTTCACCGCGTAGTAGTTCCCTGGGCTGTAAATCGTCGGGTTGTTCGGATCGTTGCTGCCCATCAAAGCCCCACCCATGATCGGTATGTCCTGCAGACCCGGAGCCGGCGGCGGCGGCGATCCTTTGCCCCGCATTGGATCGCGGAAGTATGAGCGGTCCGAGAATCCGTTGGTCGGAGATTGAATCCACTGCGAGCTTCCGCCCAAACTGACCGTGCCGTCCCCGCGGATGAACGTGAAGGGCGCACGCACGAGGCCCCCGCCCTGATTCTCACCCGAGTAGTTTCCTTCTCCGCTCGGGTCGTTCGTCCCGTTCAGGACTGACGCCATCAGCACCCCACCGTCCGCCCGCACCGCGTCCATTCCTTGGTTGTTGTTCGCCTGCACCAGAAGGTCGACGCCGCAGATCGGTTGGGAGCCGAGGTTCATTGGCACGCAGTCTCGCTCACGATTCAGCAAAATCAGCGAGCCGGCAATAGTTGAGTCGATAATTGCCCCGGTTGCCCTGGCGCTCGCAAGGTTAAGCGTGTTGCCAAGCATTGACGAGAAAAGCTGCGGAATTCCCTCCGCCACCCGCGCCGTCGCCCAATAATAGACCGTGACGCCCGGCACCGTGGGCGGATTCGGCGTGTTGCCGGAATTCATGGTGACGTTTTGCCGACCTCCCGGCTGCACCTGAAACCCGTTCTGCTTCGCGTAGAGGCAGCCTACTTCGATGTTGTTTGTCGGCGGGTTCGGGATCGGAGACGGACACTGTGAGAGAGGAACGCATGCCACTTCGGTGCCGCAGTCGTACGTCGAGTTGGCGTCTTCGTCCGACTCCGCCGCGAACGCTGCTTCTGCCGCCGCTAGAGCGGCCGCGTCCGCCGCCGTCTGCGCCGACTTCTTCGTAAAGTACGACCAGCCCAGGTCCACAGCCAGTCCCATGATGCCCGCCATCATGAATAGCGCCAGCGTAACCATGACCAGGATCTGACCGCGTTTCCTGTTCTTCCTGTGCCTCATGGCGCCTCCTCAGAACTGGATCGTCTCCGTCGACGATGCCGGCAGCAGGAAGGTGCCGAAGTTCATGCCTCCGCCTGCTCCCGGCCAAAACATCGCTATTGCCGACCGGAACGGATACGTCCCATTGATCGTGACCCTTTGCCCAATCTGACTGTTCGGGTACACAGGCCAGAAGTTGTTGTTCGTAAGACAGTTGTCGAGCGTCGAACACAGCACCGTGTCGCCTTCCGACCGCAGCTCGATCCGCAGCTCGTTTGGCATCAACCCGACGCCGGCCTCTCGAACCCGCTGTGCGATCTGTGCCACCGTCACCTGGCAGTTGTTTGGCGCGAGCGAGCAATTGTAGCCGTGTACGATCGCGTACCGCGTCCCTTCCTTCACCGCGTGTGCCAGCGTGTGATACGTCCACATCCCTCGCGCCATCTCCACGACGGAAATCAGGATGAAGATCAGCGGAATTCCGACTAGCGTGAACTCCAGCATGACGTCGCCGCGGCGTTTGTTCTTGCAATCTGGCATGGCCTAGGACTCCTTTAGCCGCATTTCCACGACCCGGGTCAACTGCAGGCGGCCGGTCATCAGACCCGGGATCGGCACCAGTTGGACCGTTCGGTACGTAACCGCGACTCGCGTCGCCGGCGCGCCGTCCGGTCCCGTCACGCTCTGTGCGTCCACCGACAACGGAAACGTGTTTGTGATCCCGCCCGTCGCTGTCGGGCAGGCTGGCGTGTTCGCCAGGGTCGTTACCTTCGGTATCCCCGGCAGCATCTGTAGCTCCTGTACGGCGTACTGGCACGCCAAGACGTCGTCTGCTGCCGTCTTCGTGTTGTCCGACGTCTGCATCGCGGCAATCCGTGCCGCGTTCTGCGTGGCGATCGCCGCGTAAGAATAAAACCCGAAATCAAAAACCCCAATAAACAAAAAGAAAATCCAAGGCGCCAACAGCGACGCCTCAATCACCGCGTGCCCGGATTCCTTCTTCGCGGTCTTCCGAACTCGCTTATCGGTTTTGTCTTTCATCGGTTTTGTTGCTCCCCGGCGCGCCCTCGCTGCCGCCTACATCAGAAGTTGCCGGACACCCGTCCGCTGACCTATGAGTTGCACCGAGTCCTTTCCGCAACTCTGAAAGCGCATCTTGTGGATCCGCAGCGCCACCCTGGGCACACCCTCCTCCGATTGAGAAACCCGCACCACCGTGGTCTGGCACTGCATGCACTTGCGGCCGAACGCGTGATTTTCCGGCAATTCAATCTCGACAATCAGCGGATCGCCGACACACGGCAATTCGGGAAGCGCCTGCTCCCCGTCCAGAAGGACCAAAACGTCGCCCCGGCTCATGTTCTCCGTGATTCCCATCAGCACTCGCGAGCCGATTCGCGGCGACGAGACCCGACATTGCAGGCTGATATCCAACCTCGAACTGCGACGTCTCTCCATCTGTGGTGTCAATGTACGGGTTTACGGCCGAATCTTCAAGACCGTAAATGGGTAGCATCTCTTTGTTTACTAAGGTTAATACCTATTCCGGCACCCGCCATCAGACCATGAGATCCGAAGTTATGAAACTAGGCGCGGGGAAGTACTATGCGCCATGTCAATCAGGCAAAACTATCAAAAAACGGCGAAATTGATCTGAAAAAATCTGGAATTTCCGTTTTTTCCGTGTTATATTGGTTGCCCATGCGCCCATTCCCGGATAAGTGGTATCGTTATCCGTTTATTCGTTGCTGGTACTCTGGCCGGGCATCCCGGGTGCAACGTCACGAAGTCGAGAGAGCGTGCGCGGTCCCGCCTCTCGGAAGGGAGTGCTATGACTCGCCTCTACCTCCTCACGGACGAGCCTGTTCTTGCCGCCGGGCTTAGGTCCATCCTCTCCACCGCTGGTGGCTTCACGTTGGACGCGGTTTGTGAAACCACGACCCAGCTTGTAGCTGAAATCGAGGCCAAGCGGCCGGATCTCCTGCTTCTCGATCTCCGGTCCGACCTCACTTTCGGCTCGCTGGTCGAATTTCAGCGGCGGTTCCCTGCGATCAAGGTCGTCCTTTGGGTGCGCGCGATTTCCACCGAACTCGCCTATCAAGCCATCGAGCACGGCATCCGAGGAATCCTTCGCAAGACCCTGGATCCGGAGACGCTCTTCAAGTGCCTTCAAATGGTCGCTGACGGCGGCCTCTGGTTCGAGGAAACGCTCAAGGCAAGCTTCGACGGCGTCCGCACGATCTCTCTGACGCGTCGCGAGAGCCAGCTTGTCAGCCTCCTCTCTCAGGGACTAAAGAACAAAGAGATCGCCGCTACACTGTTTATCTCCGAAGGAACCGTTAAGGTGTATTTGTCCCGGCTGTTCCACAAGCTTGGGGTGAAGGACCGCTTTGAACTGGCGCTTTACGGTCTCAAGAACATGCCGGCCGGAGAAGCTCTTGTCGAGATGCCCCAGCCGAGAACAGTGCAACCGCCGCGCAAAGATGTCAACCAGGAACAGTGGCTCCGCTCACTTGTTGTTGAGAAGCCGCAACTGAAGGTTCGCGGTCCTGGGACGGTATTCGACTAAACGTAGACCGACAGGGGATAATGGCCCCATGGGCCGGGCGTCGGGGAATCGCATGCAGGATATTTCGGTACTGGGATTGGTCGCGAGCAGGCTGGCGTCCGTAAAGTCTCCGCCGGTGCAGGAGCACCAGCTCTTCGAGGACGTTTTCCGCCCGCCCCGCGCCCATTGGCCGAGCTTTGCCGCCTCAGCTCTCTTTCACGTCTTCGTCATCGTTGTCCTTCTGCCGCTCACGTCGATGCTCTCTGACTCGGAAGAGGAGGTTTGGCGGCGCCACGCGAGGACGTTTCGCCCCCTCGAAATTCAGATACCCGACCGCCTCTACCTAAGTTCGACCCAGGTCGCGATCGCACCCAGGCCGGTGGTGGAGAAGCCCAAACCGGAGGAGAAACGCGGGCTCAAAGCGCCATCCCAGCAGATGGCAAGGGCGGCCTCGCCCGCACCCGCTCCTCTTCCGAAGGCGGAACCCGATCGCGTCCTGCCGAAGCAGTTCCGTGTTCCCAACGTCACGCACCGGCCCGAGGCAGACCAGACCCTCATTCAGCCGCACCTGCCGCCCGAACTGCAACTGACGGCCAAGGTGCAATTGCCGAATATCCTGCTGTCCGCCCCGACCTTGCCCCGACCCGCGGCGAAGAAGTTCGCCGAGCCGGGACCGAGCGCCCCGTCGGTGGTCATCCCTCGGGTCGACGCCCCGCCTGCTTTGGCGGGCTCCGGCAGCACGACCTCCGATCTTTACGTGCCGTCCATGGTTGCGGGTCCGCAGAACGCCTTATTGCACTTACCGAGACCCACCATCCAGGGCCGTCCGTTCAAGGGGCCGGTCTCCACGGCGTCCGGCCAGGGCGCCTCGGTCAGCCCGATCTCCGGGGAGCCGATCAACGTGCTTGCGCTTTCGTCTAACCCGGGCCAGTTGAAAGATCAGATTTCGATCCCTCTCGGCAACCAGATCGGGAGGATCCCGCCGCCTCCGCCCGGCGCGGATGACGCCCTCGGCCGACCCGGTATTCCCGGCTCAAAGGCGGGCGGAACCGGCACGTTGGCTTCCCTCGGCAGCGGGCTTGGGGGCAGTGGCACCGGACTGGGAGACGGCCCTGGAGGAATCGGCACCGCTTCGGCAGGGAGCGGGACCGGGACCGGAACTGGAACTGGAACTGGAACTGGAACTGGAACCGGAACTGGTGCTGGAGCCGGTGGCGTGGCCGGGACCGGTGGCTTGGCTCCCGGCCTGAAGTACGCCTCGGCGATTCGGATCGAGCATCCCTCCAACGCTCAGTTCGACGTCGTTGTCATGCAATCTTCCGCGGACGAAGGCTTCCCCGAAAGCGCGGGTGTGCTTAGCGGACAGCCGGTCTATACGGTATACCTCCAGGTGGGAGCTCCGAGAGCCTGGCTCCTTCAGTACTGCATCCCGAAGGACACCGGACCCGTCACAAAAGTCGTCGGCGGCGCTGTCTACATCGGCAAAGCCACCCCTGTGAAGGCTCCGTTCCCGCTGGTCACGGTCCTCCCTCCGGCAACGATGATGCCCCGCTCCAGCTACATCATGGTTCACGGATTTGTCGACAAAGCCGGCAAGTTCAAGGATATGAATGTGTTACGTGCGCCAGCCGACCAGATCCGCGAGCTTCTGATCCCCCAGTTGACCGAATGGGTCTTCCGGCCCGCCACCCGTGACGGCATACCAGTGCTCGTTGAGGTTTTGCTCGCCATTCCTCCGCACGAAGGCTAAGGCGACAACAGTTTTTCGCGCACCCGATGAGGCCCTACGGCCTCGCCTCTTCGACCACGTCCGAGATCGCCCCGTCCACATCTTCAATCCGGATCGTTAGCCTCTTGCGCCCTTCGAGTTCCTTGTCTGACAGTTCGAAGCGCGCCCCGATCATGCGGTCCATCGCTTGCCGGGGCGCAACCTTCGTCCGGATCGTCAGCGATTCGTTGAACTTCTGCCCCAAAACCGGGTAGTACTGAAACAGCCGCACCGCATCCGATTCCGAGATCACCGACCCCTCGATGACCCGGCCGGCGGGGTCCTCCATCGACACATTCACGCGCCGGACAACAAACGGGTAGTCCGCGGGATTCACAAACCGGAAATCGATAACCGCGATGGCACTGGCATTGTCGATTGGAAGGGTGCGGACCTTCAGCACGCTGCCTCTTAGCTCGATGTGCGCTCCACGCTGAATATGGAAAATGACCGCCACGCCGATCGCTACCAGCACCAGTCCGATTCCGACGTACGTCAGAAACTGTTTCTTCAGCAAGAGAATCCCTCCGCGTCAACCCTTCAATCTCCCATCAACCGCCCGTACGGCTGAAGACTTGTCACGTTGTCACACACTGCCTTGATGCCAGCCGTCATCGGGATCGCCAGCACCAGCCCCGCCGCTCCCCAAAGCACGCCCCACACCATCAGCGCCACCGTCACGACCAATGGGTTCAGATGCACGCGGGAGCCGACAACCTTCGGATAGAACAGGTTCAACGCGAGCAGGTGAAGCACCGATACGAGCGTCGCGAGAAGCAGGTACGCGGGCGCCGTCTTGAGCACCGTCAGCGCGCCGAACAGCGGCGGAACCATCGCAAGCGGGAGCCCGACGTACGGTACCAGGCTCAGAAACCCGCTCAGCGGACCGATCAGCAGCGGATAGGGTAAATTAAACGCCCAGAACAACAACGAGCTCGCCGACGCCAGCAGCACTCCGAGTACGAAGTTTCCCACTACAAACCCCCGCACCATGCTTGCGATCCCCTCCAGGCTGTTGCCCGCCACCAACCTGTCCTGGCCCTCGAACAATTGCAGAAAACTCCGGTAAATGTGGTCCCGCCAGCTCAGCATGAAGTAGACCAGGAACGGGACGAATGACGCCATCAGCAGCACTTCGTAAACCAGCCCGAGGTGCGTGTAAAGGTAGTTCACAACTGGCGTCCGCTCGTCCGAAAGAATCCGGACCTCCTGCACGGGAGGAGGCCCGATGGGCATGGGCGGCTCGGCCGATCGCCGCCGTGGTTGCGTCTTGGCCGCCGCCCGCGGCGGTTCCCCTTGCGCGGGCTGCTGTTCCTGACGCTGCATCCGCCGGGGCAGGAGCAACCGGTAGGTGGAACGTTCCATCTCCTCCACCTTTTGGGTCACCACCTCCGTCAGCTCACCGATCCGCTGGCTGTACTTCGGCAGTTCGCGGTAAAGGTCAGCGAATTGAGTGTAGAAGCCCAGCCCCGCCAAGTAAAGAACCAGCAGCGCCAGGGCGCAAACCACAAAGCTTGCGACCGCCCTCGGCAGCCGTAGCCTCATCGCGAAACTCACAAACGGTTCGAGGATAAAGGCGATCGTAATCGCAATGATCAGGGTGATGAAGAATACCCTGCCGTAGTACAGCAACCCAATAATCGCCGCGGCAGCAAGAACGGCGGAAGCTGCGTTTTTCGGCCTCAGGGTGCGGATGGAGCTGGCAAGAACGGCCACGAGAGAATCCCACCGAAAACTTCGCTCAACGCTACTCTAACACGAGCCGCCCTATAATGAAATCAATTCAGTGAACGAAAACAATCTTCAGTATCCTGGGCGAATTCTCGCGCTCGATCTCGGACGGCGCCGCATCGGACTCGCCATGAGCGATGAGCTTCGAATCACGGCTCAGGGACTCGACACCCTCGCTCGGACCAGCCTCCGTGACGATCTCGCGGCGCTCACGCAGCTCGCCTCGGATCGAGGCGTCTCGCTTATCGTCATCGGAAATCCCATCCGCTTGAATGGTGTCGAGGGTGCGCAGTCGGTGTGGGTCCGGGAGTTCGCCTCGAAACTCGAAGCCTGCACAGGCCTTCCCGTCCGCCTCTGGGACGAACGCTTCACCACTGTCGAGGCAGAGCGCGTGCTGCGCGAAAGCGGCATCAGCCGGGAGAAGCGGGGGCGCGCCGTCGACCGCCTCGCCGCCGTGATCCTCCTCGAGAGCTATCTGGGATCGATCGACACCGCTGCGGAGAACGCCGAGGCATGAAGTGGCTGGTGGTCACCCTGCTCCTGGCGGTTTGTCTTCTTGGGCTCGCTGCGTTTTCGCTAAGCCAGCCGTATTCGGGTTTTCAGAATCAAGTTTTCCTCGACATTCCCCGAGGCACCGGCACGGTGCAACTGTCCGGGCTGCTGGCCGGCGCCGGCGTAGTACGCTACCGCTGGCAGTTTCTCGCCGCTCGCACGCTGCGGCCCCGTGTGACGCTTCAGGCCGGCGAGTATCGTTTCCGGGAACCGGCCACTGCTCTCGATGTGCTCGACCGCATAGCCCGCGGCGACGTTTTCTTCTATGAGCTTCGAGTCCCCGAGGGCAATAACATTTTCGATATCGCCGATTCCCTCGACCAGCTGGGCCTGCTCCCGCGCGATGGCTTCCTCGAAGCCGCTCGCGACCCCTCGCTCATTCGCGATCTCGCTCCCGAGGCGCCAACACTCGAGGGCTACCTCTTTCCGGACACCTACCGCCTCACTCGCCAAACCACGGCCACGGAGATCTGCCGGCTGATGACTACACGTTTTCGCGAGGCGTGGAGAAGCCTCGGCGTCGATGCGCCTGTCCATCGCGCCGTCACGCTTGCCTCGCTGGTCGAGAAGGAAACCGGTCTCAGCGAGGAGCGGGCTGCCATCGCCTCCGTGTTCCACAACCGCCTTCGCATCGGAATGCCTCTCGACTGCGATCCCACTACCATTTACGCGGCCATGCTCGAAGAGCGCTATCGCGGCACGATCTTCCGCTCGGATCTGCTAAGCAGGAATCGATACAACACCTATCAGCACTCCGGGCTTCCTCCCGGCCCCATCGCCAACCCGGGACTCGAGTCGCTCAAGGCCGCACTTGAACCGGCGGACACACCGTACCTCTACTTCGTCGCCCGTCCGGACGGCTCCGGCAGGCATCAGTTTTCCAGCGAGCTTGACGCGCACAACCGCGCCGTCAGGAACTATCGACGTGGCATCCAGGAACACAACCAGGCGGGCGGTGCTCGACCAGTGGCTGAGGGAAAACCGGCCCGCGCGAATCGGTGACGCGGAACAGCGGCAGATCCACGATCTGCTGGCGCCCACCAGCGACTCCTACCTGCGGAAACTGCTCCGTTCGTGCGGCGTTCCGCTCGAACCGCTCGTAGAAGGCGTCCGCCAGGACAGCTACGACGACCTCGAACGGACCCTGCTCGCGCTTGGCCAGATCTACGAGCGCGCCTCCGAACGCGACGACCGCGAGCTCGCGACGCGCGCACGCCGGGAGGTGCTCATGGCGAAGGAACACGCCCGCCTCGCCGCGCGCAGCCGCCGCGCCTCCGCCGAAGTTCAGTCCCTCAAGCAAGAAATGATCTCCTGGATGACCGTCTGGCTGGAAGACCCGTCCCTCTTCCCCACCTGGCTCCGCTTGCGCAAGGGCGTCCTCTTCGATTCCTCCGAGCCGCGGGCGGATTAGCCCGGCCGGCTCCGTCGCTTCGGCCGCTGGACGACGTACGGCGCCAGTATCCGCCGGAGCAAATCACTTCCCCGCTGCAACGACGCCTCGTTCACTTCCTCCCCGCTCACCTCGAGGTAATTGGGCCAGAAGAGCGTGACCAGCCATATCGCCTCGGCCAGAAACTGGCGGTCTTCTTCCGGAAGACTGAGAAGCAACCCGTGCTCGATGGAACGGTCGATGCTGGAACGCACCAAGACGAGTGTCTCGCGATGCGTACGGACGAAGTCCTCCTTCAGTGCCGGATCCGCGTTCACCAGCGATGTCAGCTCGCGTTTGAAGAACCGAAACCGCCAGTTGAACTTCTGGATCATGACGAAAGACTCTTCGATCGTCTCGATCGTTCCCGTCGTCCGCTCGTGGATGCGTCGGTGCTCTTCCCGCCCGTAGACATCCATCTGCCGGAAGATGGCGCGGATGATCTCCTCCTTGTTGCGAAAGTGATAGTAGAGATTCCCGGGGCTGATCCCGGCTCCGGCGGAGATGTGATTCGTAGTGACCGCCCTGGTTCCCCTTTCGTTGAAGAGGCGAATCGCTGTTTCGATGATCTTGTCCCTGGTGTTCATCCCGTGCGCTTCCCGATCGTCCTCTCAGTAGTCGAGATGTGACGCCCTAACCCTCGCAAGGAATGTCTCGTACACGCGCAGCCGGACGAGAATCCCGTGCAGGCCGTACCGCAACAGTACCGGAAGAGACCGGAAAAGCGGGATCGCCCCGGCGTAAAGCCGCGCCATCTGCTCATAGAACTCCGGCAACGGAAGCCTTGTCGGTACGAGCGCGTGCAGCATGTCGTAAAGCTCCGGCTTCTGCGACAGCAAACGGTTCTTCACCGAGCCGTGTAGCTCGGTTCCGGGGAGCGGCGTCAGTACCGCGAAGGTCGCGTACGTGAGCCTGAGCCTCCGGATGTATTCCCGCAGAAGGCGAAAATCCTCGACTTCGTAAGCGGGGTCCACCATGAATGAGGCGTACATCATAACCCCCAGGTCGGACAGGATCTTCACTGCCATCGCTTGCTGCTCCGTGGAGATTCCCTTCTGCATCGCTACGAGGCGGGCATCGGAGAAGTCTTCCATCCCCACGAACACCTGGGACAGTCCGATCCGCTTCCACTTCCCGAACAGCTCCGGGTGCTTCACGATGGTATCCACGCGGGCGTAAAGAAAATACCTCTTTCGGATGCCGCTTTCGGCGATAAGGTCGGCAAGGCGGCTCATCCGCTTCACGTCGACCATAGATTCGTCATCGCAGAAAAATACGTTCGCCTCCGCGATCGTCTGAAGTTCTCTCACCACATTCTCGGGATCTCGGCGCAGGTATTTTCCGCCGGTGATCGACCACAGGGCACAGAATGTGCAGCGGGCGGTGCAGCCGAGCGATGTCCGCACCGAAGCCAACGGTCGAAACCATTCGCTGAAGTAGCTGCCGCGATGGGCGGCCGTTAGGTTGCGATCCGGCATCGGGAGTACATCAAGCGGAGAGGGCGCCCGCGGTTCGGTATAGATGAGTCCTGTCGGCCCCTGGAGCGCGAGCCCGCGCACCGTTAGAGGTTCCTCGCCTCGCTCGACCGCTTGGAGGAGTTCCACCATTGCGAAGACGCCTTCGCCGATCACGACGACGTCCACGGCCGTCCCCGCGAAATCATCCGGACGAACCGTCGCATGGTGGCCGCCGACAACGATCAGCACCTTCGGATCTCGGTTCTTCAGGCGCGCCGCAAGGTGCTTGACGATATTGAGGTGGGTCGTGAATCCGGTGATTCCGACGGCTTCAGGCCGGAACTCGGTGAACACGCGCTCCGCGTCGGGCTCCAGTCGCGCGTCCACCAGGCGAACCTCATGGCCGGCCTGCTTCAGACCCGCCCCCACGTATTCCAGCGCAAGCGGCTCGAAAAGGTACACTCGATCCATGAGGGGATTGCTGCTTTGCGGCTGAATGAGAAGGACCTTCATGTTGACTCCCGATTAGAGTATATACTCTAATCGTAGAATAAATACTCTATTTGGTCAAGCAGGGGATCCACGTTGACGCGTTTCGAATCGTCATCCGGGCTGGAAGGCGCGCTCCGCGACCGCGTTCTCGCGCGCCTCGGTTTCACGGCGCCTCCGTCAGCCGATCTCGATGGGCTTCATGCGATCTACCGTGCATGGTGCGTTGGCGTCCCATTCGACAACGTGCGGAAGATGATTGCCCTTCGCGCAGACAGATCTCCGATTCTTCCAGGCGGCCACGCGGGTCCGTTTTTCGAAGACTGGCTAGCCACCGGAACCGGCGGAACATGCTGGCCGACCAGTAATGCGCTGTTCGAACTCCTTCGCTCGCTGGGATTTGATGCGTGCCGGGCCGCGGGAGCGATGCGCGACCTCGGCATCGTCAATCACGCTACGGTCAAGGTCAGGATCGGCAATCGAGATTGGCTCGCGGACTCTTCCCTCCTCTCGAACGCACCGCTACCTCTGGATGAGAGTGTGTTCATCCATGACGACCCGGTGATCCCGGCGGAGGTGGAATTCGAAGACGGCACGCACGTGGTGTGGAGCCACACGCCGCCCAATTCGAGCTACCTGCCCTGCCGTTTGATCGCCGACCGCGAGAGCCACGCCGGCTATCTCGACTACTACGAGCAGTCGAGGAACCGAAGCCCGTTCAACAGCCGTCTCTACGCCCGCCGCAACCGCCCCGGCGAGACGGTAGTACTGATCGGAAACACCCGGTTCGCGAAAACCGCCGAAGGCGTTGACCGCCGGGACCTCTCACCGGACGAACTGCGTGACGTGCTCCACCATGACATCGGCCTGTCGGAAGGCATCATTGACGAATGGGGTCGGTCCGGCAGTCTGGCGGCGTCCTTCGAGCCGCCCTCCGGCCCCAAGCCGCCGGCAGTCACTCGAAAGCCACCGTCACAGCGGTAGGCCACGACTGCGTCGATAACCGTGGCCTAATTTTCCAACTCCAATTCACTCACAATGGCTGGTTCTCGATTGAGAACCCAGTGACAGCAGTTTCGAGATGCTGCTTCTCGAAAACAACTGTCCATGGCTATTGCCGGGGACCAAGGGATGTCGAGACGGCGAGCCGCTCCAACGAAACACTTCCCGGTGGCGTATCTCCAAGGCAGACTGCTACTGCGTCCCGACGATCCCTTGCACGCAAACCCACCGGCATCGATCTCATTCGGCAAGTCGAGTGCAGAATGATCGATGGGCTGGCTTGCAGGCGGAAACAATTTGAGTCAATATTGTTTGGGCCTATGCGCAAGGGAGAATTCGACCTTAATTACCACGAGCTCAGGCTGGAGCTCGAGCTTTTTCGACGCTCAGGCAAAAGCTTCCAGGACTTCTTTGAGCAGATCATGCAAAGGGCGGACTCCTCATTCATCATGGTTAAACCCATGGGGAAGGAAGGAGACTGGAAAGCAGATGGCTATTCTCTGGAGAGCAAGACGATCTATCAGTGCTATGCACCCGAGAAAATGACGGGGGTGGAGGCGGCGAAGAAAATCGAGGAAGACTTCGAGGGTGCAAGAACCCGTTGGCAGGAAAGGATGCGGCGCTGGGTGTTCGTTTGGAGCTCCGAGCGGGCCTTGCCGCCCCAGGCAGTTGCGGCGCTGGCGGGCTTGAAGGCCACCCACCCTGAGTTGGAGATCACCGACCTCAGCCGGGCTGGCCTCTGGGTCATCGTCAAAGGCCTTCCGCTTGCAGACCGCGAAGTGCTCTTGGGTATTGTGCCTGATCTGAATGACGC
>DATIFQ010000203.1:0-3286 GCA_035455185.1 Bryobacteraceae bacterium | reverse complement strand
CGCATTCCCATGCACGGGGTTGCGCTACAATGTCATTTCCGACCCTTAATCCAGGAGATTGCAGAATTGGCTGACGAAAAGCTGTATCAGGCTGAGAATCTGGGAAGCGGCACCTTCCGCATCACCAAGCCGAAGCGAAAGTCGCGGAAATCGCGGCAATCGAAACTCAAAAATCCGCAGCGCGGCGCCAGGAAGTAAGAGCACGTCGCGCGAGCAATCTGTTACTGTCGAGTGTGCCTGTACATCAGGCGCGGTCGTTTCTCCTTTTGAGAACTCCAGAGGGAATCCGGTGCTCTGTAGGATCGCTCCACGGTGGGAGCGGGAAGGTGTGTCTGGGAAGGAAATCGGGACCACTGCGGAGGGTGATGACGGCTGGACCGAACTCCCTCTTCGGCTCCAAGATATGGCACGCCTTCTGGGATCGCAGAGCCAATTCCGCGGACGTGTATTGAAAACAAAGGAAAAATAGCCGAGCGCATTCTGTGAATGCTGCCACTAGTGCCGTTCCAACTTGCTGACTCTCAAACGGCTGATCGCGGGGTCGCAGCTAACGACCTCGGCGGCGACTTTCAAGTTGGAATGGCGCTAGAAGATGAAGCTGAGGCCGCCGCGGACGCTGCGCGGAGTGTGGAGCAGGTAGACGCGACGCCCCTGTGGGGTAAGCAGGGGAACGTAACCTTCGGCAAGGAGATTGCGGAGGTCAGCGGTCGCTTCGAAGCGGCCCGGAAGTCCTGAGAAAGCGGGGATAGGCTGCCGAAGGTAGACGCTCCAGCCAATCTCGGGCCGCAGGTTCTGGGTGAGGTAGTAGTGGCCGGCATTCAGCGAGCGACCGTCCGCCCAGCGGTAACTTGTCGTCAGCAGTGTGCCGGCCCGAGGCGCCTTCGCGGAGAGTTTCGCCGCAAGCCAGTAGCGCCGGCCGTGACGCATGATTCCACGTACTTCGTCCGGTTTTTCCGTGAGTAATTGTTGTGCAGACGGCGTCAGCGCCGTACCGCTGCCGAAAGCACCCGTAAGGCTGAGACTCTCCGCCAGAGCCTGGGTGAAGGATCCCATGTAGCCAAAGCCCGCGTACCTGCCCAAGTTGAAGACCGAGCTGTTAGAAAGGAGATCAGGCAGCAGGTCGCTGGAAGGTATCGCCCCGGCCGGGGCCACCATTGTAATGGCCGCGTTGTTGAGGGACTCGGAATAGGCGGCCATACTGAAGGTTCTCGATCCAGTGACCTTGCGGTAGCCGATCTCGAAGTTCTCTGTGCGTTGCACGCGTACCCTGCCATCACGGAGAGAGACCCTGGGGAATAGGGAAAGCGCCGCGAGATCCCTCTGAAGGTCGTTGCCGGCCTCCCCTTTCATGGCGAAGAATTCCGCCGGCGGCAGGCCGGAACTGTAACCGAACTCGATCGCGCCGGTCTCATCCTGCCCATAGGTGATACGAGCGAAGGGGCTGAGGTAGTTGAGCCGCTCAAGGAACGAGACCGACTCGAGCGAAAAACCGTATTCGGCCCGGATATTGTCGGTGAGCTGGGCAAGATCCTGGAAGCCAAATGACATCGTACGGAGGGCCGGAACTCCATCTGTCTGCCCCGTCACAACCGCGGTCCCCGTGCGCGTCGGCAGGAACAACTGGCGCATCGTCACCCGGACTTCCGGATCGTTCCCGCCGGGAAGGTTCCGGCTGTAGCGCGTGCGGAATCCAGCCGTCGGCATGCCAGAGACGGCGGCGTAGCCAATGTTGCCACTCACCTGCAACTGGTTGGCGCCGTATACCGAGGTTGCCAGAGCGAACGCGGTTCCAAGATCAGGCTCATTCCCGTACGCAGAGACAGTGCTGCTGTCCCCCGCCGATACCTTCACCATGCCACGGGTCTCGCCAAAGACGGACTGCGAGCGGCCGCGTTCGGCGGGGTCGGAAATATCAATCCTGGGTGCGATCCGCAAGACCGGCCGGGTGCTGCTGGAAGCCCGGAGAACCCACTTCCAGTCGTCGCTCATCACTGCTCTGTTTCCGGTTGATGAATAGATCAACTCAATCGAACTGAGCACGCCCGAAAGGCTGACATTCAACAGGCTGCGCATCCCAGGTTGGACGATGATGTTCCGTTTGAGCGCTGGCACGAAACTGGTCAGGCTGACCCGGATCGAATACACGTCCGGGGCGAGAGCGTCAAACAGGAAACTTCCGGTCTCGTCGGTAAGGACACGCTGGAGCAATCGTTCAGCGTGGTTGTAAAGGAGCACGGTGGCGCCCATCTGCGGGATGCCAATCGTGCTGGTGACGGAACCGCCGATGCTACCGGCGAGTTTGTCCGGGGGAGCAGCCGCTGCCGTTGTGACAAACAACCACACGGCGACAACCCCGGCCACGATTCCGAACGTCCTGACGTTCATCCGAGAGCGGCGCCCTCCCGCTGATTCAAACCACTCCTAGGATATCCTAAAGTTTGCCGCCGTCGTCAACGTAGCGTCCCGATTCCGGTCGACGACCTTCATCTTCAAGGTGTACTTGCCGGGGACGAGCGTCTGTAAGGGCAGCAGTTTCTCGACCGTCACTTGAGCGGCGGACGCTCCGTCAATTGCGGAGACTTCCTCGCTGAACTCGAGAATTTTCTCGTTGGTTCCGTCCTTTACCACTTCGTACTCGATGACCCCGTTCGGCTTCTGGGTCTTTTCATCGGGCTTGAAGTTGTAAAACTGGATGTAAACACCCATCTTCTCGGCCTGGCGGAAAGAATCGTCCACCCGCGGGCGGACCTTGGAAGTGCCAATGACGAACTGGCCCGTGCCGATGCTCCGGGTCGGCACCTTCTCGATCAAGTCGGCCAGAATCAGGCTGCTCGAAGACAGCGTTTCCTCGTCGTAGTGCGGCACTTTCAGCGCGATTTCGTAGTTGTTCATGTTGCCGCCTACCACGTCTTTGGCGACGATGTTTAGGCGGTACATGCCAGGGGGCAAAGGTATCGATTTCCCGTAGATCGACTGTCCCTTGATTGCTTCCTGAAGCAGTTCCGTGGGCACATCAACCGTGACCACGTCCTCGAAAACGTTGATCACCCGGCGCGACATCGACGTGATTCGCCCGTAGATGTTGACGATCGCTTTCTGGACCCCGTCCTTCTCCTGGAACTGGAGGTCTTTCTTGTCAAACAGGGCGGTGACGTTGGTCAGGATGGAGGAGTTCGTGACCCTCACGTAGTCGGCTCGAACCTTCATCGGAAGAAGGTTGTACGTAATCTTGGAACTGACGGCGGCCTCGAGGTCCTTGAACTTGATGGAAGGAGGCTTCTGGAGC
>DATIFQ010000202.1:0-2573 GCA_035455185.1 Bryobacteraceae bacterium | reverse complement strand
TACTGTACGTTGAGCCTTTGAGCGAAGCGAGAACGCAGCTGGTGGACTTTTTCAACAGCCTGCTAGTCATGGCGCGGCATTATACTGACAGGCTCCCCTACGCACAATGAAGGCGTTCCGGTATACTGCGGCAGCGAGCTTTCAGCCATCAGCTGTCAGCCGTTAGCATAACAACAGAACGGTCTTCTTTCCGAAAGCTGAATGCTGATAGCTGAGTGCTGAGAGCCAAAGGATTCGATTTCTATGGCCGTCGATGAACAGCTCCTGCAGGCAGTGATGCCTCTCTGCCAGGATGTCGCTCCCGATATCCTGCAGGACTTCGTCGGGCGCATGGACCAGGAATACTTCCGGCGATTCCATCCGGAGACCATTGCGCGGCACGTCCACCTGGCCGCCCTCTTGACACCGGATCAGCCCTGCAAACTCGCCATCACCGAGCATGATGGTCAGCCGCTGGAGATGACGATCGTCGCGTACGACTACTTTGCGGAGTTCGCCACGATCTGCGGCCTGCTCTCCGCCTTCGGTTTGAACATCGAAGAAGGCCAAATCTATACCTATGCCGAAGCAGCTGCGACCGCATCGTCCAAGCCCGCCTATGGAGGCGGCCCTCGCCAGCGCCCCAAAACTCGCCCCGGCCTGAGCCGAAAAAAAATCGTCGACGTCTTTCGCGTGAAGCCGGTCCAGGGCGCCTCGTTCGGATCGGAAGATCAACAGCCCCTGGAGAAAGAACTGAGCGAGGTCATCCGGTTGCTGGACACAGGACAAGTTGAGGAAGCCCGCCAGACCGTGAACCGGCACCTCGTCGAACACCTCGGACAGCGCCGCGGATCGTTCAGCGGCCTGCTCCATCCCGTGCAGATCACCTTCGACAACAGCCAGTCGCCGACGGACACGATCATGGACATCCGCTCGGACGATACGCCGGCCTTTCTCTACGCCTTCGCCAATGCCCTGGCCATGCGCAACATCTACATCGCCAAGGCACAGATCGAACTCGACGGCGGCAAGCTCCACGACCGGTTTTACGTCCGCAACCGCTACGGGCAGAAACTAACGGACCCCGCCGACCAGCAGCAGCTGCGTCTTACGGCTGTGCTTATCAAACAGTTCACGCACGCCCTTACCTGGGCCCCGGACCCGACGAAGGCCCTGGAAGCTTTCGACCAATTCCTCGATCTCATCGTGCAGGAGACGAAAGGCAAGGCCCAGCAAGAATTCCTGGCGTTCCTCAGCGACAAGAAAACCTTCCCGCTCCTCGCCCGCCTGCTCGGCGCGAGCGATTTTCTCTGGGAGGACTTCCTGCGCCGGCAACACGACAACCTCCTGCCGCTGCTGCAAGACTACCGCGATGCGCCGCTCATCAAACCCCAAGCCGCACTACGGAAGGAACTCGACCGCCTTGTGGGCCGCGCCAAGACCGAGCAGGCGCGGAAAGATGCGTTGAACCACTTCAAAGATCGCGAGCTCTTCCGCATCGACATGAAACACATCGTCGAGCCAAGCACGAGCCTCGCAGACTTTTCACTAGCCCTGACGGAACTCGCCGAAGTCATCGTCCAGCGGAGCTTCAACGACTGCCAAGCCAAACTGCACAGGCAATACGGCGCGCCCACACTCCCGAATAAGAAACCCTGCTCCTTTGCAATCCTGGGCATCGGCAAGTTCGGAGGGCGCGAACTGGGCTATGCCTCCGACATCGAGCTCCTGTTCGTGTACGGCGGCATGGGACGGACGAGCGGCAAGCAGAAGATCGAGAACAGCGAATACTTCGAACGCCTCGTGCAGGAACTCCTCCAATGGATTGAGGCCAAACAGGAAGGCATCTTTCACCTCGACGTCCGCCTGCGCCCCCATGGGGGCAAGGGATCGCTGGCCAATCCCCTGGACGAAATTACCAATTACTACAGCGACAAGGGATTGGCTGCGCCGTTCGAGCGGCAGGCCTTCATCAAACTGCGGCACGTGGCAGGAGATGCGGTGCTGGGAAAACAGGTGGAGGCCCATCGGGACCGTTACGTCTACAGCGGCGAAGCCTGGGATCTGACTACCGCTCTCGATCTGCGGCGGCAACAGCTCAAGCAACTGGTCGAACGCGGAACGGTCAACGTGAAGTTGAGCCCCGGCGGTCTCGTCGATATCGAGTATGCCATCCAGTATCTCCAACTCATGCATGGCCATAAGCATCCCGTTTTGCGTACGCCGAACTCGATGCAAGCGCTGGCTGGGTTGATCGAATGTGGATTTGTCACGCGGCAGGACGGTGAGAATCTGCGGAAGGCTTACTTGTTCATTCGCATGCTGATCGACGGTCTGAGGATGGTTCGAGGCCATGCTAAGGACCTGGTGCTCCCGCCGCCTGATTCAGACGAGTTCATTTTTCTCGCGCGGCGGGTCGGGTATACGACGGACGACTGGCAGGCAGGGGCGAGGCATTTAAAGACAGATATCGAGCAGCATATGAGAAACACAAAGGCATTTTTCGAAAACACATTCGGGGCAGTATAAGAAGATGATTCCAGATAGCTGGCCTGGTCGGTCCCCGTGCTCGCCGAACGCGACACGCGGGAATT
>DATIFQ010000201.1:0-4065 GCA_035455185.1 Bryobacteraceae bacterium | reverse complement strand
GGCGAAGGAGGCGGAGTCGCGCTCAGCGGAAGCCGTTGGGAAGAAGATCATCTCGGACGGTGAAGTCTCGTTCGGACCCAAGCCCAACATCATGACCGCGGGCAGCATCAAATTTTTTGCCGGCAGCCGCAGTGACGCTTTTTTTTTCGACTTCGACGGAATCAAGGGCCTGTTCGATACGAGCGGCAAACGGAACTTCACCGAGCCTCATCTCGGCGGCAAGTCTCCATGGACCGGCGTGGATTCGAATACGGAAGCGAACGTGTTTTCGACTGTGATCGAGCTGCCGACGAGCGAACTCAATCCCAAGCCCGAGATCCACATTTGGGGGCGATGCAGTATAAGACGAGACGGCAAGTTGCTACACGTCGATCGAGCGGGCCATCCGAGCGTTAGCAGCTTTTTCAACACCGATGACACCAAGGAAGAATACAACGCGAGCGAGCCGGTCAACGACCGCAACCGATGGCTCGACCAGTTCGTGCATCTGATGGGGCATACGGGCAATTACACGCGCGAGGAAGCGATTGCCGCGATCGACAACGAGCGCACACTTCCCGATGTGCTAAGTTTCGATCCGTCGAAGCCCGCGAAGTATCCCAACGGGCGCGTCTTCACTGACGACGTGATCAACTACCGCCTCGCCTTCCTGACGAAGAATCAGTGTCCGCCCACAGGCCTCAAGCCCCACACCGACATTCTGACGGAGTTCCCGTACATCGGCACGCCGCATTCGCAAAAGTTAGCAGCTGGATGGTGAGTCCGATTCCGGAGCATTGCTCCTAGCTTCCTTGGCGTTCGGTCGTAGCGAACAATCGGCAATCGAGAATCGCGCCGGTTCAATACGAAAGGAGAATCATGAAAATCGTCGTAATTGGCGGTACCGGACTCATTGGATCGAAGCTTGTCAAAAAGCTTGGTGAGCATGGGCACGAAGCCGTAGCCGCGGCGCCCAGTTCCGGCGTCAACAGTCTTACCGGCGAGGGACTCGCAGATGCGCTAAAGGGGGCCTCGGTGGTAGTCGAAGTATCCAGACGGACCGCCATCGTCCGCCCCGCAAGTACAGCCAGACCTGCAGGACGTGGCGGACGACTGGGAATGGACCGCTGCGGAATCGGCGAGGTTCAAACATAGCAACAGACGGCTCTCGTCCGCGATCTGGGTTTGGGGCGCGTTCGTTTTCATCCTTCTTGCGGGTGTCGTGGCCTGGTGGTATGCGGTCAGAAACGCGGGCTTGAAGGATCCTGCGATCAATCAGATCACAGCCACTCTGTCTGAGAACCGGGTAACGGCCGCTGCCGTGTCCCCTGATGGGAGCAGACTGGCATACTCGGAATTCGGGGGAAGTCTCATCATCCAAGACCTGAAGAGCGGTGGCAGGCGGCTTCTTCGGGCGCCGGAGAGAACTCTGATCGAAACGATCTCGTGGATTGGGTCGTCGGGTAAGATTCTCATCAGCGGCGAAACGGAGGCAGAGGTTCCAACTCTGTGGACGGAGGATCTCTCCGATTCCCAGCTGTACACCCTCCGGCAGGACGCCCGCCGCGGAATCGCGTCGCCAGACGGTCAACTTATCGCGTTTACCAGCGTCGACGAAACCGAAATCTGGACCATGAAGGCCGATGGAGGGGATGTGCGTAAGCTTGTGGCCGGCGTCGTCGTCGATACCTTTCCTTTCATGGCCTTCTCTTCCGATAATCGGCGCGTCTCATACCAGCGGCGCCACTGTCGGCAGTATGTTTACAGGGAACTGGATCCGGTGCGGGGGCGCGGCAAGGAGCTTGCGCGCACCGCCTGGACTCCGTCGCTTCTGGGTGATTGGACGCTCTCCGCCGCTGGTGCGGAGGCGGCCATGCCCAATCATGATCCACGGCAAGCGCGAATCCTTCTGATCGCTCTCGATGCCTCGCCAGGTCATGCGCCAGCGACCAGAGAGCTGCAGGTTCCGGAACTCGGTGGTTTGCTTAAGCTTGTAGCCGCCGACGCCAACGATAACGGATGGTTCGCTTCCGCCACTTCCTTACAGGGAGTGAAGTTGCTGCACATCGATCGCAACGGGCGATTCCGGGTTCTGCGGGAATGTCCGATCACCACTTGGGAGGTGCCCTCTCCAGACGGCCGGCGGCTCGCATTTGTCGACCAGGCTGCCTTCAGCAACTTCTGGTCCGTTGGGTTATTCTGACACAGCAAAATTTCCCGCAAATTGGTGAGGGGTTCTCTTTCATTCTCTTTCGTTTTCCGCTTCCCACTGCGCACGCGACGTGCTAATATAGCCTCAGATCAATCGTGCGGCGTACCCGGGTTGGGGCAGGAGGTCGGCCACGGGCGTCGCGTCTGCCACGCTGGGTCCTTTCGGTGGCGACATCAATGCTTGACCGCACTACCATCACCGTTAAGTCAATCCAGCGAAAGCGACAATGCTCCCAGCGTTGCCATGTTTTTCGGGCGCGTCACCCGGATGGCGGCGCAAGATGCGGCCGTGGGTAAGGCCGTCAGCAGGAGGATACAAAAATGAGCTTGGCGAACGCCGCACAGCCCGTTAGAGCGGGGCTCGACGAGTTGGTTCCGTCGCGCTACGCTCTGCGGGTCGGCGAGATTGAGGTCCTGGTGATCAGCGATGGGGTGCTAATGCTGCCGGGCGCGATGTTGGGCTACAACGCCGACCCGGCCGTCCGGGGGGCCTGGCTGGAGGACAAGTTCCTGCCGCCGGACGTGTTCGAGTGGGCGCTCAATGCGGTTGTGGTGCGCAGCGGCGGCCGAACCATACTCATCGACGCTGGGATAGGCGCGGACCCGGGCTTAAACTTGCCACGGGCCGGACGGTTGGTCCAGCGACTGGAGGCCGCCGGCATCGATCTCCCCTCCGTGACCGACGTGGTGCTTACCCACATGCACATGGACCACATTGGCGGGCTGCTCGTCGACGGGGTGAGGGACCGGCTACGTCCGGACCTGCGGATCAACGCGGCGGCCGCCGAGGTCAAGTTCTGGGCGTCGCCCGATTTCTCCCGCGTCAACATGCCGCCGGGCTTCCCGGACGCACTTCGGCGGACGGCCAAGCGGTTCTTGAACGAGTACGACAGCCAGATGCGGCCTTTTGATAACGACTACGAGGTGGCGCCGGGGGTGCTCGTCCGCCGCACCGGCGGCCACACCCCTGGGCACAGCGTAGTCCGCCTGGCGTCCGGCGGCGACCGGTTGACGTTCGCGGGCGACGCCGTGTTCCAGGTTGGGTTCGAGCACCCCGACTGGTTCAACGGCTTCGAACACAACCCCGAGGAGGCGGCTCGCGTCCGGGTCGGTCTTCTGCGGGAGCTGGCGGCGAACCGCGAGTCGCTGGTCGCCACTCATCTGTCGTTCCCGTCCGTCTGCCATGTGGCGGTCGATGGCGACGTCTTTCGTTGCGTGCCGGGGCCCTGGGAGTACTGATCGCTTTGTTGGTTAGGGCCCAATAGGCGCCGCACCAGACCGGGGTCACAAAGGCGGCCCCGGCAGGTGAGCCGTGTCGTTCGTCGGCGGAGGGCATCGGGGATGGCGGACGGTGAGCCGGAAGTCGTCGAGCAGTTCCACGGCATCCTGGCGTGCGGCACGCTCGGGGGACGGCTGATTAAAGACAAGACGTTCTTCTTCGTCTCCTACGAAGTTCTCCGTTTGCGATTGCCGCAGGTTGCGGTTCGCGAAGTTCCTTCGCTTGCTTCCCGGCAAAGCGCGATAAGAGGGTTATCCGTGGTTAAGTGCACAGACCCACCGGTTCCTTCAATGACGGCAATCGTGCAGCGTTCACGGACGGCTGTTCACGACGGTCTTGATCGACGGTGGCCTCGATTTCCTGAATGTGCGAATATCAGTGGAAAGGAGAGGGGCAATGTCAAACCATTTCACTGGGCTCAGTCTCGGCCCGCCGCTGGGCGATCCACGCCTCGACCTGTGCGATCTGTACGCATTCCAGTCGCCCGCTGACGGGAATAGAACCGTGATCATCCTGAATGCGAATCCCAATGCGGACGCACTCCATCCGGACGCGATCTATCGCCTCAACATCGATAACGATGGCGATTACCTGAC
>DATIFQ010000200.1:0-4660 GCA_035455185.1 Bryobacteraceae bacterium | reverse complement strand
CCGATGTCCCTAACACCGCCAATCCAAGCACTGTGGCTGCAATCCATCGCATCGCCTTTTCCTTTCGCATCCTGTCCCGGGCTCCCACCCGAAACCACCCTCCTCAACCGGCCGCACGCCCGTCACTACCCAAGATTTGTCTTTGCCGAGAGTTCCGTTCTTGTTTCGTCACTACCCTCGATTATAGATTCAGCGTCCCGATACGGACCTCATCTGGACTGTCGAAGTCAGAATTTCCCTCTTCGCATCCTGCTACCACCAGCATATCCCCGACTGCTACCGCCGTTAGTAGAAAGAGATTATTGCCTCGTCCTCTGGACCACTGGTATTCTGTGCGGGACTTCTGGGAATGATCCTTTATCAATCGTTGAGAATCGTTGTCGTTGTGTGCTTTTTTTTCGCAACCGCGACGGGACAGGAGCCGACCGGCGGCATCGGCGGCTCGGTAACCGATCCGTCAGGCGCCACTGTGCCGCGTGCCCGTGTAACCGTTACGCACAAGCAAACTGGGCAGAGCCAGCTTCAAACCACCGTCGACGCCGGGCTTTTCACGTTCCCAGTTCTTCCAGCCGGCGACTATGAGCTTGTCGTCGAGGCCAACGGGTTTGCACCGCTCCGGTTGTCGCAGGTGAAGGTGGAAATCGACCGTACCATCAGGCTGCAGCTCGAACTCGTCATCACCGGCGCCGAACGGATCGAGGTGTCCGCCGTATCAGAGACCGTAGACCGCGATTCAAACACGCTGGGCCAAACCGTCACTGAGCGCCATGTCACAGATCTCCCGCTCAACGGACGTAATTTCACGCAGCTCGGACTGTTGCAAGCCGGGGTGGCGCCGCTGACGAGCGGGCTTATCAGTGCCGGCGGCTCCATCAAAGCCACCCAGGCTTTCGCCGTCAATGGGCAACGCCCCGAATCGAACAACTTTCTGCTGGACGGTGTGCGGAACGTCAATCGGGTGGATGGCGGCTTTGCGATCCGTACGCCGATCGATGCGCTTCAGGAGTTCCGCATTCTCACGCACACCGCGCCTCCCGAGTACGGATCGGCAAGCGCTGCGTCCGTTTCCGTGATCACGCGATCCGGCGGTAACTCCGCTCATGGAACGGTCTACTACTTCGGACGCAACGACGTGGTGGACGCGCGAAACTTTTTCTCCGCGGGGGTCGAGCCGCTCAAGCAACATCAGTACGGCGCGACTCTGGGCGGTCCTATCCGTCGCAACCGGCTCTTCTTCTTCGGCTACTACGAAGGATTCCGAAATCGCCAGGGTGTCACAAAGACGGCCACAGTCCCAACGCCGGCTGAGCGTGCCGGCGACTTCTCCGCGCTCCAGGACCCGAGCACCAACAACCTCCTGATAAATTTCCTGAGCGGACAGCCGTTCCCGGGCAACCGTATTCCGGACGAAATGTTCAACGGTGTCTCACAGCGGGTGCTCGACTTCTATCCCTTGGGGAATGTCTCGCCGTCGCTTTTCCGGGCTACCGAGGTCCTGCGGAATGACGTCGACCAGGGAGGCATTCGGATTGACGCGATCGCCCGAGAAACGGACCAGGTTGCCATCCGCTACGCGACTTCATCCGGATCGAACTTCAACCCGCTTTCCATCCGCGGCGCCGACGTGCCGGGGTTTGCCACCGGCGACGACATCCGCGCGCATTCCGCGACCATTTCGCATACGCACGTGTTCAGCCCGCGGACACTGCACAACGTGAGGGGCGCGTTCTCCCGCTACCAGTTCCTTTTCGACAAGCGCTTCAATCACACAACCCCCCGGTCTCTCGGGTTTCAGTACGACAACACCTTCGAGCCCGCATTGGGGCCGCCGTATTTCATTGTGAACGGCTATGCCAGCGTCGGAAACCCGATTACCGGCCCCCGCAACAGCGCTCAAAACGACTACGAGATTGATGACACGCTGTCGCTGGTGCGAGGCGCGCACACGATCAAGGTCGGTGGCGGCTTCCGGAGAACCCAGCTCAACATCAGCCAGGGAATCGCGGCTAACGGCTTCTTCGTGTTCGCGCCGTTTCCCACCAATAGCTCGTTTGCGAACTTTCTGATCGGTTTTCCCGTTGTGTTCTTCCAGGGTGGCGGCGACTTTCAACGCGGCTTGCGCAGCTTTGAAGTGAGTGCCTACGCTCAGGACCAGTGGCGCGTCACACGCAAGCTTACGCTCAACTACGGATTACGCTACGAGGTCAATTCGCCGTTCGCTGAGATCCGCGACCGGTTGAATGAGTTCGCGCCGGGCCAGCAGTCGCAGGTTTTTCCCGATGCGCCGCGGGGCATTTTGTTCCCCGGCGATCCTGGGGTTGCCAAGCGCATCCTCGACATCTACTACAAGGGACTGATGCCGCGTATCGGAATCGCTTACGATCCTACCGGAAGCGGCCGCATGAGCGTGCGTGCGGCATACGGGGTCTTCTTCGACTCGTTCTCCAATGGCACCGGCATGCCGATGCAGGCCGCCATCAGCGCAATCCCATTCCTGCAGGCAGTGCAACTCGGCCCGCCGGCGCTGAACTACACGAATCCGTGGGGGGCAACTGGCGTGCCGTTTCGGCCCGGTTTCTTTCCCAAGCCCGTCACCATGCTGACAGAGGACTCGGCAGGCCGTCCGCCATACGCGCAGAATTGGAACTTCTCGATCCAACAGTCGTTGCCGTCCGCCATGCTCTTCGAAGTCCGCTATGTGGGCACAAAAGGGACGCGCGTTCCGCGCTTCATCGAGGCCAATCCATCTGTGTACACGCCCGGCGCGACGTCGCAGAGTGTCGATGCCAAAAGGATCTATGCCGGCTGCCCAGCGGCGGGCGGACCCTGCGATTTCGCGTCGGTCGGCCTGGTGAATTACTCCACAAACTCCACGTACCACGCGCTGCAAGCAACGCTCTCCCGGCGCTTTAACCGCGGGCTGACGTTCAGCACGTCGTACTGGTTCTCCAAGACGCTCGACTACGTTTCATCGATGAACGTCGCCGGATCGGCGCCTCGGCTTGTGTCGGGCGAGAACGACATCGCGCAGAATCCGTTCGATCTGCGCGCGGAACATGGACCTTCACTCTTCGACGCCAAACATCGCTGGACGGCGAGTGTCACATGGGAGCTGCCCTTCGGCAAAACACTACAGGGCGTATCCCGAGCAGTGCTGGGAGGGTGGCAACTGAACGGAATCGCGACAGTGACGTCGAGAACGCCGTTCACAGTGTATGACTCGCGCAACGTTGCGCAGCAGGGATCGCACCCCGAGATCACGGGCTTTGCGGGCAGCCGGCCCGACCTGATTGCCGACCCGAATCGTGGTGCCCGCACGGTGGAGCAGTGGATCTCGCGATCCGCCTTCCGCCGCCTGGACGCCGTCGCCGAAGCCGGACGGTTCGGCAATGCCGGCCGCAACATCGCTCGCGGCCCCGGGCAGGGCGCCTTGGACGTCTCTGCCTTCAAGAATTGGAGTTTGTCCGAACGCGTGCGCGCGCAGCTCCGGGTCGAGGCATTCAACGTGACCAATCACCCCAATTTCGGTGTTCCCGTGAACGATCTGGTGTCTCCGAATTTCGGACGCATCGTCGAAGCCGCGCCGCCGCGGGTCTTCCAGGCCGCCCTCAAGATCCTTTTCTAGCGCCGGTTCAAAAGGAGAATGTCCTTTGTATCGAGTTCTGCTACGGTTGCCCGGAGGTGTTGAGTGCGCCTGATGAAACTGCTTGGGATCGCACTGGGCGGACTGGCTTCGCTATACATCACAGCATCCGCTGGCCTCTACATCGCGATGCGCCAGCCGCCGGAACGCTTCGGCGCGATCATGTCGAAAGTTCCAATGGCCGCGATGATGATTCTTCCCTTCAGGCCTTTGTGGATGTCTGCTCGGGCGGGACAGCTTGCTGTGGGACAGGCAGCGCCCGATTTCGCGCTGCAAACTGTGGACCGCAGCCGCATTGTCAGGCTGTCACAGGAGTGGCGGGACCGGCCGGTTGTGCTGATCTTCGGTAGTTATACTTGACCGCCATTTCGCCGGGAGGTTCCCGAGCTCAATCGACTATATCAGTTGTACCAGGATCGTATAGCGTTCTACATTGTGTACATTCAGGAGGCCCATCCCACCGATCTCTGGCAGTTGCCACCGAACGTCAGGGATGGTGTTTTGGTTGCCTCTCCGCGATCAGATGGCGAGCGGACTTCCACGGCCTTGACGTGCGTCCGGAAGCTCGGTCTTCGCGTCCCTGCGGTTCTGGATGGCATCGATAACCGGACGGAGCGCGCATATACAGCCTGGCCTGACCGTATGTACTTGATCGATAGAAACGGGCGCATTGTGTTCAGGAGCGCGCCAGGGCCCTACGGTTTCTCAGCGCGAGATCTCGAGCAGTCTCTTCGACGAATTACGACGAACGCGAATTAACCGGCTCCTGGCAGCCTCTAACGAGCTTGCACCTCCCCCGACTGAGCCCCGGCTTGTCTTGGTGACCCTCCTCCGGATGGGCCCACTCGCGATCTGGTCCTTGACGCGGTACGCAGAGGGAGGCACAATGCCTCCGGTACGTACAGGCGTGCGGCTGGTGCCGCTCTCGCTTGACGGAGGGGGTCCTTCGGGGCTAGAGATGGCTTATGGGGAGTGCGAGAGCGAGTGGGTTTAAGAATATTGTCCTTCGTGTGCCTC
>DATIFQ010000199.1:0-14530 GCA_035455185.1 Bryobacteraceae bacterium | reverse complement strand
TAAAGTGAGCGCGTTCGAGTCGTTGTATTCCCGACTGTTGCGAGCAGAAGCCCTATCATAACACAGGGCTGCGCGAATACCCGTAACCCTAGTTCGCGGCGATTGCCGACCAATTCCGGACCCGTCGATGACGACGCCGCGCAACCTGCGAGACGGCGGGCATCCATGATGAACATCGGCGTCAGGTTCGCGGCGCCTGAACACCGATCTCGCGCCGAATGGCCGTGAGAGTCATGCCGGTACGGGCGAGCGCGAACAGGCCGATCACCCAAAGCGGCACTGTCAAAAGAAAAAAGACGATGAACGAGAATCCGGTAGCGGCTCCCTTCTCTACGCCGAACACTCCGAGACCGACAACAACAAAGAACTGGTAGGTGCCAAGGTTCGCCGGGGCGTTGGGGATCAACGTGCCGAGGTGGACAATCAACAAAACCACCGCACCGACCCACACCGAGAGATTTAGTCCGCAAGCCAGCATGACAAACCAAAAGGCAAGGATTTGGCCGGCGAGCAGCAGCAGTGACCCGCCGAACGCCAGGTAGAACGAACGGGACACACCGATCTTCCGGAGTCCCAATTCGAGCGCATCGATCAGTGAGAGCAATAGACGCACCGGTTTCCAGTGCTGCAAGGCGGCTCGGGCCGCTTCGGGCGGTTGCTCTCGTTTTCGGTAGACAAGGTACAGGAACAGGACTGTCGCCAGCAGGACAGCGACGCCGAGAACATCGGCGGCCGCGGCGAGATTCCGGGGCAGCGGAACGAAAATGGCCGTCAGGCCCATGCAGATCGCCAGCCAGACGCCGTCAAAGAGCCGCTCAACGGCGATTGAAGGGATCACTGCGGAGAAGTCAGAGGCGAGCCATCGCGACACGAGCCATGTGCGTGCGAACTCGCCCGCCCGCATGGGAAGCACCTCGTTGGCGAAGAGTCCCACGTAGATGGCCTGGGTTGCCCGAAGTGTCCCAATTCGCCCCAGCGGAGCCAGAAGTAACTTCCAGCGCCATCCCTGGCTGACGTAGCTCGCGATATCGAAGCAGATCGCCACCGCTATCCACCCCCAGTTCATCCCCGAAGCGGTTCGGAGCACCTCGCGAGGGTGAACATCGTGGAAGAGCCATGCGAGGCAGGCGGCTGCGAGCAGATAGCCGGCCGCAGGTTTGAGAAAACGTTCGAGGTTCCCGGCACGCCCTGTGGCGGCCAGACCTAGCGGGGCGCGATCCGGGCCCATTCCACAGCCTCCCGGAGAACGCGGAAGAAGTCATCGCGGTTGCCGGCGAAGCGGTGGTTCTGGGCCTCGATCACAGAGAGTCGCTTTGGCTGCCGCGCCGCCTCGAACAACTTCCGGGCGTCCCTCGCCGGAGTGTATTCGTCTTTGCTCGAATGAATCATGAACAGCGGTAGTGGAGAGATATTTGGCAGATGTTTTCTGGCGGAGAACGCCGGCTCATTCGGCAACTGCTTGGTGACGTAAGTAATGTTGTCAGCCCAGCGCCAGCCAAGCACATTTGAGTCACCCAGGCCGATCGCGATCAGGCCCTGGAAGGTGGTCTTGTTCTCCGCAGCCGCGGCCGCCAGCACCCCGAGCCCGGCGCCCTCCGACCAGCCGATAAAGATGACCCTCTCGCCGGCATCGCTGCGAATGGCGGAGGCGACCGACCGCATGTCCTTCATCACGTCGGCCTCAGACAGCATGGTTTTGCCGGTGAAACTCTCCAGGTAGTGTTTCGTGTCGAACCCGTAGACATCGTAGCCCCACGAAGACGCTTCTTGTGCGATTTCGACCGCAAAACCCCGCCACCCTCCATCGCCCGGCGCGAAAAGTATCTTTCCGCGAGGCGGTTTGGACGCAGCCGGGTAATAATACACTTCCTGCGCCCTGCCACGGATCTCGATCGCACGCTTGCCGCCAGCCTGGACAGCTAGAGCGAACTGGCAGAACACGAGCACCAGAGCAGCGACGCAACCGGGGTGCTTCATGGTTGTATCTCCGAGACTTTGCCCAGCGCGATCGCGAGGCGCGGCAGATCCATCGCGTTCCGGTACACGGCGTAGCGCGGCTCCCAGAGATTTGCGAACTTGGCTTTGTAAGCACGCAAACCCTTGAAGCTGAACAGAAAGTTCAGGTGCTGAAAGAACTGGTGTACGGCGCGTTCCTGGGGTGAGGCCTCCTCTTTCTCCCGAAACCCCGCCATAGGCGCCATGCCGAGGTTGAACAACTCGTAGCCTCTCTCCTTGCACACGAGAAAGAGCTTTACGAACAGGTAGTCCATGAGGCCGTTAGGAGCCTCGGTGCGGCGACGCATTAGGTCGATTGTTGCCTCTCCCTTCCTGAAGGATTTGATGATGTTCACAAAGCCGAGATAACGGCCGTCAGCGGAGGCGGCAATGAGCACGGGCGTCGAGCGCACGTATTCAGGCTCGAACCTGCCGAGAGTGAACTGGCGCTCCCGCCGTCCGGGGATGCAGAGCCACTCGTCGGAAACGTCCCGGAGTCCTGCCAGCACGTCGTCAGTAAGGGGCGGTTCACACTGGAGCAGGCGGACCCCGGATTTCTCCAGCTTCGTGACAGCGTTCCGGGTAGCTTTCATCCCCTTGCCCTCCAGGGAGAAAGCCTTGAGATCGACAAGAGCATCATCGCCGATCTTGAGTTTCTTGAACCCGAGGCGGAGGTAAACAGGCAGGAAATCTGGGAGCGCTTGGTGAAAGGCAATCCTCCAGTCGTTCTCTTGGCACAACTCCAGAAAGTCGCAGACTAGTCCTTCGATGCGGTCTTCGGGACCCACCGGATCCCCCAACACGACGGCGAAACTCGCGCCGACACGATAGGCGAGGAAGCATTGCTGATCCGGCGAAAAGAAGAACGACTTGTCCGGCCAGGTCTTGAAGTAGTCCAACGCGCAGCGCCCATGACGGGCGACGATCTCGCGGGCGAGCGCCTCTTCATGCGGGTGAATCCGAAACCGGTAGAGGACGGGGCGGAACAACGAGAAACCAGAATAGAGGATTGCCGTCGCCGTCATCAGGTAGAGCGAATCGACGAACCAGTGCGCGTACCGTGTATGTGGAACCACTTGAGGGTCGCCCACCAGAGAGAGGAAGAGGACTGTCCGGTGGATCGAGTCAGCGAGCGTGAAGTTGATGCCGAACTCCCTCGGGTCTAGGAACCAGAACCCGGCAATTCCGTATCCAACCGCAACCAGCGACGCCACGGCGAGCCGGAAAGCAGCCGCGCGCCAGTCTGGGATACTGCTTCTTACTGTGAAGTTCTTTCGGGCGGACCAGAGAAGCGCAAGAAAAACTCCTGAAAAGATGGCGTCTTCGTAATCGAGCCCCTTTGTGAGGTGAAAGACCACGGAAGATGCCACCAGCAAGACCGCGAACTGGAAAGCCCGCCGCTTGCGCCGGTAGATGTTAATCGAGGAAACGATCAGCGCGAAACCGATAATGAGTGTCACGGAACGGGAGAGGTGCAGGAATTCGAGCGGGAAAATCGATCGTAGGAGAGCGTGGCGCCCGGGCAGACTCGGCCCGATCACCGACCAGAGGTTCAAGACGCCGCTGCCAAGCGTGACAAGGGCGGCAATCAGAACTCGAACTCCGCGCCTTACGCGGGGCCGCTCATCGCTGGCCTCTCCCGTGAGCAGGGCGGACGGTATCGAGGCGGCGGGAGGACGTGACGCACCCATTAGCCTCCCGCCAGTGTACACCGTTAGACAGGTCAGGCCTGGGGCTTTGCTTCCTCTTTCTTTTCGCCCTTCTTCTTTTTCGGGGCCTTCTTCTTCTTTTCGGTCTTCTGCTCCTGCTTCTGCTCCTGCGGAGCCGGAGCCGCGGACACGATGGCCGGCAATGTCAGCCCTGCAAGCGCCAGGGCGACGATTAGCTTCCTCATTCTTCTGTTCTCCTTTGTGCTTGCCAAGTAAGTCCGGCGGGCACGCTTCCATGTTCGCCGCCGATGACCGGAGAGAGAATAGCCTCCGAGGGCTACGAAGACTGCCGAAATCAGGGGATTGCGTTCAGTGCGGCCACCGTTCCCGCAATGCTAAGAAAGGAGCCTACCGTGACTTAGGAGTGCCGCGTAGCCGCTGTGGGCTATGGGACTCCCGTAGCGGGTGCCTTACACTGGAAAGGAGGTGGACACGAGGAGCCCGAACCGGCAGTTCCACACCAGCGACCAGATTACGCACCGGAATATCCTCCGTGTGCTCCTGGCCGGTTTCGCGCTTGTCATCCTTCTGCTCGTGGTGGCCGGGATCGTCGCAATCAGAAACATCCGCTCGATTCAGGCGAACGCAGCTACCCTTGTGGAAGAACAAAAGGAAAATACCGATCTGATCGAGGAGGTTCAGCGGGAGCAGGCCGCTCTCAGCGCGGTTTTCTATAATCTTGCCCGTGACCCCGAGTCGGTCGACCGGGAGAAAATCCTGACCGATCTCAACGCGGTAAATGAGAACATCAGTGAACTGGTCAGCGAGACGGCGGACACCCCCGAGGAGGGTCTCGGCAAGGAACTGGGGCAGGCTGCGCTCGCGTTTTCCGTCGAAGCCCGGCGGTTGCTCGGGTTGGACAACGTGCCCACACGTTTGTCGCGAGATCTCCTCCGCCGACATCAACAGGTGACGGCTATCGTAGCCAAACTCGTCGCCGGGAATCAGCGTAAAGCACAGGCGGCGCAGCAGATGATCGATCACCAATCGAGAAGGCTGGTGGTGCAGTCGTTCGTCCTGCTGGGGTCCTGCTGTCTGCTGGCTCTGCTATTCGCCATGCTGACGGTCAAGACCACGACGAGTCTCTTTCGCAAGATGGAGTGGCAGGCAAGCGAATTGAGCCGGGTGTCCTGGCACATGCTAGGGAACCAGGAAACCACCGCCCGGCGCTTCTCTCACGAACTGCACGACGAGCTGGGTCAATCACTGACCGCGTTGAAAGCGAATCTGGTTTCTTTGCGCCGTCCTGATACGCCTGACAGACGGCTCGATGATTGCCTGGATCTGGTGGACGGCGCAGTCCGCAACGTTCGGGAGATCTCACAGTTATTACACCCGACAGTGCTGGACGACTTCGGACTCGAATCGAGCCTGCGCTGGCTCGCGGAGAGGTTCACGGAACGCACGCGCATTGAGGTGGACTACGTATCGAATTTCCCCGGCCGCGTGTCGCCGGAAACCGAAACTCACTTGTTCCGCATCGCCCAGGAGGCCCTCACTAACGTCGCCCGCCACTCCGGAGCGACCAAAGCGAAAATCGAACTCAGGGCCAATGGCGACGACGTCCACCTGCTGATCGAAGATAACGGGAGCGGCATTCAGAAAGAAGAGGCAAACTCTTCACACGGAATGGGAATGGTCGGCATGCGCGCCCGCGCCCGCAATGTGGGCGGGGAACTCCGGATCCGCACGGCGCCGGGCCAGGGTGTGCAAATCGAGATCAGCGTGCCTGCAACTGCGAGGAGTCATGAGCAAGAAGATCCGCATCCTGCTCGCGGATGATCACGCAGTCGTCCGGCAGGGTTTCGGAAGGATTCTCGCATCCGAGCCGGATATGGAGATCGTCGGTGAGGCCGCCACCGGTCATGAGGCCATTGCACTGACCGAGGAACTCCAGCCGGATGTGGTTGTGATGGACGTCGCCATGCCGGAGTTGAATGGGATCGAGGCGACGCGCAGGCTGGCCGCCAGCGTGCCCCGAGCTCGCGTACTTGCGTTGAGCATGCACAAGGACTCGGTGTACGTGCGTGAGATCCTGCGAGCCGGTGCCAAGGGATACCTGCTAAAGGACGCGGTCGACCGCGATCTCCTGGCCGCCGTACGCGCCGTGGCGAGGGGCGAAGGCTACCTGAGCCCGGCTGTTTCCGAAGCCGTTCTAAGCGATTACCGGAGGCATGTGACTGACCCGGTGGACCTGCTCACGAGCCGTGAGCGCGAGGTGCTCCAGATGATTGCCGAGGGAAAAACGAACAAGGAGATCGCGACACTGCTCAATCTGAGCGTATACACCGTCGATGCACACCGCGGCCGCGTCATGGAAAAACTGAACCTTCACACGACGGGAGAACTCGTCCGCTTTGCAATGCGGAAGGGCCTGATCGACTGACGGGCTCAGGAGGCCAACCTGCGCTTGCGCAGCTCATCCACGGTTACCGCCAGGATGATGACGGCGCCGATAATGGCCTGTTGGAGGTAAGGGGAGATACCCAGCAGGTCGCTGCCGTTGGAGAGCAGGCCCATGATAAACGCACCGATCAGCGTACCGATGACGCTGCCCTCGCCTCCCCGCAGGCTGCCACCGCCGATGACCACGGCGGCGATCACTTGTAACTCATAACCTTGCCCCGCTGTCGGTTGCCCGGTCATCAAGCGCGATGCTTCGATCATGCCCGCGAGGCCCGTAAGCATCCCGCAGAAGGCATAGACAACAGTCGTGTGGAACGCGACCGGAATGCCGGCGTAGAGAGCTGCGTCCGGGTTACTCCCGATCGCGAAGGCATACCTGCCGTGACGCGTGTGCTCCAGGATTACATGGGTGACGGCAGCACACACCACGAGAATCCACAGCACGAACGGCACGCCGAGCAGATTGCCCTCCCCGAGGTAAGAGAATGACTGCGGAATGCGGTGTACTGGCAGGCCATTCGAGATGATCAGCGTCAAGCCGCGAACGATGCCCAGAGTACCCAACGTGACGATGAACGGAGCGATGGCGAGCTTCGTCGTGAGCAATCCATTGACCAGCCCCCACGCCAACCCCGTCACTGTCCCGATGAACACACCTACCGGAATGGGGTAACCCTGCTCCATCGCCATCGTCCCGAGCAGGCCTCCCATGGCGAGGATGGCCCCGACCGAGAGATCGATGCCGCCCGCGATGATGACCAGGGTCATGCCGAGGGCCATGACATTGATCACCGCCGTCTGCCGGACAACGCTCGACAGGTTCGTCTGGGTCAAAAAATGGGGCGATGCGATCGACAGGCCCACGAACAGGATGATCAGGCTGAGAGACGGCAAAAGCCGCTGGATCATTGGACACTATCCTCGGCGCCGAGCGCGGCGTAGCGCATGATCTGCTCCTGGGTGGTCCGGCCCGGCAACTCGCCCGCGATCCTGCCGTGCCGCATGACCAGGATCCGGTCCGCCACCTGAAGCAGTTCCTGCATCTCGGAGCTGACCATCAGAATGGCGGCTCCCGAACGGGCAAGTTCATCCATCAACTGAAACACCTCGACCTTGGCGCCGACGTCAATTCCGCGCGTCGGTTCGTCAAACAGGAAAACTCGGGCATTGCGAAACAACCACTTGGCGATGACGACTTTCTGCTGGTTCCCGCCGCTCAGACGGCCCGCAAGCTGCCGTATCGATTCTGAGCGGATGCGAAGCCGCTGCACATATTCCGACGCCTGCCTCCTCTCGGCCGCAAGGTCCAGGAATCCGTACGGGCTGACGCGATCGAGTCCGGCGTGAGTGACATTGTGGACAAGCGGGAGCAGGACCGCCAAGCCATTCTTCTGGCGGTCCTCGGGGATCAGGGCGAGACCCGCCTTCACGGCGTCTTGCGAAGAGCGAATCCGTACATCCCGGCCGAGAACCCGCACAGTTCCGGCGTCAACGGGATCGATGCCGAACAGGGCACGGCAGAGCTCCGTGCGGCCCGCGCCCACCAAGCCGGCCAGGCCTACGATTTCTCCGGCGCGCAAGACGAAGCTGATCCCGTTCAGAACTTGCTTACGGTTCAAGCCTTCTACACGCAGCAACTCGTCGCCCGGAGGCAGCGAGTGGCGCTCATAGATCGTCGCCACTTCGCGCCCCACCATGTGGTGGATGATTTCGTCCGTCGTGAGCTCCTGAAGTGGCGCGGCGTGCACGGTTTCGCCGTCTCTCAGGACGGTGACACGATCACCGACCGCTCGAAGCTCCTCCAGCCGGTGGGTGATGTAGATGACGCCCATCTTCCGCTCGCGTAACGTGCGCACGATGCGGAAGACCTCCTGCGTCTCGGCGTCCGACAGGGACGAAGTGGGCTCGTCGAAGATCAGCAGGCTCGATCCGTGACAGATCGCGCGGCAGATTTCCACGAGTTGGCGGCCGGCGGGGCTCAGCCGCTCCACGCGCCATTCCGGCTGGAGTGGAAATCGGTGTTCCTCGATCAGCCGCGCGGCTTGTTCCATCATCCTACGGCGGTTCACCCAACCTAGGAGAGAACGCGGCTCACGGCCAAGGAAGATGTTCTCCGCCACGCTCAGATGGGGAGCGAGCAACGATTCCTGGTGCACCATGGCGACACCGATGGCAGCGGCACTCGCGGGCGTCCTCAGGTCCACTTCCCTGCCCTGCCAGCGCATGACGCCACTGTCACGGTGGAGCATGCCGGCCACGATCTTCATTAGCGTGGACTTGCCGGCGCCATTCTCGCCAAGTAGGAGGTGGACTTCGCCGGCGTCGACGGAAAGGTCGCCGTTACGGAGCGCAACGACGCCGCCGAACTTCTTTTGGATGTTGCTTAGCTCCAGAAGCACAGGAAACGACAGTTTACAATGAGTGGCCTGTCGCGTGATCCGTCGAGGGCGCCGGACACGTACGATCGCGGGACGTTACTCTTCCGGCGCCGGTTCCTCGCCCAAGTCGGTGAGGCGGTTCTCGAACTTGGTCAGGTTGTGCAGAAAGACAAGCTGGATCTTTCCCGTCGGGCCGTTTCTCTGCTTGGAGAGCAACAGTTCCGCTGCACCCCGCAGATCTTCCCGATCCTGCTTATAGACTTCTTCGCGGAAGATGAACGCGACGACATCGGCATCCTGCTCGATGGATCCGGATTCGCGGAGGTCGCTGAGCTGGGGGCGGTGATCGCCAGGTCGTGTCTCCGGTGCGCGGCTCAACTGGGAAAGCACGAGCATCGGCACCTCCAATTCCTTGGAGAGCAGCTTCAGGCCGCGCGACAGCGAGCTGATTTCCTGCACGCGGCTGTCGAACCGTCCACGGCCGCTCATTAGCTGGAGATAATCCACCACCACTAGATCAAGCTGCCGTTCGGCCTTCAGGCGCCTGAGCTTGGCATGCATGTCAATGAGGTTGCTTCCCGAAGTGTCATCGATGAAAAGCGGCGCCTCCACCAGTTCCATTGCGGCGGCCTGGAGGCGCCGGCGCTCATCGCCATCAAGGTATCCGAGCCGGAATCGATGGCTGTCGACCCGGGCTCCGGCGCACAGAAGTCTCGTGAGCAGCGACTCATTGGACATCTCAAGCGAGAACACCGCAACGGTTTTGCCGAGCTTGACCGCTGCGTGCTGGGCGATGTTCAATGCCAGTGCGGTTTTTCCCATCGAGGGCCGTCCGGCGAGAATGATTAGCTCACCGGGGTGCAATCCGCCAGTCATCTCGTCGAATTTCTTGAATCCGGTGCTCAATCCGCGGATGCGCTTACCCGGATCGAGGAACGTGTTCAGCCCGCCTTCGTAACCCTCGATGACCTCGGCGGGCGTGGCCAGGCCCACCTTCGTGGTCGTCTCGCCGAGTTTGAGAAGGGTTTCCTCGGCGCTGGCGAGGATTTCCGTGGGTTCCTCGTCGCCCATCATGCAGCGGTCGATCAGTTTCTGAGACGTGAAGATCAGCCGCCTCAGCAGCGACTTGTCCTTTACGATCCGGACGTAGCTGTCCAGGTTGTAGATCTGCGGCAGCCCGTCATCGAGAGAGACGAGGTATCCCAAACCGTCGCAGGATTCGAGCTGGTTGTGCTTGATCAGCTCGTTGGCAACCGTAACCCGATCGATCTTCTCACCGTGCTCGTGAAGCTCGGCCATCCGCAGGAAAATGCGCCGGTGCTTCTCGAGGCTGAAGTCACTCGCGTCGAGCGCTGATGCAACCTGGACGTAGGCAGCGTCATCGAGCAGGATCGAACCTAGGACGAAACGCTCCGCGTCAGTATTTGCAGGAAGTCCCTTTTGCAGTGCGAGATCGGTGGTGGCCATTCGACAACCGCTCCAGATTAACCGGCAGCCCGCCTCCGGTATAGCGAAAAATTACCCGCCCCGTTTCTGGCGGTTAGGTCGTGGAAATCCGCCCTGTGTTTCGTCCGGCCGTCCGAACGAAAAAGTCATTGCAGACCAACAACTCCCTTTTTGCGTGGCAGCCTTTTCCACAGATTTTCCGAAAACAAATCCATCTGCTTCTGTTTTACCTGAATATGAGCAGGAAAGCCAGAGGGGTAACGGTTCGTCCTCGGCCTGCTGGGAACCGCCCGCGGCACTGCTCACGAGACGCTTCTGTTAGAATCGCCGTGGAAGCTAATCTTGGCCGGTGCTGGGCCTGGTCTTCAAAACCAGCGTGCGACGCTGACCGCGCCGCGGGTGGGTTCGACTCCCACTAGCTTCCGCCATTCCGTGCGTTGCGGCCCACCTCACGATGCGGTAATCCTGAAGCCATCATGCTGACCCGGCGCACCTTCCTATCGCTCCCCGCAGCCATCGCCGCTGCCGAGCCGGCGGAGAAACCGAATATCGTCGTCGTCCTCTGCGACGATCTCGGCTACGGCGATATCGCTTGCTACAACGACGAATCCCGGATTCGCACGCCTCACATCGACCGGCTGGCCTCCGACGGCGTCCGCTTCACCGACGCCCACTCGCCCTCCGCCGTCTGCACACCCACCCGCTACGGCCTGATGACCGGGCGCTACGCGTGGAGAACGCGCCTCACCCACGGAGTCTTTCACGGGACGTCGCCGGCGCTCATCGAAGACGGCCGCGAGACACTCACCTCTCTGCTCAAGCGCTCCGGTTACCGCACCGGCTGCTTCGGAAAGTGGCACCTCGGCCTCGGAACCCGAGAGCCGGCGGACTACTCGCGGGAACTCCGCCCCAGCCCGCTCGATTACGGCTTCGACGAGTTCTTCGGCATCCCCGCTTCGCTGGACATGCCGCCCTATCTCTACATCGACGGCCGCCGGGCGGTCGAACAGCCAACCTCCACTATCTCCGACAGCGGCGCCTCGCCTCGCGGCCCCTTCTGGCGCGGCGGAGCGATTGCCCCCGGCTTCCGCATGGACGAGGTCCTGCCGAAGATCACCGAGCGCGCCGTCCGCTTTGTCCGCGAATCCCTGCAGCCGTTCTTCGCCTACGTGCCCTTCACAGCGCCGCATACGCCGTGGGTGCCGGCCGCGGCATGGCGTGGAAAATCCAAAGCGGGCCAGTACGGGGACTTCGTCGCGCAGGTGGACGCCTCGACCGGGCAGTTGATCGAGACGATCTCCCGCCGAGGCGTAGCACGCGACACGCTCTTCATCTTCACTAGCGACAACGGCGCGCCGTGGTCCGAGCCGGACATCCAGGCCTCCGGCGGGCACCGTGCGAACCGGCCGTGGCGGGGCCAGAAGTCAGACATCCAAGAAGCAGGTCATCGCGTGCCGTTCGTCGCCCTCTGGCCGCGCCACATCCGGGCCGGCTCCCTCAGCAGCCAGACGCTTTGCCTGACCGACCTGTTCGCGACATTCGCCGCCGTTACCGGCCGTACGCTTGGCCGCGACGACGCTGAGGACAGCTACAACATGCTCCCTGCGCTCCTCGGAAAGGCGAACCGGCCGATTCGCCACGCCATTGTCAGCCACTCCGGGCAGGGGCTTTTCAGCATCCGCTCAGGCTCGTGGAAACTGGTGCTTGGCCGCGGTTCCGGCGGCTTCACCAAACCCGACCGGATCGAGCCCGGACCCGGTGAGCCCGCGGGCGAGTTGTACAACCTGGCTGGCGATCCCCACGAGGATCGCAACCTCTACCAACAACATCCCGAAAAGGTCGAGGAACTCAGCGCTCTGCTAGAGAGATACCGCCGGCAGGGTTACAGCCGGCCGATGGCGTGATTCCCACGAGGTTGCGCAGGAATCTCTATCGGCGTATGTTGTTCAGCGAGGTCAACTAGGAGGCACTATCCACGTGACGAAGAACAGACGCACATTTCTGCGCTCGGCCGCGGGTCTCGGAACCGGCGGCGCCATGGCGGCGATGGCGAATGCCGCCGCCCCGGAAGGCCGCATCAAGGCTCCCGGCGGGTACAGGGTCGGCAACCTCTACTTCAGTTCCGGTCTGACCGGCGTCCGCCCTGAAGCGCAAAAAGACCCGCTGGCGTTCGGCGGCGACGTCAAGGAACAGACGCGCCGTACCCTCGACGCCCATAAGAAGAATCTCGAAGCCATGGGCTCGTCGCTCGAAAACGTGATCAAAGTGACCGCGTTCCTGGCCGACGTGAAAACCGAGAAACCCGCCTTCAACGAGGCCTACGCCGAGTACTTCAAGAAAGGCGCGCCGGCCCGCTCGGCCTTCGGTGTCGAGTTTCCCGATTCGGCCACCCGCGTCGAAATCGAGCTCATCGCCTGGGTCCCATAGGGACTCCTTGCCGCCTCCGCGCGGTGCGATGACATTCCGGGGGAGTCCGGACTATGAAAACGAAGCCGTCCACGTATCGCCGGCCGGTTTCCCGCCGTGAGCTGTTCCGCGGGAGCGGCATCGCAGCCACAGCGGGACTGATGGGCGCGGCGCCCGCTGCCGGGAAGGAGCCGGCGCCCGATGTCTACACCCGCCTCGGCGTCCAGCCGTTTATCAACTGCACCGCCACTTACACCATCAACGGCGGTTCGCGTCTGCTTCCTGAGGTGATCGAGGCGATCGAACAGGCGTCCCACTACCACGTCAACCTCGACGAATTGATGGAGGCCGCCGGCAGGCGCATCTCACAACTGCTCCGTGTGCCATGGGCGATGGTCTCGTCCGGCGCAGCCGCGGCCTTGAGCCATGCCACCGCCGCGTGCGTCGCCGGGGCGGACCCCGAGCGAATGAAGCAGCTTCCCGACACGGCCGGTCTCAAGAGCGAAGTCATTCTCCCTCGATCGTCGCGGAACGAGTACTTTCACGCTGTCCGCGCCGTCGGCGTCCGTTTCGTTGAAGTCGATTCACCCGAACAGATGCGTGCCGCCATCGGTCCCCGTACCGCGATGGCCCTGGTGCTCGGCAACCGCTTCGAGAACGTCAGCCTGCCGCTCAAGGAAGTGTCGGAGATCGCGCACCAGGCCGGAGTTCCCGTTCTCGTCGACGCCGCGGCGGACTACCTCATCGTCCCGAATCCCTACATCGCCGATGGCGCCGACCTCGTCGCTTACTCGGGCGGCAAAATCCTTCGCGGTCCCCAAACCGCCGGACTGCTCCTCGGCCGCGAGGATCTCGTTCGCGCCGCGTACGCCAACAGCTCGCCGCACCACGCTTTCGGCCGCATGATGAAGGTCAGCAAGGAAGAGATCGTCGGCATGGTGACGGCAGTGGAATCCTGGGTGAGCCGCCGTAACCGGGAGACGGAGTACAAAGAGTGGGAATCTTGGTACGCTCACATCGCGAGCCGGCTCAAGGCCGTTGACGGCGTCTCCACCCGCGTGCTGCCTCCGTCGCGCGGCGGTCCTTTCCCTATTCTTGAGATTGGGTGGGATCCCGCAAGCATCGGCCTCACCGCCGGTGAGCTGCACGATCTGCTGCTCAAAGGCGAGCCGGCGATCCTTACGCACGCCGAGGGTGAGGGACATTCTTTCGTTCTGCGCCCTGTCGCGATGAGACCAGGCGACTACAGGATTGTCGCGAATCGGCTGTTTCAGTTGCTCCACTCAGCCCCTTCCCCGAAAACGTCGGTACCGAAACCGGCCGCGAGCGACATCTCGGGCCGCTGGGACGTGAGCATCCGGTATCTTCGTGGCGAGGCACGCCACACGCTCGACCTCGAGGCTCGGGGAGACGAGGTCACCGGAAGGCACACCGGGTCGCGGTTGCGGGGTGACGTCAAAGGCACCGTCCAAGGGGACCAGGTCCGCCTGCGGAGCGTACTTCCCTACGAGGAGTCACAGTTGGTCTATGTCTTCGAGGGAACGCTCTCCAGTGGTCGAATGGAGGGCGAGCTTCTCCTTGGTGAGTTCCCCAAGGCGCGCTGGACCGCCGTGCGAACTTCCTGACACCGTTTACACCCGGTGCGTGTCGGCGCGCCAGCTCTTCACGGCGCGCTTGATCGCGTCTTCCGACAGGCTCTCTGTGACCGCGCGCTTGGCCAGTTCCGCGAATTCTTCGTCCGCCGCAAACCGCAATCCGATAACCTGCCGGATCGTCAACCGTCTGTCCAGCGGCCTGCCGGTCAGCACGAAGTGCCGGAGGTTCTCTTCCGCCCGGATCGCCCGGTCCTGCGCCTTCAGCGCGAAGACCCGCGCCAGGAAGAACAGCAAGAGGAGACAGATGTTCATCACTACGATCAGTGATGCGCTATAGAGCCGCTGGTGGTCACCAATGGACTTGTACAGGTTCACGAACGAGCCGATGAGCGTCAGCACGATCAGCCCGAACAACACGACGTGGTACATGAAAACGTACTGCCGGTGGTTGGTGTAGTTCTGTTCCTTCATGGCGTGTGAGTCTGGCCTCCTGACTGCTGATGATACCGAACCGGCGCGATCTTGACTTCGGGTAGCTGTATCTGATTTCCAGGAAGACGAAACGGTCTTTTACGAGTTTCGATAGCCAGCCCGT
>DATIFQ010000198.1:0-22527 GCA_035455185.1 Bryobacteraceae bacterium | reverse complement strand
AGACGGGTCCCGGGCGACTGTGGAGTGCAGATACGCGCAGTATTCGCCGGCAGTCATGTATCGCACGCCCTTGCCGAGATCGTTCAGCAGACGCTCTATCGCGCCCTTGTCCATTGCGACATCCCGATCGTGAAACGCGATGAAAACCGGCCCATCGATCGTCCACGGCATGTCGCCCGCGGAGAGCTTCTGGTTGTAGGCCCAACCGATCTGGGGGACCGTTGGACCTAGCGCGACGACGCGGTCGCGCCCCAGGTAGTACGGTGAGCTCAGCCGCGTCAGTCCGAATCCCAACCCGGCGGCGATTCGTCCGGTATGGTTGGCCAACGTTTGGGAATGTTCCCCGCCGCCCGGCCGGATAAAGAGGGGAGTCACGCCGAAGTCTTCCCGAAGGTACTCGATCGACCACCTCATATGAAGTTCCTGCGTCACCGCTGGGATCTCGCGATTGCGCATGCGGTCACCGAACTCGGTGTCGAATCCCAAGGTTGCTATTCCGTCCAGAGGCGCGTTCCAGAAAGGACCGGGAGGAGAATCCAGATCGGGCAGCATGTGGGTCCAGCCGTGACTCTGAATCTCAAACACGCCTTCCCGCCGGCCCGCATCCAGCCCTCGTTTTGTCGACGCATAGTCGTGGATTGTCTTTCCGTCCAGTTCGTCCACGACCCTTGTCTGTTCCCAGGGATTCAACACCCGCTGAGACTTCCGATCCACAAAGCCGGTGTTGACAACCTGTGTGAGCACGGCTTTGTGCCGCTTCAGAGGCTCGATAACCGCCTTCCGGATCTCCTCCTCACTCAACGTCCGGTAGTGCCAGTAGGGCAGAAATGTCTTGTCGGACGCCCCCATATCGTGCATCTCGAGAACCACGCTCTTCGAGTATTCCGCATAGAGAGCGTATCCCTGCGTCCATACAAGGCAGCGCTTGAGAAGATCGCGCATGATCTGCCTGCTGATCTGGCCGCTGGGCCGGTGGGCGTCAAGCCAGGCTACCCGTCCGCCCTTGTCAAACTCACGAACCGCAAGAAACGGAAGGGAACCGCGTTTCGCGAGGACAGTCGCGCCTTGTACCGTCACCTTGTCCCCGCGCCTACGGCCTCCTCCGCCGAGGAACTCCTGTTCACGGCCTTTCAGGCCACGTGTGATGAAATGTTCCTGCACAGTTTCCGGATTCTCGATCAGCGCGTATTCGCTCACGTAGGTGAGACCGGTGAGGGCGGAAATCTCCGGTGTTGCCACCGCATCTCCCAGAGCCACGAGCCCCACGCCGTACTCTCGAACCAGCACGTCAATCAGTCCGAGCTCCTTCCCTTCCAGGCTGGCCGGGTCAGCGCTCCAGACGATCGTGCCGTACCGGGGTTCACCGTTTCTGTCGAGCAGATGGTACTTGTCCAGCCGCTGCTGATCGAGTCGGACAACGTCGAATGGAAGCCCCCAGGTCTTGAACAGTCCTGCGAGGATTGCAAAATCGCTGCCTCCTTCGATGATGTAGCTGGCCGGATCCTTCCACTGATCGGAAACCACAAGGAGGAAACGGTATGGTTTGGCCGTCAGCGCGCAACTGCACGCCAGCCAGATCAGGAGCAGACGGTACACAGACGCAACGGAAATCATTCTCTTACGCCGACAGGAAGATCTTTCGTTTGTACATCCAATACAGAATCAGCCACTCGACGACGAGAACCGCTACCGCCTGGAACAGGTGACCAATGGAGCCCATACCTGCCGCGATCCCGGCGGTAAACACGCCGACGATCTTCGTCATTGGCACGAGCGTCCGTCCCATGTACACCGTGACCGCATTCATCCCGATTACAACGAACGGAAACGCCCACTTCCGGTATCCGCGAACATCGATGATCCAGTAGAACACCAGAAAAAGGAGGCATGACCATCCGGCGGAGGCCAGACCATACGATGTCGTCCAGAGCTTCATCACAATCGGAATCACGGGATCCAGGGCGAAACCCAGCACCACACCCGCGATACCGACCAGCGCCATAATCCGGAGCTTGGCTTTCTGCGGACGCGTGCTTCTCAGAAGCTCTCCGATCAGCAAGCCGAGGATTGTGGTCGCGATTGTGGGTATGGTGCTGATTACGGTTCCCCAACCTTCCTTGTGCGTCCGGCCGAGCACCGCGACATCGACGGCGGCGACGAGGTTCCTGCCGTTCTCGTAGCTGCCGGCCGGGATGCCGGGCGCCGGAACAAAGGCCAGCAATACCGCATAGCCGGCCAGAATCGACGCGCCAACGGCGGCTTGGAAGCGCCAGGACTTGCGCACCAGCAGGAACGCACAGAAGTAGGCGATGGCAATTGGCTGCAATGCGCTGCTCAGCTCCACCCAATACGGATGGTTCAGGCTCACCGACTCCCGGATGGAGCCGAGCAGGAGCAGCACGATCACGCGGCGCAGCACGCGGAGCAGGATTTCGCGGTGCGTCTGCGTCAGCGACCGCTTTGCATACGAGAACGGCAGAGACATGCCGGTCATCAGCATGAATGACGGCCAGATCAGGTCGTAATACCTGAGTCCCTGCCACGGCGTGTGCTCCAGTTGATACACAAGCGTATCGATGACAGGGTTGTGGCCCAGCGCCTCCAAACCGGTCACCAGTGCTCCGCCGCCGACGATCCAAAACATCGTCCAACCGCGAAACGCGTCGAGGGAAACCAGACGTTTCGAGGCCGCCGGCGCCGAGGCAGCCGCCTGTCCGGGTTCCTGAGACGTCGCTGCCGTTTCCATACGGTAACCTCCTATTGCGAAGTCCCTGCGGCGGTAACGACGTGCCGCCCCAGACCCTTCGGGATTGTGATGACCTGCTTCTCGGCTGTAGCCCTCAGTCCGCTGCGCATTTCGTCCGACAAGTGAAGAACCCACGTGGATTCATGCGTCGCGAAGTACCGGCAGTAATGTTCGTCGTAATCCACTGCGAGTGCCAGCGATTGCCCGGAACTGTTATCCCGTTCGATTTTTGCGTGGAGATAGCCGGCGTATTCGTTGGCTGACAGGTAACGGACTCCCTTGCCGAGGCCCGTCAGCAGGCGTTCGGCCGCGGTCGGATCGATCGAGATGTCGCGGTCGTGAAAGACGAGGAAGTACGGCGCATCAATGGTCCACGAGATGTCATCACCAGTCAATTTGCGGTCGTGCGCCCAACCTCCGTTCAGGACGATCGGCTCCATGGACGCGATCACCAGGTCTCTGCCCAGGTATCCGGGCTTTCCAAAGATCGACAAGCCAAATCCCATCTCCGCGGCAATCCTCGGGCTGTTGTTGGTGTACGAATGGGACCAGGCGCTTCCGCCGTTGATGACGAACAGCGGGGTCACGCCGAAGTCCTGACGGATATGCGCCAGTCCGCGGCTGAGGAAAAACCGCTGTGTGATGGCCGGGACCTCGCGCTTCCTCAGCTCGTCGCCGAATTCCACATCCCAGCCCAGGGTGCCGATCCCGTCCATCGGCGCGGTCCAAAAGGGCCCGGGAGGAGACTCCAGGTCCGGCAACATGTGCGTGTATCCGTGAGACTGGACCTCGAACACGCCCTCCCGAAGGCCGGCATCGAGTCCGCGCTTGGCGGAGACGTAGTCATGCACAGTCTTGCCGTCGATCTCGTCGATCACCCGCTGTTTCCAAGGATTAGCGATCCGGCGCCCTTTCCGGTCGATATAGCCGGTAAGCACATCCTGGTTGATTACAGCGTGGTGCCGTTTCAGGGGCTCGATGAGCCCTTTGCGGATGTCCTGCTCATCGAGAGTCTTGTAGTGCCAGTAGGGCAAGTACGACCTGTCCGATGTTCCGAAATCGTCCATGAACAAAATCATGCTCTTCGGATACTCGGCGTAGAGAGCGTAGCCTTGCGTCCAGACGAGAGACCGCTTGAACAGATCCCGCGTGACCTGCTTGGCGATTTGCACGCTGCCGCGATGAGCGCCCAGCCATGCCACGCGGCCCCCGCCCGGAGTCTCGCGAGCGGTGAGAAACGGCAGGTGGGCTCGCTTCGCCAGCACCGTCGCATCTTTGGGGACGACCTTGCTGCCCGATATCTCCCAGCCCGCTCCCTGAAGCAGTTCTTTTTCTCTTCCAGCGAGCCCACGGGTGATGAAGTGCTCGCCTGCGAATGTCATTCCGTCCCCTAGACGGTATTCGCTGACGTATTCCAGGCCGGCGAGGGCAGCAGCTTCGGGCGCCGATATCGCGTCGCCGAGGACCACCATGTTCACACCGAAATCCTTGACCAGAGCCGGCAGGAAGCCCAGGTCTTTACCCTCCAGGCCCGCGGGGTCAGGATCGAAGATGATGGTCCCGTACAGCGGGTGACCCTCCCGATCGATCAGGTGGTAGCGATCCAGCGGTTGCTGATCAAGACGCAGGATGTCGAACGGCAGCCCCCATGTCTTAAGCAGACTGGTGACCGCCTGAAACTCGCCTCCTCCCTCGACCAAGATGCTCGCCGGATCCTTCCACTGATTGGAAATGACCAGGAGGAATCGATAGGGCAGCGGCGGACGCTCAGAGGCGGCCTGGGCAGTGAGCGACAGGCAAGAGACTACAAGCACGAAGCCCGCAGCCAGGCGGCTCATCGAGGAAAACAACCTGTTCATCCTTGATACTCTCCTGTTCTTCGTCAGATGGAGACACCCAGTTCCTTCCAGGTGACCATCCGTCTCTCATAGATAGCTTTGCGGCCCATGATCGTCGTGAGCGCCGCGGTCGCGGCGACCCGCAGGCCGGCGAGTGGCTGCTTCTTCTCGCGAATCGAAGCGAAGAAATCCCCCATGGCGTCTTCCTTCGCGTTTTGCTGTTCCGCCGTAAGCAATTCGCGAGGCTCCGATTCGGAGGACATCTCATAGAACAGCGCCGAGCCCCGTTTGATCGTCACCGCGCCCTTCTCGCCGAAGATCACGTACCACTGACCGTTTGCCAGCTCCTTGAGCGCGCGCGGGTGTAGCTTCGCTTCACTGTACGTAAGGTTGACCTCGTTCTCGTACATGTACATGACGCTGTATGCGTCCATGTACTCCTCGCCGGGAGGCTTGGGTTTCGGGAGGTAGGTTTTTCCGAAGCCGTAGACGCTGACGGGGAGACTACCCGCAATCCAGTTGCAGACGTCGAGATTATGGACCCCGTTCTCGACGATGCGGTCGCCAGAAATCCTCGGATCGAAGTACCACTCAGGGAGGTGCCCCTTTTCCTGTTCTGGGGTGGCCGTGCTGTGTCGTTGCGCTTTGATGATGAGCGGCTTGCCGATGAGCCCGTTGTGGATATGCGGGATCGCGCCCTGGAGCCACGGGTAGTAGCGCATCTGCTGGCCGATCTGGAGAAACGCTTTGGAACGCCGGGCGGCCTTCACCACACGGTCCACCTCCTCCGCGGTGATGCCGAGGGGCTTCTCACAATAGACATACTTTCCGGCGTCCAGGCAAGCGGCCGCCATCTCGGCGTGCAGGTTGCAGGGCGTCGCGATCATGACCGCATCGACATCCTTCATGTCGACGACTCTGCGCCACTCGGTGAGAGATCGTGGACTGTAGCGGCTGGCAAGGCCCTGCGCTTCGTCGCGGGCGGTGGGATTCGTGTCGCAGATCGCAGCCACCGGCGCACTCGCCTGGTTCAGCACCTGCCGGAGTAGCTCCTTGCCGCGGTTCCCGACGCCGATAAATGCCGTTCTGATTTCGCTGGTTTCGAGCGCGTGAAGCGAACCCGCTCCCAATGCCGCCACACCCAGCAGAAATCGTCTCCTATCCGGTTCGCTCATCTCATCCTCCTCTTCGCCCAAGACCCGGACCGCCGGGATTCATGGGGATTCTTGCCGCACGTAGGTTCGAGCCTTGACCGGCTCGGGATAGCCTCTCTTTTTCGTTGAACTGATTGCCGCCAGGACGATGGAGTTGTCGGGAATAACCCTACCCCGCGTATTCCTGAATCCGGTCGTCCCCTTCAAACGGACTTCACGGATGGTCTTGCCAAACCGGGGATTGATCCACTCGAACGCAAAGAACGTGACTGGGTTCCCCGCTGCTCTGCCGATATCCACCGGGTCGGCACGGTAGCAGTATGTGGACGGTTGATGACGCCGCCCCCAGCTCCACTCGAGTATGTTCTCTCCGTAGCGAACAGGAACGATTTCCACGAAGCCGTCGTCGTAAACTACCTCGTACCAACCGAGCAGGTCGGCCGTGTCCGGGAAGTTGTAAATGTAGCGGTGCCCCGGCTCGTTGCTGGCCGGCTTTGCCAGAGCGTGCAGGAAGATGAGGCTGCTGGCATCCTCGCCGACCGGAATTCCGTCGCTAGCCTGCGCCACCATCGATTTTCCGGGGAGTTCGAACGTGGCCCGTCCCGATGCCACCCTCCCACTCTTCACCTGAGCCGTGTCCACCGCCTCGGCCGCCTTTGCCGAACTCGCCTGCAAAGAGAGAACCGGCAGCATGCGAACTACCTCCCCGTCTTCACTCGGAGTCGCACGGCCGCTCAGGTTTCGCCGGATTTGCGGCATCATGTTCTGGACGATGCGTGACAACTGCTCCGCCTCCGGCCAATGTTTCGACCAGAGCAGGCTCGCGCAGCCCGCAAAGTCGTAGATCAAGTCCTTGCCGAAGTTAAACTCCGTCGTTGCGATCCACGCCGAAGGCGCGCCGCCAAGTATCCCGGAGCGACCGCTGCGGCGACCGTAGTTCCTGATCTCGGGCGTGAAATTGCCGTAGACCTGTTCGAACCCCCACTTCCCGAGCGTCTCCTCGTTCGTTTCTCCAGAACCGCGCTCCGAGTCATTCCAGAACCAGTTAAATACCAGTATGTCTTTGGGGATCAGCTTCTGCACCTGATCCGGCGTAAGCCCGCCGGGAATTCGATACTTGTATCCCGCGCGGGTCTTCCGGTCGACTAGCATCGGGCCGGCCACGGCCTCCAGAAGATGATCGCCCCACATCGCCGTCCTCACACCCTTCCTTGCGAGGTAGGAGTGGATCTTGATGACATCCTGGGCGTACAGCTCCCTGTGGTCCTTCCCCTTGCATTTCGGACACACGCCCCACGGCATTCTCCATTCGTCGTGCCCGACATGAATCAGCTTCGGTTTCATCACGTCGATGTATTCGTCGAATACATCGAACAGCAGCTCGTAGCTCTTTGGATTCGACGGGCAGTACGTATCCGGCCACTCCGCATCCGGCATTTCGGCAAGCTCCCGGTGGCTCGTCAGAAGGTAGTAGCTGTGCGTCAAGGAGGGGAGTTCGGGAATGACCTCGATGTTGTACTCAGTGGCCCAGCGCACCAGGTCGGCCACTTCAGCCTTCTCCAGAATTCCGCCGTCTCCCGTGTCGTGATGTGTGGAGTCCTGATACTCCCCGTTTGGCCCTGTGGAGCGGTCGCGGCGGCTGTAAATGAGATCCTTGGCCATCTCAGCCCAGCCGGTGTTGAGCTCGGGGTGACGATCCAGCCTCATCGCCGCGTTCAATTCGACGATGAGCTTGTTGTACTTGTAGAGGGCCATGAAATCCCGCAGGAACCGCTTTAAAAAAGCAAAGTTCTCGCGCCCGGGCAGATAAAGTTTGATGCCGCGGAAGGACTTGTGCGGCCAGTCGCGAACTTGGACAGCCTGGATACTCCGGCCCTGCCCGCGTTCCACTAGCTGGCGCAGGGATTGCACGCCGTAAAATGCGCCTTGATCGTCACTACCCGCGACCAGCACGACCCGTTCACCGACGTGCAGAACGTAGCCCTCCGGGCCGGGACTGTCCCGGCTCACTGTAAGGTTCTGTCGAGCGCAGTATTTTCTGATCAGGGGGTTTTCGACCGATCCCATCAAGATCACGCGCCCCGAGGCGGGCACTGCAGTGACCCGCTCGGTCTGAAGCGCCAGCCCGTACCGGTCACTCAATTCCGCGATGAGGAACCCGGCTAGCGACAAATCGCGGTCCGAGGCTGCCTGCGGGATCACGACCGATACCTTTTCGTCGAGTTCGAATCGCCCGCCGGCAATGCTCATCTGCTGCGGTTCCGGATAGATGAGAGGGGCCGCGGCAAGACCGACACTTGGGAGGAGTAGAAGGGCTGCCGGGAGAAACATAGGCTGTTCGTTTACAACAGTTTACCTGCGCCTCCCTGATCGTCAAGACAATTCTGGGCCATCTGCCCGCCACTGTCCAGGATGTTGAACGCCAGAATGGCAGCGGCCCTGTTCACGCTTGCCTGCTCAAGCGTCTCTGTGGGAACATTCCGCTCAGGGCGAAGTCTGAAATCCACTACAGGGTCAGAATAAACATGGGCAAACGGAACAAATCGCGCGGAAATATCGACCCCTCCGAAATCACGGCAGGCGTCGTGGGCTTGGGGCTGATGGGGAGGAGCATCGTCACGTGCCTTCTGGCCTCGGGACATCCGGTTGTGGGCATTACCGGCACACAATCCAAGCTCAAGACCACAAGGCGCCAGGTACTTGCTTTGCTCAAGGAGTTGCAGGAGGAAGGGATACTCAAGGAAGACCCTTCAGCCGTCGCCGAACGCCTGACGATTTCCACCGATTTCTCGGCCCTCCGGAAGGCCGGCGTCGTAATTGAGTCAATCATTGAGAGTGTCAAGGCCAAGAAGGAGATCATCCGAAACGTCGAGCAGGTCGTCTCACGAAGAGCGTTGTTGGGCACCAATACATCGGCGATTCCCGTCACGCAGCTTCAGGAAGGGGCTCTGCACCCGGAACGCATCTTGGGATTTCACTGGGCGGAGCCTGCCCACGTTACGCGGTTCATGGAGATCATCTGCGGCAAACAGACCCGTCCCGCGAGCGCGGCACACGCGATGGCCCTGGCGCACCGGTGGGGCAAAGAACCGTCACTGCTGCGCCGTGACGTCCGCGGCTTCATTACGAACCGCTGTTTCTACGCCATGATCCGGGAAGCGTTCCACCTGGTCGAGTCAGGCTACGCCACAATCGAGGACGTAGACCGGTCGTTGCGGAACGACCTCGGCTACTGGATTACATTCGCGGGACCGTTTCGGTTCATGGATCTCACCGGAATCCCCGCCTACCGTACGGTGATGCGAGACCTTTGGCCGGAGCTTGACTGCTCAACGAAAGTCCCCAGGCTGATGAAGAAGGTTGTAGACTCCGGCGCACTCGGAGTCGCAAACGCAAAAGGCTTCTACCGATACACGCCCGCACAGGCGAAACGCTGGGAAAGACTGTTCCTGAAGTTCAGCTACGATATCCGCGCACTGGCACTCAAGTATCCCGAGGATATCGGAGATCGTGCCCGCTAGAGGTTCTGGCTCTTTGGGGGGCCGTTCTCAGATCCCCTGAGCAATCGAGTTCTCGCGTTCTTGAGCCGGCGGCTCGGACGGCTCTTCTGAAGCCGGGCTCTCCTCCGGACGCAACGTGTGGGAAATGGCTCCTGCGGTTTGCTTCACCAACCCGGCGAAGTGTCCGAGGTTATCCGAAGTAATCTGATCCGTAGTTCCAGCCAGGCTGACCGCGGCGATCGCTGTGCCCGCCGGGTCAAAGATTGGAGCGCCGATGCATCGCGTGCCGATCTCGTCCTCTTCGTCGTCCAGCGCATAGCCGGTGCTGCGGACTTCAGCCAGTTTCTCGCGCAGACGGCGAATCGAAGCGATCGTATTTTCGTTGTGTCTCGGCAACCCGCGCGCCCTGATGAAGGACTCCAATTCCTCAGCCGGCAGGTGAGCGAGCACGGCCTTGCCCACCCCTGTGCAATGCAGGTCCATCCGTTTGCCCAGCCACGTCGCCAGCTTCGGCGCGGCTGCGGGCCCGATCTTCTCGACCAGCACAACCTCGTCACGCTCCCGAATGCCCATGTGGACCGTCAGGCCGGTCTCGTTCACCAGCGAACGCAGGAAGGGCCGGGCCTGCTCACGCAACCGCACGCCGCTGTGCGCCATGTTGGCCAAGCTGAAAAGCTTCAATCCGAACATGAAGCGGCGCGTCGTCGTATTGCTTGTGAGATAGCCGCTGCGCTCAAGCGTGAGAAGCAGGCAATGGGCGGAACTCTTCGGCAGCCCGAGCCGCCGGCTGATCTCCGGCAAAGTCAATCCGGCTCGAGACGTCGCCAGCAACTCCAGGATATGAAGGGTCCTCTCCACGGATGACACTGTTGGAGTTTTGCTCGCCGCCATGTCGCCCCCGGCCAGGTGGCTCGGAACTGTTGAAAATTCTACCAGAAATCGAGGAAGTTGTATCATCGCTACCAGAGTTCCAAATGCGTATTACCGATCTGGATACACCGGCGGTGCTCGTTGACGTCGATGTCATGGAGAGAAATCTCCGGCGTTTGGGAGACTACTGCGCGCAGTACAGCCTTCGATTGAGACCGCACACGAAGACCCACAAGATACCCGAACTGGCGCGGCGCCAGATCGATCACGGGGCGGCCGGCATCACTGTGGCCAAGCTCGGCGAAGCGGAAGTGATGGCCGACGCCGGGCTTCCCGGCATTCTGATCGTGTACCCGCTGTTCGGCGGCGCGAAATGGCGGCGCCTGGCGGCCCTCGCTCGACGCGCGGACATAACTGTCGCGTGCGATTCCGTGGAGATCGCGAACGGGATATCGGAACAGGCGCGGCAGGACTGTGTTACCGTCGGCCTGCTCGTGGAGTTCGACGCCGGTTTTGGCAGGTGTGGGCTGCCCATCGACGAGTCTTCGTTGCCTGCCGTCCGGAAAATCCGGGAGCTTCCGAGGCTCGAATGGCGTGGGGTGCTCGTCTACCCGGGCCATATCATGGGCTCTGCATCGGAACGAGAGGTGCTGCTGAAACGGGAGAACGAGACACTCTCGCGTCTGATGGAGCTGCTGAAGTCAGAGGGAATCGACTGCCCGATCGTCAGCGGAGGCAACACGCCGGCTGCTTTTTTGTCGCACCGTTTCGTGGGAATCAACGAAATCCGGCCGGGCACATACATCTTCAATGACAAGAACACGGTCTGCGCCGAGGCTGCCTCATGGGACGACTGCGCGGTCACTGTCCTCGCCACGGTTGTGAGCACCAGTGTCTCTGGAAAAGCGATCATCGACGCGGGCGGCAAGACTTTTTCCGGCGACTCTCTTCTAAGCGGTGACCGGCAAGGGTTCGGCCACGTGATCGGGCATCCGGAAATCCTCGTGGAGGATCTGTCGGAGGAACACGGACACCTGAGACTGGGGGGCGCCCGCCTGAAGATCGGCGACCGTGTGCGCGTAGTTCCGAATCACGTCTGCACGTGCGTCAATATGCATGATCGCGTCTACGGCGTCCAGCATGAAGATGTAGTGGCCGAGTGGGAAGTGGCCGGAAGGGGAAAAGTGCGCTAGAGCGCTGAGGCGCTTCTCACACTGCCCCGCCGCCGAATTGCGACTTACCGTTCCGTAAAACGTGGTGGATGCCGATGGGAGCCTGCTCGGGCGAGTCGTATGTTGCAGGGCTCCCAACGTTCTTGGGATCGAACACCGTGACGTCCGCGAAGTATCCGGGCAACAACCGTCCGCGGTTCTTTATGCCGAATCTTCGGGCCGGCTGGTCGGTGATCTTGTGCACGGCCTCTGGGAGTTCGAGCCAGCGCCTTTCGCGGCAGATGTCACCGAGCCACAGGGGAAATGTCCCGTGAAGGCGAGGGTGCGGGCGTCCTTTCACGTAGAACCCGTCGCTGATGATCATCGACAGCGGATGCGTGAGGGTCTGCTTCAGGTTCTCCTCGCTCTGATTGAAGCAGAGCATGTTCACCGCTCCACGCTCTTCGATCAGCAAGTCGAGCATAACATCCACCGGCTCACACCCGCGCGTCTCCGCGAGCGCCGTCAGATTCTGCCCAACCGCCTCCTGATTGGCCGCCGACCCGACGGCCGAGATGTAGATGTCCACCCAGCGCCATTCCAGCGCCGACTTCGTCTCCGCTGCGATGTGCGCACGTTGCGAGGGGTCCGTCAGGCGGGCGAGCATTCCCACAACTCCGCCTTCCAACACCCACTGCGGCAGCGCCTGCGTCAGCACCGTGCTTCCGGCAACGTAGGGGTAGCAGTCGAAGGCGATGTCGATCCCGTCCCGGCGTGCTTGCTCGATTTTGTCGATGGCCCGGGCCTGCAACGGCCAGTTGCTCGCGCCGACAGCTTGCAGGTGAGAGATCTGGAGGCGGCACCCCGTGCGCCTGGCCAGATCGAGTTGCTCGTCCAGCGCGTCCACCAGTCCGGAGAAGTAGCTCCGCATGTGCGTGGTATAGATCTTGTCGTGCTTGGCCACAACCCGGCACAGGCGCTCCAATTCTTCGAAAGGCGCGCTCGATCCCGGCGCATACATCAGGCCGGTGGACAATCCGCTGGCTCCCTCGGACAGAGAATCCGATAGTTTCTCTTCCATTGCCTCCACGTCGCGCTCCGGGAGAGGACCCAGCCGGTGCCCGGCGACCGAGATTCGCAGGCTGCCGTGACCGACGAGTGAAGCGACGTTGACGATCGGGCTTCGCTCCACATCCTTCAGGTAATCGCGGGCCGATCTCCAGCCCCATCGATCGTCACCGCAGAAGATCCCATTGGCGAAACCCTGTAGCAGGCTGCGGTCATCCGGCGCGGGATACGGGGAGAAACCGCAATTTCCGACCACCTCCGTGGTCACCCCCTGCCGGACCTTCTCCTCCCGATTCTCGAGAACCTGAAGATCGGAGTGGCTGTGCGCGTCAATGAAGCCGGGCGCCACCGTCAGCCCGGAGCAATCGATCAGCCGGGCTTCTGCCGGTTTTTCGAATCGGCCCACTTCGGCGATCCGGTCACCGCGGATCAGCACGTCTCCCGTGGTCGGCCGGCTGCCCGTCCCGTCAATCAGTGTGCCGTTTCCCAGAACAATGTTTTCCATTTGAAGCAGAGTATACTGCACCGCGGACCGTCCAGAGCGCTGGATCGATGCGTCGCGTCCAGATGTCTGAACGGTCTCCGGTACAAAAGCGATTCTGCCGTTGACAGAAGTTTCGATGGTCCAGAAAATCAAGAAGCTTATACCCGCTCAGGCGGGCTGGTGTGTCCGCGGAGGTATCCCGATGACCTGTCGCATTCTCGTTCTGTCGGTTCTGATTTCGTCGCTGTTCCTCGCGAATCCGGCTGCCGAAGAAATCCCCAAGCAGCCGGGTGTACACGGTCGCTACGGGATTGTGATCATTCCCGAGCCCCAAATCGTCAAAGTCACGGAAGACAGCTTCCAGCCGGACGCCAACACGGCCGTCTATCAAACTCCCGGCGGACAGGACTCCTCAGCGGTGGCCAGCCTGATCGAGGGCGTAGAGCAGACAAGGGGACTCTGGCTCCGAACGGCCGGTTCCAGGCCGGACTCGAACGGGATCATTCTGAGCATCGTTCCGGAGAGCCGCCTCGAAGGCGTGCCGCCCGGGAGCGCGCGAAAGGAAGCGTACATTCTCGCTGTGACACAGAAAGGTGTCTCCATCGAGGCGGCATTCCCGCAAGGGTTGTTCTATGGTGTCCAGACGCTCCTGCAACTGCTTCAGCAGGGGAAGGGCAACATACGCGGGCTTCGCATCCTCGACTGGCCCGACATGGAGTTCCGCGCCATCCACGTCGACCTCTGGTACCACCTGGACCGGCCCTGGTATTACGAACACCTGTTCCGGCAGTTGGCGCGATACAAAATCAACACCGCCGTCTTCGAGTTTGAAGATAAGTTTCAGTACACACGACACCCTGTTCTGTCGGCTCCGGGAGCGTTGACTCACGAGCAGGTGAGGCAGCTTGTGCAGACTGCGACGAAATATCACATCGAGATCGTGCCTCTGGTCCAGACCCTGGGCCACGTCAGCTTCATCGCGAAGCACCCTGAGTTCCAACACCTGCGCGAAGTACCTAAGAGCAACTGGCAGCTTTGCCCGCTGAAAGAAGGGACCTTCGGCCTGATCCGGGAGATGCTCGACGAACTGCTCGATGTCGTCGAGCCGGCTAAGCACGTGCATATCGGCGGGGACGAGGCGCGTGAGTTGGGTATGGGCCCGGAATGCCGTGCGAAGTGGGGCGACAAGGCGCCTGTCGAAAGCTACAAGCTCTGGCTCACCTTCGTCTGCGATCTCCTGAAGAAGCGGGGCAAGACCGCCATCGTGTGGGATGACATGTTCCTGCGGCATTTCAATGCCGCCGACATGGCACGCCTCCCCGACAACCTCATCTACATGCGCTGGGACTACGACGCCGGTAAGTTCGTCGACCGCGACAAACTGATCCTGAATCTCAAGTATCCGGTTTGGGTCGCGACCGCGGCGCAAACCATGACCCCCATCTTTCCCGATCAGCGTCTTCGTGTCTACAACAACGCCAACTTCATTCCGGACGCGGTCGCGCTCGGAGTCAAGGGAGTCCTGAACACCGCATGGGAAGACGAGGGAATCCACCCCGAGACGTACTGGATCGGATTCGTCTGTTCCGCCGAGTACTCCTGGTCCGGGAAGAAGCCCACGACGCAAGAGTTCGAAGCCAAGTTCTTTCCTCTGTTCTACGGCCCCAGGCAGACGGAGCTGGCCGAAGCGTATGACATTCTCTCGGAGAAAGGATTCATCCGCAGAGAAAGTGGCTGGACAAGGGAATTCGGGGCATTGGCTCTTCCGCCGCTTCCGGATGCTGCCTTTCGGGTCGACACCTCATGGGGGCAAAAGCATGCCTCTCTACTAGTGCAGGCGCAGCAGCGGCTACCCCGATATGAACGCGCGACCGAAATCATCAAGGCGAACCTGGCGCGAGATCCGGAAAACAGATATAACCTCGAAGTGCTTTTGTTGTGTGCCCGCACCATGCTTCATTTCACGAAACTGGTGCTGAGCATCGGCGAGATCGACGAGAATCTTCAGGCGGCCATGCACGATCACCAGAAGGGTGACGACCAGGCCGCCATCAATCGCTATCACCGGATCGGTCGAATCATCGACGACCTGCGCCATGAGAAGTCGGCGCTGTTCGACGAGACAGTGCAGGTCTGGGAGAAATCGACCTACCCGAAGGACTTTCGTCATGTCCCTGGAGGCAGGGACAAATTCGTGCATCAAATCGATCGCGACTTCTATTACGGCAACAAGACGATGGATCTGAGCTACATCTTTGAAGTTGAGGAGAAGTTACCGCTTTTCGCATATCAGCAAAGTCTGTATCAGATCATCGTGGACAACGTGAGGGGAGAACACCCGTGGGATTAGCAAAGGACGCAACGCTTGGAAAACCTCGTAAAACAGTCGATGCCGGATCCGTCGGGCTGATCGGCTTGGGCCTCATGGGCCAGGGTATTGCTTCGTGTCTGCTGGCTTATGGCTTCCGCGTGATCGCCTACAACCGGACGGCGAGCCGGGCCAAGGCAAGCATCGACCATGTTTCCGCGGCCCTTCGTGAGATGGTGAAGCGCGGCCTGCGGACACCGGCGCAAGTGCGGGGTTGGCGCGATAGGTATGAACTCGCGGAATCCGTCGGACAACTCGCTCCCTGCGGCTTTGTCGTCGAAACGGTCAAAGAAGATGTGGAACTGAAGCGCCGGATCTACGACGAACTCGAGGCTGCTGTGAAGGCCAGCACTGTCATCTCGTCGAACACTTCCAGCATTCCCATCACGCTGCTTCAGGAGGGACGCCGCCGGCCGGAGCGGTTCATCGGAATGCACTGGGGCGAACCGGTGCAGGTCATGCGGTACCTGGAAATCATCCCGGGGCAAGCCACGGCGCCGCGGGCTGTTCGCCTCGCGCGTAAGATCGGAATCGCTTGCGGCAAGGATCCGACGGTGCTGAACACCGACATTCGGGGCTTCCTCTCAAACCGCATGATGTACGCCATGCTGCGCGAAGCGTTCCACCTGGTCGAGCATGGAATCGCCAGCCTCGAGGATGTCGATCGCTCGTTTCGTAACGACATCGGCTGGTGGGCCACTATCGCCGGCCCGTTCCGGTGGATGGACCTGACCGGAATACCCGCTTATGGGACAGTCATGGAAGGCCTGATGCCCGAGTTGTGCAACGCCAGCGAAGTGCCGCAGTTGATGAAAGACGTCGTCGGCCGTGGCTCCCAGGGCATCTCCAACTGTAAGGGCTTTTACAAATACGACAAGGCTGGGGCAGCGAAGTGGGAGGAGGCCTGGGTGGACTTCACCTACGATCTCCGCAAGCTGGTGGAGAAGTACGAACGGCGCGTGAAGTTGTGAGTGCAGTGGCGGGCCGATCCCCTACGTGTATAGGAACTCCGCCGTAGCGTTGCAGTTCCTGCCGTTCGGATACAATGCAGGCATGAAAAGCGTCGCATTGCTGTTCCTGCTGGGCGCACTTGTCACCGCACAAACGAAGCGCAAGACGGACGAGTTCCCGACGGCTGAGGGACCGCTTCGGATCACTCCGGTTCGGCATGCGAGCCTGATGCTGGAGGGCGGCGGGCAGGTGGTTCACGTCGACCCCTGGAGCCAGGGCAACTACGAGGGCCTCCCGCAGGCCGACCTCATTCTGATCACCGACAACCACGGCGACCATCTTGACGCGGCGATGGTCGACAAACTGAAGAAGGCGCGCACACCGGTGGTCGGGCCAGAAGTTGTGGCCGCGAAGATTCCCGGGGCCGTGCCGGTCCGGGCCGGTCAGACCAAAACGTTCGGGAAGTGGACGGTGGAGGCGATGCCTGCCTACAACCTGAAACGCGGACCGGCCGAGGGCAAGCTGTTTCACGAAAAGGGCCGAGGCGTGGGCTATCTGCTCACTTTTGGCGGGAAGCGAATCTACGTTTCCGGCGACACCGAGGGAATTCCCGAGATGAAGGCACTGCGGGATGTCGATATCGCCTTCGTATGCATGAACCTACCCTACACGATGCCGCCGGAGGAGGCCGCCGAGGCCGTGCGCGCCTTCAAGCCGAAGGTCGTGTACCCATATCATTACCGCGGCTCTGACCTGCTGCTGTTCGAGAAAGGGTTGGCCGGGACGGGGATCGAAGTTCGAAATCGGGACTGGTATTATTGACCGCCCATGCGCTTTGACAACAGAGTTGCGATAGTCACCGGCGCAGCGCAAGGGATCGGCTTCGGCATCGCCGAGCGTTTTCTGGAGGCGGGCGCATCGGTGGCTGCTGTGGATGTACTGGCCGACCGGATTCAGGACGCGGCCGAACAACTAGGCTCGAAAGGGCCGGCGCTTGCGATCGCGGCGGATGTCTCCGTGGAAGAACAAGTGGAAGCGGCAGTTGAAGAGACGGTGAAACGGTTCGGCCGTCTGGACGTACTGGTCAACAACGCCGGAATCGAAGTGCTCGGCTCCGCTTCGGAGATCTCGGCGAAGGGGTGGGACCGCCAGCTCGACGTCAATCTGAGGGGCGCTTTTCTCTGCTCGAAGTACGCCCTGGAGAAAATGCGCGGGCGCGGCGGGGCGATCGTGAACATCGCCTCGGTACATGCCTTTGCGTCGTACCCCGGCGTGGTGGCATACGACGCATCGAAGGCCGGCATGTTGGGGATGACGCGGGCGATGGCCCTTGACCACGCCAAAGACGCCATCCGCGTCAATGCGATCTGCCCGGGTTACATCGACACGCCTATGCTGGACGCCTGGCTTAAGACCATGCCCGATCGTCACGAGGCGATGCGCGGCATTCTCAAGTGCCACCCGTTGGGACGGATCGGCACCCCACGGGATATCGCCGAGGCGGTACTCTTCCTCGCTTCCGAGGCCGCCTCGTTCATCACCGGGGCCACATTGGTGGTGGACGGCGGCATGACCATCCAGGGCCACTAAGAGGAGGGTCTCGCGTCAGGGGCGGGACGAAGGCGGAGGCCGAGGCGCGGCCGGGGAAAAATGTCGATCGCCAAAACGCCGCCAGCATCCGCGGATATCTCCCGCATTTCCTCGTCGTCCACCTCGATCTCATACGCCTTGCCCGGCTTCAGTCCGACGATGAAGACGGCTTTCGCCTCCGGGTCGTTGATGTTGAAGCGAGATGCGCCTGAGGCGAAGACGGCCACGACATCGCCGATGCGCACCGGTTTGGCGCCCGGACCCGCCTTCACCACCTTGCGCTGCCCGTTCTCGAACAACTGAATCTCGCCGTCGAAGGCGCCAAGCCAGACCGCGTCGTCGTCCCAGCTTGATCGCAGGAAGAGCAGGCCCCGGCGGGTGTCGTGCTGCGCCAGCGGCATGTGGTAGTAGCTCAGTCCCGGCTGGTAAGGATTGGCCCAGAGGAACTCGTAAGGAGTTCCGAAGGCGCTCCGCAACAGGAAACGGTCGTGGATCAGCCAGCCCTGGAGAAACTGGTGCTCTCGCATGTTCGCATCGTAAGCGGTCATCGCGAGGTCGGCCGCGCGGGAGAGCGCCGCTACGTCCAAGTCCGGTTCGCCGTCGCCGGTCCACGCGGGGATGCGGTACTCATTCTCGGGCGCGGGGTAGGAGGCGGGATAGTAGCTCAGGAGACGGTTGATGGGAAGGTCGCGAAAGAACCCGGGAGCGTTCTCACGGAGATCAATTTTCAGGTTGTCCTGGACGGCATGCAGGATTTCGAGGAGCGGGTAGACGTCTTCGCTGTTCAGATTCTTCTTTCCGGACTGAAGTGCGGGCGCCATTTCGCCACGCCACCATTTCCGGATGATCCCCCGCAGGTACTGTTCCGAAGCTGGGAAATCATGATCCGCCAGCGCGATCGCGGCGAGCGCTCGATCTCGCGTGGGGGCGACTTCGTGCATGGTCGCCGCTTTACCGATCCAGGTCCGTATTCTGGCCCCGAGACGGGCCGATTCGTCGCCGGTAAGACGGCTCTCACACCAATCGAACACCAGCGCTGCTTGGCGGAGGTCTGCCGCCGGCCCGAGCGCCCAGTCGATCGCAATCCGGCAGTGCGCCGGGTCGCCGGTGACCTGTGAGTAAAGGGCATGGGCGAACCCAGGTTCGGGCATCCGCGCGCCGCCGGACATCAGCGCGTCAAACTGCTGCCAGCGGAGGGATGAGCGCTCCCGTTCCCGTTTCAACAGCCGGAGACGCTTGGTGTTCAAGAAGAGCCTCGGGTGCTCTGTGTAGACCCGGTACTCCTCCTCCACGACCTGCGGCCAGGCGGTGGCTACCAGCATCAGAATCAGCAAGAGGCAGGGGGCACTCCGGAGGGGCATTCGATTCGATTGTGTCACAGTGACACAGGCGGCGCAGCAGTGACACGACTGTAGAGTTGCTTACCTGTGAGAATATCCAGTATTTTCAATTAATTACAGCTTGTTCCAATTGGCTGGATGGGTGCTGGTTAGGAAGACCGAATTGATGGAGTAGCTCTTTGAACCTGCCCTCTGCTGCAACAGGCAAGCGTGGGCGATGGGTGGTGTCAGCGAACGACGTGCTCGCGGGAGACGGTGTTTCGAGTTTAGTCCGCTCATTCCAACGATTGCAGGTTGCAACAGAGGGTCATTTTTTGGATTACCGGCATCATAATGTCTCGCCGGGGATCTCGAGTTTCGGCCGCTATCTGGCATTCGTGGTGTAGGAGAGATAGGACGCGGGCCTCACCAGGAATGGAACGGCCAAGCGGGTGTTCAATTTTCCAGATGCGCCGGCGCCGGATCCCAAGCCCATAAGGGCAGACCGCATCGGAAGCGGAGGCATCCAACCCCCTCCGGACCTTCCGGTGCGGTTTTCTTTCTTGGGCCGGCCCGCGCAGGCGTCCTACCAGCGGAGGGTTCCGGAGCGCGGTTCTTCCTCGAGGTTGGGAAGGTAAAGCGTCTTGCAGTTCTCGCAGCGGTAGATCTCCGCCTCCGACCCGAACTTCTGCTTTACTTCGTCGCCGAAGAAGTACCAGCGCTTGAGGTGCCCGGCGCAGACCTTTCCCTTCTCGTCCTTTTCATTACAGGCGCGCTGGCGCAGGACGCGCCGCTTCACTTTCGTGCCGTCGCTGAGGGTGTCGACCAGCTCGGAGACCGGCGCCGGATGATCAGGCAGTGGAAACTTCGGCGTAGACATGGGGTTCAAAAAACCGAGTATAGCAAGGGTGTGCTACATTGTCCTCGCCGAGATGCCTGCCCGCGAGAGCGAGTCGCTGATCCTTCGAACTTACCCGTTCCAGGAGGGCGATCTTATCGTCAGCTTCCTGGCCCGCGACCTCGGCAAGTTGCGGGGCGTGGCGAAGCGTGCCCGGCGTCCGAAGAGCCCTTTCGGCGCGGGTTTGGAGCGGCTCTCCCACGTCCGCCTCTCCTACTTCCAAAAGGAAAGCCGCGAGCTGGTCACGCTAGACTCGTGCGAGCTGATCCGCTCTTCGTTCGAATTCCAGTCGGATTACGCCGCGGCCGTCACGCTCGACTACGTGGCCGAGGTTTCCGAGCAACTCCTTGCTCCTGCTGAGCACAGCGAGCGCTTCTTCCGGCTCCTCCTCGCCGTATTGGATCACTTTTGGGCCTTGCGTTCGGAAGGAGTGTGGTCAGCGGTGCTCTACTTCACCCTCTGGTCGGTGCGGCTGTCGGGATTCCTGCCGGAGCTGAAAGCGAGCCACAGCTCACTGGAGCTTGCCACTGAGATCCTGACGACGCCGATCGGCGCGCTTGCCCCGCGGCAGTGGACCCGGGAGACCGCCGCCGATCTCCGACGCTTCCTAGTTCGCCGCATCGAGGAGCACATCGAGCGCCGGCTGATTACGGCGCCGCTGCTCGAGAGCCTGTGAAGCCACGGTGAAACCACGGACAAAAGCCTCTGCCGCCGCGTTGTGGTAACCTGATTCTTACGCCAGCCGCCGGCATTTCCGCCGGGGTGAGTCAACCCGCCACGAAGCGGCCGCACCTGTACCGAGAAGCAGCACAAGGGTTCTGTGCCGAGCCGCCGGTTGGACGTTAGCGCAAGTTCCGGAATGGATTCGTTTCAAGAGACCCTTTTCAAGCTGAAGAACTACTGGGCGAGGCGTGGGTGCGTCATCCAGGAGCCGTATGACGTCGAGGTGGGCGCCGGGACGATGTGCCCGGAGACCTTCCTTCGCGTGCTGGGACCGAAGCCGTACCGGGTGGCGTACGTCCAACCCAGCCGCCGTCCGGCCGACGGGCGGTATGGCGAGAATCCGAACCGCCTCTACAAGCACTCGCAGCTTCAGGTGATCCTCAAGCCGTCGCCCGACGACGTGATGGACCAGTACCTGGACAGTCTCGAAGCCATCGGCATCGACCTCGGGAAACATGACATCAAGTTCGAGGAAGACAACTGGGAATCGCCGACCCTCGGCGCATGGGGCATCGGCTGGCAGGTGATGCTCGATGGGCTGGAGGTCACGCAGTTCACATACTTCCAGCAGTGCGGCGGTGTGGATCTCGACCTCGTTCCGGCTGAACTGACATACGGTCTGGAACGGCTCACTGCGTTTCTCCAGGGCAAGGAAAGCGTGTACGAGATCGAGTGGGCTCCACAAGCCTCCTACGGCGATGTGCGGCTGGCGGACGAGCTTCAATTCTCCGTCTACAACTTCGAGATGGCCGACGTAGGGACGTTGTGGCAGTTGTTCGATCTGCACGAGAAGGAATGCCGGCGGCTGCTCGACGCCTACCCTGACTACGCGGACAAGAAGCGCTTCCCGGTGCTGCCTGCCTACGACCACGTGCTGAAGTGCTCGCACTTGTTCAACCTCCTTGACTCGCGCGGCGCGATCAGCGTCACCGAGCGGGTGGGTGTAATCGGGAGAGTGCGGAAGCTGGCGGTCGGCGTGGCGCAGGCGTGGCTCGACCAGAACGCGGCGGAGGCGGCAGCATGAAGACGCTTCCGTTCCTACTCGAAATCGGCACGGAAGAAATCCCCGACTGGATGATCCGTCCGGCGCTCGAAGACCTGGGTCAACTCTTCCGCGACGTGCTGGCCGCGAACAAGCTATCCGGCGACGTGACCTGGGTGGATGCGACGCCCCGGCGGCTCGTGTTGAAAGCCGACGGGCTTCTCGCGCGGCAGGCGGACAGCAAGGAGAGGGTCACAGGCCCGCCGAAGGCAGCCGGCGAGGGCGCCGCTAACGGGTTCGCACGCAAGCTCGGTGTCGAAGTCTCCGCTCTTAAGACGGTCCGGACAGCGAAGGGCGAGTATCTTTCTTATGAGCGGAAGGTCCGGGGGCGGCAGACAGCCGAGATCCTCTCGGAGGCGCTGCCGGGCCTGATCCTGAAGATCCACTTCCCGAGGGCGATGTACTGGACCGGCAAGGGCGGTCCACGTTTCATTCGACCGATCCGCTGGATTGTTGCACTGCTCGGTGGCAAGGTCGTGCCTTTCGAACTGGCCGAGGTTAAGTCCGGAAATGCGACCGCGGGGCACCGGCAGTTGGGCAAGAAAAAGGTCCGAGTTGCCGTCGCAAACTACGAGGAGCAGCTCCGGCAGAACGGCGTGATCGTGTCCGCCGCAGGGCGACGGCGGAAAATCTCCGGCGAGATTGAAGCCCTGCTGGCCGGGAGAGGCTTAACGGTGAAGGCGGATGAGGCGTTACTCGACACGCTGGTATACCTCACCGAACAACCGGCGCCGATCCTCGGAAGTTTCGACGCACGGTACCTCGAGCTTCCTGAAGAGGTTCTGGTGACGGTGATGCGCCATCACCAGAGGTACTTCTCGGTGG
>DATIFQ010000197.1:0-2571 GCA_035455185.1 Bryobacteraceae bacterium | reverse complement strand
CTCCCGTAATCGACCTCGATTCCGGGGCCATCTACGTCGTCGCCAATAACGTCGAGCACGGCTTGTATTTCTTCCGCCTGCATGCGCTGGACATCACAACCGGAGAGGAGATGTTCGGCGGCCCCGTCGACATCAGCGCTTCTGTACCCGGCCAGGGTCAGGGGAGCCAGGACGGAATGGTGTCGTTCGTCCCGTTCGATCACCTTCAGCGGCCGGGTCTCCTGCTGCTCGACAACGTTGTCTATGCCTCCTTCGGGTCGCATCAGGACCGGCCGCCCTACCACGGATGGCTGATCGGTTACGACGCGCGGAATCTCCAGAGGCAGGCGGCCGTTTTCAACGTAACCCCAGACGGCGAAGAGGGATCCATCTGGCAATCGGGCCGTGCGCCAGCGGCGGACGATCTCGGGAACATCTACATCACCACGGCGGACGGGGACCACAACGGCACCACTAACTGGGGTGAAAGCGTTCTCCGGCTCGGCGCCGCCGGTGGACTTACTGTCGCCGACTGGTTCACGCCGGACAACTGGATGGACTTGAACCTCCACGACGATGACCTCGGCTCTTGCGGACCGGTCCTGATCCCAGGGACCAATCTTCTCGTCTCCGGGAGTAAGCGAGGAGCCGTCTTCGTCTTAGACCGGAACAACCTGGGACACCTGAGCGCTGGGAACAGCGGGACCATACAAAGCTTCCAGGCCGTCAATTTCGGCCTCTTCAACAGCGCCGCCCTCTGGAACAACGCGGACGGCCCGATCTTGTACATCCGTGGCCAGGGCCAATTTCTCACAGCGTTCCGAATGTCGGGCGGCCTCTTCAATCCGACGCCGATGTCGGAGAGCACGACCGCCGGCCCGATTTCTCACGACGGAGTCGCCGTCTCAGCCGACGGGAGCACCGCCGGCACGGGAATTGTCTGGAACACACGTCCCATTGACTACTCCCATCCCACGCCCGGCATCCTCTACGCTTACGACGCCCTTGACCTGAGACACGAGCTTTGGAACAGCGAATTGAATCCGGCGCGGGACAGGCTCGGCTTGTTCGCAAAATTCGCCACGCCCACCATCGCCGGCGGCAAGGTCTTCGTGCCCACGTTCTCAGGCGAACTCGCCGTCTATGGTCTGTTGACCTCGCAGCGGCAAATCAAGGGGATCGTCAATGCGGCCAGCCTGACGAGCGGCCCGGTGTCCCCGGGTGAAATCGTGAACATCTATGGCGCTGGATTCGGCCCGGCGAGTCCGGCCGGAGCGCGACTGGATTCCTCGGGGCGGCTCACCACCAGTCTCGCCGGTGTTCGCTTGTTCTTCGACGGCGCTCCTGCTCCGATGCTTTTCGCCTGGAGAGGACAACTCCGGGTGGTCGTACCGTACTCCGTCTCCGGGCGGGGCAGCACCCGGGTTCAAATTGACGACGGCGGACAAGTCTCCGGCGTGTTCCCGGCGCCCGTAGCCTGCTGTGCGCCGGGTCTCTTTACCACCGGGGTCAGCGGCGTCGGCCAGGGCGCGATCCTGAACGAGGACTTCACCGTCAATTCGGAGGAGAACCCGGCGACCCGGGGCTCCATTGTGATGCTCTACGGCACGGGGGAGGGCATCACCGACCCGCCGGCCGTCGACGGCAAGTCGGCGGGCTTTCCGCTCCACGTTCCCGTGGCGCCGGTGTCGGTCTCACTCGGCGGGGAGGATGCGGCCGTTACATACGCAGGGGCGGCTCCCGGGCTGGTATCAGGCGTGATCCAGGTGAATGTCCGCGTGCCGGAAGGGATCCAGCCCAGCCCAACCGTGCCGGTGTTGTTGAAGGTAGGCGACGCAGCCAGCCAGCCCGACGTCACTCTTGCCGTGCGGTAAGCCGGGCGCGCGGTTCAAATTGGCTGAACGGTCCTCGAGCGCTACACGACTTAGAGTTTTTTGTAGTAGATGTTGCGGAACTCGTTCTTCATCGGCGGGCCGGCATGCAACTGCAAGCCGAGCAGGCCTTCCATGGCTCGGCCGTGGGGATCCTCATCAATGAACGCCGCCATCAAATGCCCATTGAGGAAATGCATCAGGGTGTTTCCCCTGGCAATGACATGGAGATGATTCCATTCCGAGCCAGTTTTGATAAACGTCTTCAGAGCGTCCGCCTCGCCGAGAGTCGCAATGAGTTTCAGCGTCCGGTCCTCGGCCATTCGCGAGAATTGGCCGCGCGGCGCCAGAAATGCGCGGGCGCGCTCTTCATACAACATGCCGGTGTACTTGTTGGCTCCATCCATATCGGCCTGGTAGCCCTTCATCGCCCACCGCGAGACTTCCGGCACGATCGCACTGCGATACTGGATGCCGCTGTTGGCCGAGGCGGTGAGCCGAAACTCGAGCTTGAGCTCGAAGTCTTTGACCGTGCCGCCTCGCCAGACGAGAAACGTGTTCTGCTTTAGCGCCTTTTCGGGCGTCGTTTCGCCGACAATGGCCCCATTCTCCACTCGCCAGAACCCCGGTTCCCCATCCCAGCTCGTCAGGGTCTTGCCATCGAAGATCGGCTCGAACCCGGAGTTATCGTCAGGCGCCTGAGCAGAGCAGACGGTGAAGA
>DATIFQ010000196.1:0-6298 GCA_035455185.1 Bryobacteraceae bacterium | reverse complement strand
GGCAAGCATCTGCACCTCGAGAAGCCGCCGGCGGACAATTTGAAGGATCTCAACTCGCTGCTCGCGACGGCAGAGAAGAAGAACCTTTTGGTGCAAATGGGTTACATGTGGCGTTACCATCCCGGCATCAACCGCGCGCTGGAAGCGGCTCGAAAAGGGTGGCTCGGCCAGGTCTACCTCGTTCGGGGGATGATGAATACCCTCATCCCCGAAAAGAGCCGTGCCGAATGGGCGCTTTTCAAAGGCGGGCAGATGTTCGAGCAGGGGTGCCACCTGATCGACCCGATGGTCCGGCTGCTGGGGGAGCCTGAGAAAGTAACGCCTGTGCTCAGAAAGCACGGCCAATTCGACGATAAACTGGCCGATAACACAGTGGCGGTCTTCGAATTCTCGCGAGCCTTGGGCATCATCTCGAGTTCGGTGCTTCAGCCGGGAGCGAACAGGCACCGGTCGTTCGAGGTGCTCGGATCGAACGGAACGGCGGTCGTCCGGCCGATCGAGCCGGGGATATTGAATATCGACCTCGCGGAGGCAGCCGGCCCCTACCAGGCCGGGATCCAGAGGGCGGAGCTACCTCCATTCCGGCGTTATGCCGGAGAGTTCGAGGAACTGGCGGACAAGGTGGCGTCGGGCCAGCCGTTGTCGGTCACGCCGAAGGAGGACCTCCTCGTACAGGAGGCGTTGTTGTTGGCCAGTGAGATGCTGTGAGGAATCGGCAATGCACAATACGCGCAGGGAGTTTCTTGCCATGACGGCAGCCATGCTGAATGCCCAGACAAAACCGGGAATGACGAAATACGTGCGGTTCCAGAAGGGTTCCACGACGGCGTACGGAATCCTCGACGGCGAGACAATCCGGGAGATTCGTGGCCCGCTGTTCGGAGCGCCCAAGGAAACCGGCACAACCCACCGGCTGGCTGATGTGAAGCTGTTGTACCCGTGTGAGCCGCCGAAGATCCTGGCGGTCGGGCGAAACTACAAGAGTCACATCGGTGACCTCACACCGCCAACCCGGCCCGAGATTTTCTACAAGCCGGTGAGCGCACTCCAGAATCCGGGCGATCCGATCGAAATCCCGCGTGGAGCCAATAACGTTCACTACGAAGGTGAGCTGGTCGTCGTCATCGGCCGCCGGGTCAAAAACGCCGGTCCGGATGAGGCTCGCGAGGCGATTTTCGGATACACCTGTGGCGTCGACGTCAGCGAGCGGGACTGGCAGGGCGGGCCGGACAAAGATATGCAGTGGTGGCGCGCGAAGGGAGCCGACACATTTGCACCGCTGGGGCCGGCCATCGTCCGGGGAATCGAGGGAACCGGCCGGCTATTGCAGACGCGCGTCAACGGGAAGGTGGTCCAGCAGCAGTCCACCTCCGACTTGCTCTTCGATCCGGCGCGGGTCATAAGCTGGATCAGCGCCTACGTCACGCTGATGCCGGGAGACGTGATCTACACCGGCACTCCAGGCACCACGTCGAAGCTCCTGCCTGGGGACGTTCTGGAAGTCGAGATCGCGGGTATCGGAGTCCTACGCAATCCCGTCGTCGCGGCAAAGTGACCGGACACCGCTCACGCGGCCGAGGAACAGGTCTCGCAGAGACCGTGGAGGACGAGATCATATCCCTCAAGTTTTCGCGCTCCGATGCACACCTGACACGAGAACTGGGGGAGTTCGAACCAATCGACATCCTCGACGCGGCCGCAAGCCCGGCAGATGAAATGATGATGGCGGGTTGTGGCTGCTTCAAACCGGATCGCGTTCCCGTCGAGAGTCAACTCCCGGATCAGGCCCGCCTCCGCCAGAGCGTGTAGCGCTTTGTAGACCGTAGCTAGAGACGCGCGCGGGTCTTTTCGATTCACGGCGGCGTAGACTTGTTCGGCGCTGGGATGTACGGGGTGCCGGACCAGGTAGTCAAAAATCGCGTATCGCTGCGACGTGCAACGCAAGCCACTGTGCTTAAACGCTTCCAGAATCTCTGATCGGTCCGGGGACATCACCACTCCGTAGAGTAATTCTCAGGAAAGAACTTGTCAATACGTGCGCCTCAGGCGTGGAAGGTCGCGAAGTGCCGCGGTGCCTTAATAGATCGTGGTGTTGGCCGAAACTACTTTTCCGTTCCTGAGAAGCACGAATGTGGCGACGTCGGGCTCCGCCTGGAGGTAGACGAAAGTTTCCAGCAACCGTCCGCCTTCGACAACCGTTGTCCGCATGTTGGGTTTTCCGAAGCCGGTCTGCAACCGGTGGCGCTCCATTCCAATGGGGATGTCGGCCGCGGTGGGAAACCTCCTGCCGGCGCGCGAGGAAGGCGCCGAGACAGCCGGCAACGGAGTCTGCGGAGTGTTCGCGGCGGCCATCTCCACGGTCTCCGGTTCGGATGCGGGTGATTCGCGTGAACGCCTTGCCTTGGCCGCCACCGGTCCCTTCACCTGGGGTGCGGTGGGTCCGGGTTCCGATGCGTCCGCCGTTACCTCGCGCATGCCAGGCTTCTCACTCATCGGGCCGTAGAAAAGAAACACAACCAGCCCGACCAGCAGCAAGAGCGCCACGGCAAGCACTGCTCCCATATTTCGCATGAACGCCTCCTCCGACGCAGCGTGCGTACGATTATTGTAAGGCCTCACCGGCCAGCTTGAAAGGGTAGGCCAGTACTATTACGTCCCGTACCAAGTCCAACACATACCCCGTAACTGTTCCCCTTCCCTCCTCGGTGCCGCTCGAAAAAGCGGACGTCATTGCACCCTTTCCAGCGTAATATAGAAACGTCTCAAAGGAGGTGCTCGTGCCGTCCAGAAAACTGAAGGAATTCCTAGATGCCCATGGCGTCAAGTACGTCTGCATCACGCACTCCGTCGCTTACACCAGCCAGGAGATAGCTGCCCTCGCTCACATTCCGGGCAAAGATCTTGCCAAGACCGTGATGGTGAAGCTCGATGGGAATCTCGCCATGGCGGTAGTCCCAGGTTCTCACAAAGTGGATCTCCGACTCCTCGAGGCGGCGGCCGGAGCCAGAAAAGCAGAACTCTCCACAGAGTCCGCGTTCAAGTCCATGTTTCCGGACTGCGAAACCGGCGCCATGCCTCCCTTCGGGAACCTTTACGGATTGCCGGTGTTCGCCGCTCAGAGCCTCTCGGACGACGATGAAATCGCTTTCAATGCGGGCACCCACAGCGAACTGATCCGGATGCCGTACCCAGACTTCGAGCGTCTGGTTCAGCCGAAGCTCGGATCGTTCTCGATCGGGCCGTAGCAACGGTCCATCGGGCGTTGGCGGTGACCGCCATCGGGGTATAATTGCCCCGCCATGCGACGTATTGCCTTCCTCTTGTTCCCCATCCTCCTGACTATCTCGACACTGCGCGCCGGGAACGCAGTCAGCGCCGGGCGCTTCGTCGTCGAGCCGCCGACGCTGATCTGCCTGGGCTTCGAGTGGTACATCTCCGGAGACGACAACCGCAACGCCACCGTGGAAGTCCGTTACCGTAAAGCTGGTGCGATCGAGTGGTTCGACGCGCTGCCTTTGCTTCGCATCGGCGGCGAACGAATCCTCAACCCCACCGTCTACCTCGACTACACAACGCCGCAAATGTTCGCCGGCAGTATCCTCGACCTGGAACCGGATACCGAGTACGAATGCCGCCTGGAGATGCGCGATCCCGACGGAGTCACGGGTGGCACGGTACAGACGGCCAAGGTCCGAACGAGAGGGGAGCCAAAGGCCGCTGCGGACGGGCGGGTTCTCCACGTATATCCTCCGAACTGGAAAGGAAAGAAAGAGGAGCCCGCGTTCACCGGTCTGATGAAGGCATACCAGGGCGCGGGCGGCGGCGACTGGGCCATCGTCGGTGAGCGCAAAGTGAAACCGGGCGACATCATCCTCGTTCACGCCGGGCTCTATCGTGGAGACCGTTTGGAGTACGCGCACCCTCTCGGTCTGACATTCGACGGAACGTATTACCTCACCGCCAGGGGCACGTCCGAGAGGCCAATTGTCATCCGTGCCGCCGGCGACGGCGAAGTGATTTTCGACGGCGATGGATGCCACCGGCTCTTTGAGGTCAGCGCCGCCGACTATCACATCTTCGAGGGTCTGACCGTCCGCAATACCGACATCGCGTTTTTCGCCGGGATGAAGGATATCACTGGATCGAAAGGTTTGACCGTCCGCAACTGCCGGATAGAGAACGTCGGAATTGCTGTCACCACGCAGTGGGCCGGCTCGCGCGACTACTACATTGCCGACAACGTCATCATCGGCCGTGACGACCGTTACCGGCTGCTGGGCTGGTTCGATCCGGGGATCTACGGCGCCAACCGGCTGAACAGCTACAACGCGGTGAAGGTTTACGGCTCAGGTCATGTCATCTGTCACAACTTCATCGCCTACTTCCACGACGGGATCGACGTCTGCACCCACGGTTCGCCCGACCCGGATGAAAAGCCGGTGGCGATTGACATCTACAACAACGACATTCACCTGATGGCAGACGACTTCATCGAGGCGGACGGCGGAGCCCACAATATCCGGATCATGCGGAATCGCGGTGTAAATGCCGCGCAGTGCGGGCTGAGCGCCCAACCGGTGTTCGGCGGACCGGCATATTACATCCGCAACGTGCTCTATCACGTGCCGTGGGGCATGGCGTTCAAGTTCAAGGTGAAACCTGCCGGGCTGCTTGTCTATCACAACACGATCATCGCGGAAAGCCGGAACGGCGAGCCCTTCTCGAACGCGCATTTCCGCAACAATCTTTTTCTCGGGGCCGATGCGCCAGGGCGCGAAATCTTCCGATTCCCGAACGCGACCTCGTACTCGACCTACGACTACAACGGGTACCGTCCGAATCGGAACGCAGAGAAGCAGTACTTCTGGAAGTCCCCGGCGAAAGGATCGTTGCGGGATTATGACCTCGACCGCAAGGAATTTCAGGCGTTCCGTACGCTTGCCGAACTGCGGGACACAACAGGCCACGAGGTACACGGCCTCGAAGTCGACTATGACGCCTTCGAGAGTCTGAAACCCGCTGACCCGGCACAGCCGCACGCCATCTATTTAGGCAAGGAACTCGACTTTCGACTCAGGGCCGGCGGCAAGGCGGTAGATGCAGGTGTCAGGCTTCCAAACGTCAACGACGGCTATGCCGGCTTGGCGCCAGATCTCGGAGCCCTGGAGATCGGGAGGCCGGCGCCGGTCTATGGCCCGCGCAACGGACTGCGAACAGACAACTAACGGCCGCTCTGACCAGACGGCCCCTCCGCGCCGGACAGCGGTCGTGCCGAAGCCAGATAGATCGCGTTGAGCAGCAGCTTGAACGTCCCGAATGGCTGCCCGCGGAACTGCGGGCGGAAACCGAACACCACCACGCGGCCGCGGCCGTGCCGGGCATCAAGAAGGACGTGCTTTCCCTGGACGGTTTTCTCCCCGGAGACCCAGCCGCTCGCCAGCACATTGGTTTTCGCGTAACGGGCCACGGAGCGAATCTCGCGCTCGCCCTTGTTGAACTCCGCCAGCAGGGGGATTTCATAGGCGTGCCCCCCGGTGGAGAATGCGACCGCCTCCTCAGGCATGCCGAAGGCGATCGGATTTGAACGGTCGACGGTGATCCGCAGCAGCGACCCGGGGCATTCGAATCGCACGGTGTCTCCGGACCCTTGGGCGACGTTGCGCACGGACAGCGGGAAGAACTGAACCGGCAGATCGGCAGCGTCGTCCAGTGCGATCAGGGTCCCACCATCACGGGCAAAGTCGTCCAGCGCAGCCAGCCCCCGCGGACCGATGCCGCCAGTGTACTCCGGACGCTGCGCGGTCTTCACCTCGGGCGACGCCCGGTCCTCGATCTCCCGCCCCGAGGAGGCCTCCCCGAACCGTTCGCCGTTCAGAATGGACGACGCGCTCTGACTTGCTAGGATGATTGCGTCGAATCGCGCACGCAGGTCCTTCGCGGCGACATCTCCGTTGTGGAGGACTGTGTAAGGGATCCGGTAAGAGTCCAGCAGCCACTGTGTCCAGCCAGTGTCGATGTTGGCCGTCCATGGCTCATAAAGAGCGACTCTCGGCCACCGCAACTCCCAGGCAGCCTTCTCAAACTCGGCGGTGCCGGCCGTCGATTCGACATGAATCTCACCTTTCGATCCCCAGCGGACGCGTTTCCCCTCGGCGAGCAGCTCGGCAGTAGCGACAAAAGAGGAGTTCTCCCGATGATCCAAAGACGGCGGCGGAATTGCGATCTCGTTCTGAAGCTCGAGTTCCGCGCCGAAAGGCGCGTCAATCCGGTCGACGGCCACGCCCATCTGCATGCTCAG
>DATIFQ010000195.1:0-12560 GCA_035455185.1 Bryobacteraceae bacterium | reverse complement strand
TATCCGAAACCGAACGGTCAACCGTGGCTGATTGATCTGGATCACCTACTTGCGACGCTCCATGAGGCACGGCAACGGCTCTTGTAGGTGTCCCTTACAGAACAGGGGCGGCGTGCATAGCACTTGGCCGGCTTTCGAGTTTGGGCTTCGGACAATGCACCAGAAAACTGTCGGCAGACGGGATCGCTTCCACTTTCGGCGGCCCACCCGCCGATCACACCGCAAGGTAACGAGTCGAAGAATCGTTCGGACGGGTTTGGAGATTACGGCCGATACGACGTGCCGGGGCACCCCCGGAGGTTTGTATTACGATAACGCATGCCTTGTGTTGCTATAACACAAACCTCGCCGTATTCCTCAGGCTTCTGGCGATTGCGGTCAATCAAACGACGAATCTGCCGAAGCACCTCAAAACTAAGCCATTCCACCAGATCCCAATCGCGGGCTCATGGCTCATTCTCGCTCGCGTAGCACTTTCGGACCAAGAGGTGCTGCAGTGTTTTTCCGATGGCGCTGAGGACCGCAAGACTTCCGGGAGCGGAGTCGTCAGACGACGATTCAGGCCGAAGAGCGCCCATCATCTACGCCTGGCCCAAGCTGCGGTACAGGACCCCCGTCTCTCGGGATGCGAGAGACGATCCTGCGCGGGCGCGGTACGTCGATGCGGCATGGCGGCGGCTGATGCACCGAAACGGGGGACACTGCACCTTCACTGGTAGCTCCGCTTGAAGCTTTAGATAAGGGTCGAGCTCGAGAAACCTCGCCTGACGTTGTTCTCCTGATGTTGTTCTCCTCGAGCATCGGGATGAACCGAACCCAGCTCACTTTCGGCGGGGTGCATTTCGCTGCAAGCTTGAACGCCCGCCGCAATAGGGACGGTTCGCGATTGATGGCTGAGTTCCCGGTGCCGACTGCTGAAAAACAAGTACCCGCCGGGCCTCGAAAGTCTCTAAGTTATTGATTTGGTTGGTGCGGATGAGAGGACTTGAACCTCCACGCCCTTGCGGGCACATGGACCTGAACCATGCGCGTCTGCCAGTTCCGCCACATCCGCACGGATGGTGAATTCGTTTCTATTGTCCCGAAGCGTTGCGCCGCTGTCAAATTTTCATCGCTCTGCCGCAACTACGCAAGGATCCGGCGAAGCTCCGCGACCGATTCGGCGCGCCCGGCGTAGGCCGGCATCGGGTTTTCGTAACCCTTCAACGTCACGGTGCGCATGTCAAACAAATGAGAGACGTCGGCAAACTGGGCAAGGCGCGCCACCGTCTCCTGGCCCAGCACCACGTCGCAGCCGACCTCCTTGGTCGCCGTCTCCAGCCGGAACGCCAGGTTCACAGCTTCGCTCACCGCGGTGTAGTCGGACGCGGCCACACTCCCGATATTGGCCACCGAAGCCAAGCCCGTGTTGACTCCCGCGCCAATCCGGATCGCCGCGTCGAGCCCGACCCGCTTCTGCAGCCCGGCCGCCGTGTCGAAGATTTCCGCTAGCGAGGCGAATACACCCGCCAGTTCCCGGCGGTCGGGGATCTCACGCTGGTGCACCCAGAACGCCATCACGGCGTCGCCGATGTACTTCTGCCCCCACGCGCCGTGCTCCGCCAGCACCCTCCCGCACTCGCCGAAGAAGACGCTCATCATCTCCGATAATCGCGCCTCCCCAATCCGGCGGGAGAGCCCGGTGAAGTCGCGGATGTCCGCGACCAGCACCGTGATCAGCCGGTGCGATACCGCCAGCATCGTCTCGCCGAAGCTGGCCTTATCCTCCGCTATCGCCGGAGGCCCCTGAAACTCGATCTCATACGATCCGATCGATATCCGGTCGCCTGTCTTCAGAGTCACCGGCACCGTGACGCGGCGCCCGTTCAACAACGTACCGTTCCGGCTGCCTAAGTCCACCAGGAAGTATTCGCCGCCTTGCGTGCACTGCAACAGCGCGTGCCGGCGCGACACAAGGTTGTCGCCCAGCACGACGGAATTCTCCTCGCCCCGCCCGATCCGGCAGACCATCCCGGTTTCCAGCGGAAACCGTTCCTCTCGTCCTTCAATTTGCGCCAGAAGATAAGCCTGAAATGCGTCGCCAGCCATCGTACCCCGTCCGGACCATTCTATTCGGTTTCCGCACGACTTTAACGCCTACCCCGCGCCGGTGCGGGCACGCACCTCCGACAGCAGGCCCAGTACCAGCCGCTCGATCTCGTCGCGCACCTCGCGGTATACCTTCTCGCTTTGCCCGATCGGGTCACGGACGTCCCACGTACGCACCGGCGCCGTGACGATGCCGGGCATCTCGTAGCCGCTCATATTCACCACCAAGCCGTAGTCGGAGAGACGAATCTCGTCGAGCCCTTTCGGGAAGTGCTCTTCAAGACTGATGTTCTTCTCCTCCATCACGCGGCGCGTCAGTGGCGCGACGATCGTCGCCGGCATCAGCCCAGCGCTGTCGGCTCCCCAAACTCCTCTGCCATGAGCCCGCGCGAACCCCTCGGCCATCTGGCTGCGGCACGAGTTTCCAAGGCAGACGAAAAGAACTCTCACCGTATTGTTCTCAAAGCTTCGCGAGGAAGAGACGGTGCACCCGTTCGTCGGCGCCGAGTTCCGGATGGAACGTCGCCGCCAGGTGCCTGCCCTGCTCCACCAGCACCGCCGCGCCACGGTGTTCCACCAGCACCTTCACATCGCCGCCCGCCCGGCGGATGACCGGCGCGCGGATGAAGACCATCTCGAGATCGCCCTCGCCCGTCCGCCGAAGAAACTCATCTTCCGGACACCCGACGGCGACGTGGCTGTCGAGCTGCCGTCCATACCCGTTCCGCTCGACGGAGATGTCCATCAGCCCAAGCGACTCCTGCGTGGGATGCGATACCTCGGTGGCCAGCAGAATCGTTCCCGCGCAGGTACCGAAGATCGGCCGCCGTTCGCCGAACCGCCGCAGCGGCTCGAAGAGCTTCTCCTCCCGCAGCAGTTTCAGCATCGTCGTGCTCTCGCCGCCGGGGATCACCAGACCGTCCACCCCCTCCAGTTCAGCCGCGGTTCGCACTTCAATGGCCTCGGCACCCGCGCGGTCGAGCGCCTTCTGATGCGCCTCGAAATCACCTTGGAGGGCAAGCACCCCGACTTTCTTCATAAACAGCCCTGATGAAAGCCGTGAATCAACGCGAAGTTGCGTTCAGTCGCGCCCATTCGCGGCCATCGCTTACCAACCTCTCGTTTGCAGCAGCTCCGATTCCTGGAGCTTCGAGACGTCCAATCCCGGCATCCCCATGCCCAGATCCTCGCTCGCTTCGAGCAGCTTCGCCGGGTCTTTCCAATAGGTCGTCGCCTTCACGATTGCCCGCGCTCGCGCGTCCGGATCGTCGCTCTTGAAAATTCCCGAGCCCACAAAAACCGCTTCGGCGCCGAGCGCGAGCACCAGCGCTGCGTCGGCCGGTGTCGCGATGCCGCCCGCGGAGAAGTTCGGGACCGGCAATTTGCCGTGCTCGGCCACGTACTCCACCAGTTCGAGCGGCGCCTGGAGCTTCTTCGACTCCGCCACCAGCTCTTCCTTGCCCAGCACCGTGAGCTGCTTCATCTCCTTCTGGATCGTCCGCATATGCCGTACGGCCTCGACGATGTTGCCGGAGCCCGCCTCACCTTTCGTGCGGATCATGGCGGCGCCTTCTGCGATCCGGCGCAACGCCTCGCCGAGGTTGCGCGCCCCGCACACGAACGGCACCTTGAACTGGCGCTTGTCGATATGGTGCTCTTCGTCGGCCGGCGTCAACACTTCGCTCTCGTCGATGTAATCGACTTCGAGCGACTCCAGCACGCGCCCCTCCATGAAGTGTCCGATGCGAGCCTTCGCCATCACCGGGATGCTGACGGCCTCCATGATCTCGCGGATCTTGCGGATCGGCGCCATCCGCGCGACTCCGCCTTCCTTGCGGATGTCGGCGGGAACGCGTTCCAGCGCCATCACCGCCGCCGCGCCGGCCTTCTCGGCGATCAGCGCCTGCTCGGCGTTGGTCACGTCCATGATCACGCCGCCCTTCAGCATCTCGGCCAGGCCGACCTTTACCCGAAACGTATCGTCCAAAAACATTCGACTGCCTCCTATACCATCGCCGGCGCGGGGTCAAAATGACGCGACGCCCGCGCCCGCTCCAATTCATTTGAAAAAATGCCGCCCAGAATGGCGACGCCCGCGCGGATCTTCTCCGGCGTAAGTCCCGCGAAACTCAGACGCAAACCGCCGGGATCGTGACGGCTGACCTCGAAGTACTTCCCCGGCAAATAGCTCACGTTCTCCTGATGCGCCCGCGCCAGCAGTTCTCCCGCGTCGAGCGGCTGCGGCAGCCGGACCCACAGATTCATTCCGCCCTGCGGCCGCGTTAGCCGGGTCCCGTCCGGCAGGTAGCGCCCGCACGCCTCGATCACCGCCGACAGCCGCTCCGCCCCCGCCGCGACAATCCGCGCGCGGTGCGCCGCCAGCCGGCCCGACTCGGCAAATCGCAGCAGCACGGCCTGGGAAAGCTGGTCCGAGTGGAGGTCGGTGAACTGTTTTGCCTCCGCCAGCCTCCCTGACAGCGCGTGCGGTCCGGTGACCCAGCCTACCCGCAGACCCGGAAAGGCCAGCTTCGAGTAACTGCGCAGGAGCACGGTGTCGCCCGTGTCATCGAGCTGTTTCAGCGTCGGCAGCGGCTCGCCTTCGTATCGCAGTGCTCCGTAGATATCGTTTTCGACGAGGACCACGCGGGCTTCCCGGACCATCTCCAGAATCGTCCGCCGCGCCGCCAGCGGAAGAGTCGCTCCCGTTGGATTCTGAAAATTCGGCGTCACGACCAGCAGCCGCGGCTTCTCCCGCGCTATCGCGCGCTCCAGATGTTCGAGGTCCATGCCTTGGGCTCCGACCGGCACTCCGACGACGCGCGTCCCAGCGCGCGCGAATACGCCTTTCGCTCCCGGGTAGACCGGATCTTCAAGCAGCACCGTGTCACCGGGGCGCAAGAGTACCCGCTGGATCAAGTCCATGGCCTGCTGGCATCCGTTGGTGACGACGACGTCGTCGCCCGGCCCCGCCACCCCTTCCTCCCGGCCCTCGTCGATCAGATAGTCCCGCAAAGGTCCGTAGCCGCTCGGAGAGCCGAGCTGCAGGATCGCCGCCGCGCCTTCCGCGGCAACCACTTCCCTGCACGTCGCGCGAAACTCGTCGATCGGGAACAAATGGTCGGCGGGCCGCGACGTCGCGAAGCTGATCATTTCTTCGGGTGCCGCCGCAGGCTGGGGAAACGAGCCGCGGTCCCACGATTCGAGCACTTCCGCCCAGTCGAGGCCGGACGATTCGGACGGAACGCTGCCGGTCACGAAACTCCCGCGTCCGACGTGCCCACGGATCAGCCCCTCCGTTTCGAGCAGTTCGTAAGCAGCGGAGACGGTGGTCCGATTCAGGCCAAGATGGCCAGCCAAGTCCCGCGTGGATGGCAACCGGTCACCGGGTTTGAGACGGCCCGCTCCGATCAGCTCGCGCACGTGTTCATGGAGCTGTCGGTATAGAGGTACTTCGGATTCGGGGTCCAGCACCGGCGCGGGAAGCATCAAACCTCCATCCAGACCATACCATATTGGACTGGCCGCGGCAAGCCATTTCCATACGGCCAGTTCTGATACAATCGTGTCCGAAACGCGATGCGGAAACCGGCCGTCTTCGTCCTCATACTTTTCGCGTTGTCCGCGATCCTCCCCGCCGTATTGTCCGCTCAAAGGAAAAAAGGGAAAGGCGAGAAGGAAGAGGTCACCCAGACCCTCGAGGTGCCCAAAGATCCTCCGGCCACCATTCAGGCGGATACAAGCCGGATCTTCTTCGACGTCTCACCGCTGACGCCCAAAGGACTGCTCTCCCAGCAGGTCCGGGATGCGCTCAAGGCTCTTCAACGCACCGCCCGCCGCGGCGCCATCGTGAAACTCCGCGCCTTCGTCGCCGGCACCGGAGATATGCGGCGCGTTCAGACGATCGTGAGCGAGTCGTTCACCGAGCGCCGCCTTCCGCTTCCGGTGCTCAGCGTGGTTCAGGTCGGCGCTCTCCCAATGGAGGGGGCCCAGGTTGTGATCGAAGCCACCGGCGTCGCGAGGAAGACGGAGAATCCGCACGGCATCGCCTTCATCTCCGGGCAGATGGCGGCCTCCGACGAGATGCTTCTCGACGTAGCTCCGCTCGCCCGAAAGTCGATCGCCAGCGTGGCCGACGCCGTGAAGGCCGCCGGCGCCCAACCCGTGGACATTCTCCGTGCCACGTGTTTCCTGAGCTCGCTTCAGGACGTCAACGCCGTCCGCGGGATCGCCTCGGCGCAGTTCCCGCAAGCCGAATGGAACTTCGTGCAGATTCTGCGTGCTCCCGCCAGGGCGGTCGTCGAGTGCGAGGCCGTCGCGCGCCTTCGCGCGCCCGCCGGCGCACCGCTTCGCCTGCTGAATCCTCCCGGCCTTCCGCAATCTCCGAACTACTCGCAAATTGCGCTGGTGGGGGCGCCGAAACTCCTGCTGTCCGGGAGCAGGCTGGCGTTCCGTTTCCAGCCGGACGACGCCAGGCTCGCTTTCCAGCGGCTCGGCCGCGACCTGGAACAGGCCGGCGGTTCGCTCCGCCATGTCGCCATGTCGAGCATCTATCCCCTCTCCGACGCGGTTGGAGACCTGGTGCGGAAGGTGCGCTTCGAGTTTTATGACAAGGACAATCCCCCCGCCAGCACGATGCTGCCTTTCGAGGGCCTGCCCGGCCTCGACGCCAGCTTCGCCGTGGAGGTTGTCGCCGTTTTGCCGACTTCCCAATAGGAGATTTTCTTAACCGTTATGTCCAAGACCGTCGTTACCTTCGGTGAAATCATGCTGCGTTTGGCCCCTCCGGGCTTCGAACGCTTTCTTCAATCCCCGCAGTTCGTCGCCACCTTCGGCGGCGGCGAGGCGAACGTGGCCGTTGCCCTCGGCGGCTTCGGCGTTCCCGCCCGCTACGTCACCGTCCTGCCCCCAAACAACCCGATCTCGGATGCCTTCATCGGCGAGATGCGCCGCTTTGGTGTCGACCCCTCCTCGATCGTCCGCGGCAAAGGCCGCTTCGGCATCTATTTCGTGGAGGCAGGCGCAAACCAGCGGCCTTCCAAGGTCGTCTACGATCGCGAGAACAGCGCCATCGCCCTCGCCAAACTCGGAGACATCGACTGGGACAAGGCTTTCGATGGCGCCGGCTGGTTCCACGTGACCGGCATCACCCCCGCAATCAGCCAGAGCGCGGCCGATCTTGCTCTCGAGGCCGTCCAGAAGGCGCGGGCGAAGGGGCTCACCGTCTCCTGCGACCTCAACTACCGCAAGAACCTCTGGAAGTACGGCAAGACGGCCAAGGAGGTCATGACCGAGCTCGTTAAGTTCGTCGACATTGGCATCGCCAACGAAGAGGACTGCCAGATGGCGCTTGGCGTCCAGGCCGAGGCTGACGTCCACGCCGGCAAGCTGGAGGTCTCCCACTTCCGCGACCTCACCACCCGTGTGATGACCCAGTTCTCGAACCTGAAGATGCTCGCCATCACGCTGCGCGAATCCAAGAGCGCATCGCACAACGGCTGGTCGGCGTGCCTCAACGACGGAACCGGCTTCCTTGTCAGTCGCCATTACGACATCACCCATATCGTGGATCGGGTCGGAGGCGGCGACTGTTTCGCCGGCGGCCTCATCTACGGGCTGCTCAACCTGCCTTCGCACCAGGATGCCATTGAGTTCGCCGTCGCCGCCTCGTGCCTGAAGCACTCGATTCCGGGTGACTTCAGCCGGTTCACCGCGGACGAAGTGAATTCGCTGCTCAAGAGCGGCGGCTCGGGCCGGGTGCAGCGGTAGGCTCGAAACCGGAAACCTTGGGGCTGGAACCACCGTCCAAGCTGCTGACGAGCGTGGACAGTGGCTCCGGTCCGCACCATCACACGGTATACTTGGGTATTAGGATGCTGGGGCGCATCGTACTTGCAGGGTGTCTCGCGTTGCCTCTCGCGGCACAAGAGGCGAAGCCGCCGTCCGCGGCGGCGCCTGTCTCCGGCCAGCATGCTCCGCCTGCGCCGATCAAGATTGAAGTCAACGAGGTGGTCGTGCCTGTCACGGTCACCGATCAGAATGACCGTTTCGTTTCCGACCTCGAGCAGAAGGACTTTCGCATCTTCGACGAGGGCAAGCTACAGAAGGTCCTCTATTTCAGTCGCGAGCGCAGCCAGCCCGTCGTCGTCGGCTTCCTGCTCGACCTGAGCAATGCTTCCCGGCTCCATTGGGCGAAGTTTCAGGATGCGGCGCTCGAGCTCGTCTTCAACCTCCTGCCGGGAGACCCGCGCTTCAGCGGCTACCTGATCTCTTTCGGCAACGACGCCGAGCTACAGGTGAACACCACCAGCGACCCCGAGAAGATCGTGGAGAAGATTCGCAAGCTGAAGCCCGGCGGCGGCGCGGCGTTCTTCGACGCGATCTACATGGCGTGCACTCGCCGAAGCCTGGTAGAAGGCGAGCCGATCGAACCCCGCCGCGTTCTCATCGTCATCGGCGACGGCCACGACTCCGCTAGCAAACACAGCATCCAGGAAGTGCTCGAGCTCGCGCAGCGAAACCTGATCACCATCTACGGAATGAGTACCGTCGCCTTCGGCTTCAACAGCGAAGGCGAGCACAACCTCAAGCGTCTCGCGGAAGATACCGGCGGGCGCGTCGAGTACCCGCTTCAGGGTCTGTACTCCGACGTTTCCGGGTTCCTCTCCACTCCGTCCGACGAGGGCAACTATGCACTAAAGGTTGGCACAGGCCAGTACGCCGCGGAGATCGCCAAGGGCATCTTCGAATCCGTCGCCGCCCTCGCCGGTGAGGTAACCACTCAGTACATCCTGCGCTACGTGCCTGACACAACCGACACCGCGCGAACCTTCCGCAACATCCGCGTCGATGTCAGGCTGCCAAACGTGAAAGTCCGGGCCCGCAAGGGGTATTTTCCGAATACACCCTAACCTTTTGCGCTTTCCATCCGATAATATCTTGTGAATGCCCTCATCAGCGGTCGTGTACGCACGGAAGGCGCAATACCTGCTGCTTGAGCTGGCCTTGCCCGGCCGGTCGAAGGTAACCGCCGGCGTGCTCCTGCTTGACCCTTCTGATGATCGACTCTACCTCAAGCTTCGCCCGGACTGGGACAGGATCGCCGATCCCGACGACGTCGAGTTGCTGCAGCTCCTCGACGACGACCTTCTCCGACACAGCCGGGAAATGGGCGCCGAAACGTTCTTGAGGTCCCTGGAGGATTCCTTCTCGAACGCTCTCCGGATCACCGACCGCGAAAGCATCGTCATTGCGGACCCCGAAAAGGCGCTGAATCGCGCGTATCGAAGGCACGTCGAGGGCGGCGGAGAGTCGGGCCGGCCCAGCCTTCCGATCTATTCGCTCCGAGCGGCAGCTGGCAAGTTCGGCGAGGACCTGGAAGTGGAGCCCGAAGGCTTCGCGCCGGTTCCGGAAGGAATGCGGCCGGAAAGTGACCTGTTCGTCGCGCATATCATCGGGCGCTCGATGGAGCCTGCGATCCCGGACGGCTGCCTGTGTGTGTTCCGCCCCTACCGCGGTGGCTCGCGCGAAGGAAGATGGATGCTCGTCTGGAATCGCGGCGCTTCGGCCGGAGGCGGTGAGTTCACCATCAAGCGCTACACCAGTACCAAAACGCACCGCGAGGACGGTTCCTGGGAACACACCGGCATACGTCTCGAGCCCCTCAACCCCGAATACGACGACCTGGTCCTCAATCCCGACCCGGACCGCTACGCGACGGTCGCCGAATTCCTCCGCGTCCTGCCGTACGAGGACCTCTGAGTTGGGAACGGTCAGCTATCAGCTATCAGCCATCAGCTATCAGCGGTCAGCGTTCAGCTTTTGAATGAGTGCGGCAAGCATCCGTTTTACCTCGATGGTGCGTTCGGACGACTCCTCATAGTCCCGCGGCAATTGGTGCGCCTCTTGCCAGACTTTCAGTTCGTGGAAATCTTTCACGGTGCATGTCCCCTTGGGTTTCCATCGGCTGCCCGCCCGATGATCTTCGCTAAGTGCTGATCGCTGAAAGCTGACCGCTGACAGCCTGAGAGCTTGCTACCTTTCCCGCTCCACCGGCCGCGGCCGCCCGCTCCTAGGCCCACGCTCGACGGAACCAGCCTCCGTTTTCAGAATCGCCGGGCTCCACGGCTCCAGATCCATCTCGATCGAATTGCCGCTCACGCTGGCGCCACCCCGCACATCCGTCAGCTTCTTCGTTCCCCGAACCGTGATCCGCACCCGGACGGTCTTCTCCAGCTCCGCGTTGTCCGGATACCCGGTCTCCGCCAGGGACGACGCGTTGAATTCCGGGCTCCGCATCACCGCCACGTACTGCCCACCGTTCCCCGAGTATCGCCACACCTCAACGCCCGGCACGGGTCTGCCGCCGACCGAATCCACGACCTTCACCGGCGCTTCAATCCTCGACTCCAGCAGCAACTGCTTGAACAATTCCGTGTACGCCTGGCCCTTCGGCGGCGTCAGCCTCAACTTGCCGTACTGGTGCATGTCGAGGTTGAGATACACTGTCCGCCCCATGCCAGTGCGGTTCGCGATCACGACCGGTACGTTCGTGGCCGTCGTCTCCCGCGCCGCACCCGAGGTCACACGGATGTCCGGCTCGAATCCTTCCAGCGGCACCACTGCCGCATCCGGCTGCGTCAAATGCCCGCCCAGGGGCGACGCGCTCCAGCCCACACTCGTCCGCTCGATCCCAAACAGCCCGTCGAGTTGCCCTCTCGGCAGCCGCCGGCAGCGCGCGTCCATTGTCGCCGTCATGTTGTCCACGATCACCGTGCCGCCCCGCCGGACGAACTCCTCGACCGCCCGGCACTCCTTCTCAGACATCGCCACCGACTGCGGCAGCAGCAGAACTCTGTACCCGCCCCGCAGCAGTTCGCCGTTCTCCAACTGTTCATATGAAACGAAGTTGTACTGGAGTCCCAGGTCCTCGATCACCCGGACGAAGCTGTCCCGCACCCGGGCGATCCGTGACCACGTCGCCTCGTACGAAGAGAACCGCCGCGGCCATGTGTCTCTGTCCTCGCGGGAATCGAACATCCAGTGCGCGCGAATGCTCGCCTGCGAATAGTGGACCGCGATCCTGTCGTCCACGCGCTTCAGGCTGAGCAGGAGGGGCGCCACCGGCTGCACCCCGGCGATAATCTCGGCCAGTCCCCTGCCCCGGTCGGTCACCGGCATCCCATCCTGGTCCTTTAGGACGCTCCGGCTCTCTTCGTCGTCCCATACCAGCAGGCCGCGGTCGCCGTGCAGCAGTCGCCACCACACCTTCTGTTTGAGCCGCGGGAAGTCGCTCCCGAACAGCGTGCAGAGGATTGGCGTTCCCTCCGGAAGGAAGGAGCGAAACATCTCGCGGCTCGAAGCAATGTCGTAGGCTTCCACCCAGTCGATCGCTTGCGACATCCGCCACAGGTCATACCCGCCCCACGCGCTCGGCATCTGCGTGCCTTCCACACCTACGGGCGTCGCATCGTCAACCTCCCGGATATACCCCCGGAACCGGTCGAGTGTTCGCGCGAAGGTAAGATCCATGAACGCGCGATGATCCGACCATGGAGCATAGTTCTCGAGCCTGCCAGCCGCCAACGCCGCCCGCTCCCGGTCTTTCACCTCGTACGTCGTCATCGGCATCACCGAATCCCACGACGGGAACTGTGTGTCCCATTCCGCGTTCAAGGCTTCGAGCGTCCCGTACTCCGACTTCAACCAGTCGCGAAACTCGCGCAACGTGTGCGGCCCGAAGCAGTAGTCCATCGGCGAGGCGAACGACCCCAGCGAGAGCTCGTCCCGAAGGTCGTGCAGCAGCGGCGACCGGCCGGCATACGGCTGCACCAGCGATTGCACGCGCGCCTTGGCCGTGGGCCAGTAGTCCGGGTCGTGAAAGCAGGGATTTCGCACCAGATACTTCTTGTCGCGGGTCGTTGTATACCCCTGCCAGTCCGCGTCGTACAACGGCTTCCGGCTATGAAGGTAGGCCAGTTCGGAAACCAGGTTCTCGACGTAAAATCCGAAATTGTTCATCGTGAACGGACCGGCGTCACGGCCCGCCGTTAGTTCCTCGGCAGTGAAGCCGATTTCACGCAGGCGGTTGATCCACGTGCCCCAGTCCCTCGGGGCGCCCGTGGACCACATGATGAAGTGGTAGGTGTCCCAGCCGCGCCAGGACTTCGCCTGGCCGAACGCCACGGACGCGAGCGCCGCCAGTGCGATGCACGTCCGAACGGGCCGTCTCACGCCCCGGCCGCCAGTTGCCGCAGCACATACGGCAGAATCCCGCCATAACGGTAGTAGTCCGCTTCGCGTGGCGTATCCACACGCACAACCGCCTGGAAGGTTCTCTCAATGCCGTCCGCGGACAGAGCGCGCACCGTTGCTCGCCGCCCGCCGGTCACTGCTTCTTTCACGCCTTCGATGTGGAATGTCTCCGTGCCCGTCAGCCCGAGCGACTCCCGGCTCTCGCCCGCCGGGAATTCAAG
>DATIFQ010000194.1:0-6466 GCA_035455185.1 Bryobacteraceae bacterium | reverse complement strand
TCGACGACGAAGCCGAATCCGCAGGCGTCGTGCTCGTAGCGGGGATCGTAGAGGCCTTGGGGTGAGGGATAGCCGTCGTCGTCCATGGTCACCTTCGCTCCCGGGTCTCAGGCGGTAAAACGGGGAAGTTTCCTCTTCCTGGAGGCGACCGTCAAGCCCGGCCGGCTTTCGCGGCTTTCGCGCGCCTCTCGCATGGCTCCCTCGGCGGCGCTTATCATGCCTTTCGGATCCATCGGGGAGCGCATCATGTAGCAGACCAGCGCCTCGAGACCCTGGCTATCCCCGGCGGGCACATAGACCCGGTTGTGGACGGAGAAGCCGCTTCGCCTCCACGACAACAGCGGTCGTAGCTCTTCCCATCCTGCGTCGGTCTGGAGAACAAATCTTCCCCGGCGATCAATAAAAAAAGAGAACCAAAACTCCGGACTGCCAAATCACGGGGTGACCTTTTCAATGTCTCGACGATCCCCTCCCGGGTTACCTTTCTGAAATGGCGACGCTCCTGAAGGAAATGTTCGAGAAGCCGGCGGACACGGCCGCGCTGGAGGCGGCACTGGACCGGTCGCTGGTCCCGGACGAAGCTGAGCTCCAAAAGATCATGCGGTATTCGAGCTATCTGTCACGCCAGGAAGAGCGATACGTCGAGATGCTGCTGAAGCTGCAGGAAGTACGGCGTGAGCGGGAGAGGGAGGGTCACATCTAGGGACCACCAAAGAAGACTATTTCTGCGAAACGAACCCACCGGAATCGATTGCCGAAATCGCCGTCGGCGGGCCGACATCGGTCGAGGCCTAGCTTTCGCCGAGAGATCCAACCGACCGGAGCGCCTTGGCGACGGTTTTGTCCGTGACGCCCAGGTGACGGCCGATCGCGGATAGGCTGAGCCCCAGGCTGCGCAGGCGCCTCGATCAGGGCGATTCGCCGGTACGCGGGGATGACCGCCTCAAACAGGGCCGCCTGGAACGGGATCTCTCCGGCGGTTCGAATTCTTTGCGAACGAATCCCCTCGATCCGGACAGGTTAGACGTCGCCAGGAGAGGTTCTCGAGAGCACCCCAATCGGTCTCTGCAAGCAAGGAACTTCTTAATCGACCGTCAACTCCCGCGCAGCCGCGGGAACGGGCGACTTCTCAGTGCGAAACCAGTGCCTGGTGGTGATGCACATCCGGCAGACAGAGAGCATCACCGGAACCTCGACGAGGACGCCGACGACAGTCGCGAGTGCTGCACCGGAGCCGGGGCCGTAAAGCGCGATCGCGGTGGCGACGGCGAGCTCGAAGAAGTTCGACGCGCCGATGAGGGCACCGGGCGCAGCAACCTCGTAATTGACGTGAAAGAGTTTCATCAGCCCGTAGGTCAAGGACGCGTTGAAGTAGACCTGAATGAGGATCGGGATGGCGATCAGGATCACGTGGAACCACCGCGTGGTGATGTTCTCCGCCTGGAACGCGAAAATCAGCACGAGCGTCGCGAGGAGCGCCAGGATCGTCACCGGCTGGAAGAAGGCGAGAAACCGGTTCGTGAACCAATCCACCCCCTTGCGCCGCAGGAGTAGCGTGCGGCTCAGCGACCCGAGCGCTAGAGGAATGACGATGAAGATCAGCACCGAGTAGATGAGCACCTGGAATGGCACCTCGAGACCGGAGGTGCCGGAGACGAGGAACTTCACAACGGGGGCGAACAGCACCAGCATGAACAGGTCATTGAGCGTCACCTGAACGAGCGTGTAGGCCGGATCGCCATTCGCCAGGTACGACCAGACGAACACCATCGCCGTGCAGGGGGCTGCAGCGAGGATGATGACCCCGGCGATGTACTGGTTTGCAAGCTCCTGTCCGATGAGCGGCAGAAAGAGGTGTTTGAAAAAGAGCCAGCCGAGGAACGCCATGGAGAACGGCTTCACCAGCCAGTTGACGACAAGCGTGATAACGAGCCCCTTCGGCTTCCGCCCGACGCCGACGATCGATCCAAAATCGAGCTTCAGCATCATCGGATAGATCATCAGCCAGATCAGAATGGCGATCGGGATGTTGATGTGGCTGCCGGTGCCGAACTCCATGTCACGCACAGCGCCGACGAGGCGCGGCACGAACTTGCCGATGAGGACACCGAGGACCATGCAGAGGGCAACCCAGGCGCTGAGGTAGCGCTCGAAAGCGCTCATCTGAGGCGACTGTGAGCTCGTTCGGGAACCTCGATCGTTTTGATCGTGCTAATCGACATTCGATTCAGCCCGGTCTGATGGCCCAAGCTCGCTTCATGCGACACCGAGCAGGTGCCGGACTTCGTCAGCCTTCGGAATGCGCCCGGAAATGACGACCTTGCCGTCAATCACCAAACCGGGCGTCGCCATCAGGCCGAGCGCAACCATCCGCTCGATGGACTCGTCTTTGACGAGCTCCACGTCGAGGCCTCCCTGCTCGATGACGTGCTGCACCACACGGAAGGTCTCCTTGCAGCGCCCGCATCCGGGGCCGAGCACTTCGATTCTCATCTGTGTCGATGACATTGCGTTCTCCTGTCAGGTGGTGGAAGGGAGCGAAACGGTGGACCCACAGCTGGGAGCTGCGACGCAGGGGGCATCCGCGGACTCGATCTGGAAGGTGTCGTGCTCGATTGCGAGCCTGTCTTCGGCGTTGGCGGTCGCGCGGCCCAGGACGGCCGTGCTGCTCACGAACCCCCACGCGAGCCGCCGTGTTGCCGTGTCGCGAGCGTGCATCACATCACCGCGTTGAAGAGGTATCCGACCACGAGAATGCCCGCCGCCACGACGCCGACAAAGGTGCCGATCAGGACCGGGCGAAGCACTTTCCGGAGGATGATCATCTCGGGCAGCGACAGCGCGATCACCGCCATCATGAACGCGAGGACGGTTCCGAGCGCCGCGCCCTTGCCGAGGAGCGCCTGGACGACCGGGATGATGCCGGCCGCGTTCGAGTACATGGGGACACCGAGGAGGACCGCGGCGGGGACCGCCCACCACGCCTCTCGCCCCATGAAGGAAGCCATGAAGTTGGTCGGCATGTAGCCGTGAATGCCGGCCCCGACCGCGATCCCGAGCACCACGTAGAGCCATACCTTGCCGACGATCTCGCGGACGGCCGCGCGGCCGTCCGTCACCCGGTCGGCCCAGGTCTTCTTCGCGCCGGCTTCTGCGCTGCCGGCTTGGATCGTCCACACCCACGGCTCGACGTGCCGTTCGAGCTTCATGCTTCCGATCGTCCAGCCGGCCCCGATCGCGATGAAGAGTCCCGTGCCGAGGTAGAGGGCTGCGACCTTCCAGCCGAACAGGCCGAAGAGGAGAACGAGCGCCACCTCGTTGACCATCGGCGCGGAGATCAGGAACGAGAACGTCACCCCCAGCGGCACCCCCGCAGTAACGAACCCGATGAAGAGTGGCACCGCCGAGCACGAGCAGAACGGCGTCGCAATGCCGAAGAGCGCAGCGAGCACGTTGCCGGATGCTTCATGCTTTCCAGCGAGGAGCTGCCGCGCGCGCTCCGGCGTGAAGAAGCTTCGCAGCACCCCAACGACGAAGACGACGCCGGTGAGCAGCAGGAGAACCTTCGGCACCTCGAACACGAAGAACTCGACCGCAGATCCGAGGTGGCTGCCGCGCTCGAGGCCGGCCAGGTCGTACGAGAGGAATGCGGCGAGCCGCTGAAGCTGCGTGTAGAGCACAGCGGCGGCGGCTAGGGCGGTCGCGGTTAGCGCCCAGCCGCGCCTCGGCGTCGCGCGCCACCACCCGTTCGTCGCGATGGAGGCGAGTGTTGTCATCGCTGTGCTTCTTCGGTGGCGCGGATCTGCGCCGCCTTCGCCACCGCGGACGCGAGCTTCGGGCGTGGGATCCGCGCGAGATCGAGTTCGACGCTGCAGAGCTCATCGACCCTCACGCGCCGCAGTTCCTTCAGGAGCACCGCGTCCGCCTGCGTTTCACGGTCGTTCTCCAGTGCCGGCCAGACCGGATCGAGGATGCCCTGCCGCAGGGCGGATTCGGAGAGCCGGTACTCGACCCACCGGCCTTCCTTGCGCTCGGTGACGAGACCGGCCTTGCGGAGGTCCGACAGGTGTTCGGAAACGGTGGACGCCGCAAGCTTCACGACAACGGTCATCTGGCAGACGCAGAGGGGTCCGCTGCGGAGCATCGCGAGCAGCCGCAGGCGTACCGGGTGGCCGATGGCTTTGTGGACTTGGACGAGGAGAGCAAGCGGTGTCGTCACTTCGTAATCTCACGAAATATCTTAGAGACACCCGCCGCGACTTGTCAAGATGCGTCTTGCCCATCCCGGCGAGGCGCCCCGGAGGCGAATTTCTCGGCCCGGATGGCACGCCCGGATACGAAGCTCTTGCGTTGTGAAGCCGCTGTTGGTGGAAGTTTGAAATGACGGAAATGTGCTCCAGCGAATCTCCACTTTCGCTCGACCTGAAAGAAAAGGAGTCAGGCGGCCTCGCCTAACTCCTTGGGAATCATGGTTGCGGGTGGAGGATTTCCCGACGGTCCTTCGGCCGGCTCCCGCGCTTCGGGTGTATAACGCGGCCGATCCGGCGGGCAAAATGGAAATCCCGGTCAGAACCAACGGCATGGTGAGGATGACCTGGCTGCGTATTTTCCTGCGGGTCCTGTCCGTTGGATACCTCGCAGCGTTCATTCCGTGGATCACACTCATTCTCCTGAACGCGCCCATCCTCGCGCCCGGAAGTCGGCTTGCGCCGCTGCTCAGATTCCAGCCCTACAATGCCGCCCTCGAAAGCATGATGGCCGCGATCCACATCGTGTGGGCGGTCATGCTGTGGCGTGCTTCAGACGACCCTGCAAAGCACGCTCTCTTCATCGATTTCACCATCTGGGCGAACGCCGCTCATGGTCTCGTGATGCTCATAGCGACACCCATGCAGAAGGGCCTCGTCATGACGGTCATCGAAGGTCTGCCGCTGTTCGTGATAGCCGCAGTGCTGTGGTGGCTGCGGCCTGAGCGATCGGCCTGATCAGGCCGCCCGGCGTGTTCCAAGCAATCTCGTGCGTTGCAGTCGTCCCGGAGAAAGGATAGGGCGCGATGAGAAAGACAAGAGTGAAGATGGTCCCGGAGGATGAGGCCGTCGGAAAGGTGAAGGCCATTTACGACGAGATCAAGGTTCAGCACCGGATCGACTTCGTGCCGAATCTATACAAGGTGATGGCACCGAATCCCGACTATCTGGAGGCGAACTGGAGCAAAGTCAAAGCGGTGATGGTCAACGAGGGTAGGCTGGACCGCTTGACGAAGGAGATTATTGCGGTTGCCGTGTCCGCGGTGAACGCCTGCGCCTACTGACTGGACGTCCACACTTCCGCGGTGCGGAAGCTGGGTCTGGACGATGAAGGGGTGCTGGAGTTGATGGCGGTCGTCGATCTGTTTAGCGGCTTCAACAAGCTGATGGACGGTTTACAGGTCGAACCTGATGAGAAGCCTTGGTATGGGTGAGGCTAGATCGACTGGGTGCCGGGCGCATCCGACTCTTGAACATTTCTGGATCGATGGAGCGCCGTGCGTCGTCCCTCGGTCGGGAGAGGCATCATCTCATCTGCGTGCCCGTTCGCGGCGAGCCGAACCTGATGAGCCCATAGCGCTGAGCCCTTGAGCGGAGGAACCCAGTAAGAATCCGGTAAGTCAAACGGGAAAGGAATTGGGCAACTCGCCCAACTCCTTTGTTTTCATGGTTGCGGGGGGAAGGATTTGAACCTTCGACCTTTGGGTTTTGAGAACTCCTTCACCGTCGGCTCAGAGCGAAAAAACCCGTAAAGACGCGAATTCTCTCCTGGGAGTTTCGCATCTCCCTCAATCTCTGGAGTCGCTCCAGCCAGGAACTCTTGGAGAGGACTTCCAACAGGCGCTCCCTGTTCACGAGTAGGTCGCTATCTTCAGCGCTCGTAGCGTACTCGCTCAGCGCCCGGAATTTCGAGCGAGGCGAGGATCGGTCACGGAACAGAACCGGATCTATCGCCTGCGCGAATCGATCGGCTAACCGACGGAGATACACGAAGGCGAGATCGACAAAGAGTGGCGCGTGCTCAAAGACTGCTCGAGTCCGCCCGAGATCGTCGTCGTCCGCCCAGCGTCCCACGTCCCGCGCGAGAGCCTCCAATTCACGGAGGGTGACCACGAGCTTCCAAAAGGTGTTGGCGAAGCTCCTTGTCGCGCGGTCGCACTCCGAGAGATCCAGCGGATCGTAAACGCCCCGTCTTCTGCGAATCGTTGACACCTCCTCGAAAACAGACAGGATCGGGAAGTACAGTGATCGCCGTCCGCTCCACCCGAGAGCCCAACCATGCCCAGGGAAGTGAGCGGCCTGCTCGGCGGACAGGAGATGCCCCACCCCTTCCATCGGCCGATCCTAGCGAACGGTCAGGCAACCGCGACAACGAGTAGTCTGTCCATCAGGGCTAGGGGATTGGTTCTGCGCTTCTTCAACGGGCCGGAATCTCGGCC
>DATIFQ010000193.1:0-2313 GCA_035455185.1 Bryobacteraceae bacterium | reverse complement strand
GGCGACTACGTGGCCGCCACGGTGCGCCGGCCGGGCTCGAGCATCTACGACAAGATCGGCACCTACGACATGACCACCGACGACGTCTACTACGAGCGCGGCATCAACCTGCGCCACGGCTATCTGGCGGAGTACTACGTGGATGAACCCGAATACATCATCCGCGTGCCGGAGCAGTTGAAAGGGCCAGGCGTGCTGATGGAGCCGACCAGCGTGGTGGAGAAAGCGATCGCGCAGGCCTACGAAATTCAGCGGCGGCTGCGGGTGTGGCATCCGCGCAAGGCGGCGGTGCTGGGCGCAGGCCCGCTGGGACTGATTGCCTCGCTGCTGCTCAAGCTGCGGGGTCTGGAGGTCACGGCGTTCGGGCGCACGCCGCGGCCCTACAAGAACGCCGACCTGCTGGATGAAATCGGCGTGCGCTACGTCAACACGGCGGAGATGAGCCTCACGGAAGCGTCGAAGAAATACGGTCCCTTCGACTTCATCGGGGAAGGCACGGGCTACTCCCCGCTGGTGTTTGAGGCCATGGACGTGCTGGCCAAGAACGGCGTGCTGATGCTGGTTAGCGTGACCGGCGGCAACCGCAAGGCCGAAGTGCCGGCCGACCGAATCAACCTCGGCTTTGTGCTGGGCAACAAAGTGGTGGCGGGCAGCGTCAACGCCAACCGCGAGCACTTCGAGATGGGCGCCAAGGACTTGTCGGAGGCCGAGCTGCAATACCCGGGCTGGCTGGCGAAGCTGCTGACGCATCCGGTGAAGGGTCTCGAGAACTTCCGGGAATTGCTCGACACGTTGACGATGGGCAAGGACGTCATCAAGGTTTTCTGCGAAGTCGCGCCGCTGTAGACCATTGACCTCGCCCGCCGACGGGTCGTTCTGAGCTTGCGCGGGTGATTCGCGATAGGCCATCTTTCAGCCTGCGAAAAGTTGCTGCGGCTTGATGGTGGCAAGATAATGTATTCCGAGCGATGATTCCCGCCCACCCGGTCTGGTGGCTGAACCGGCCAGGCACCAAGGAGGTTGCTGGTGTGTCTCCGAATGAAGACCACTGGATTCGCCTTGGGAGTGCTTCTGACTGCCATCCCCAGCTTCGCCCAGACAAGCCCGCCACCCAGCCCGGAGCAGGAAGAGGTTCGCGATGAGGCCGATCCAACCCAGAGTGTCTTTTTCAGCGTTCGCAATGAGTATTTCAATCTGAACGATGAGGCGTGGACCAACGCGCTGATTCTCCGCTCCGACCGTGTCTTCTTCCGAAAACGCCGGAGGCTGGGCGGAAAGCTCGGGATTCTGACTCGCGTCGACGTTCCCATGGTCACCACCGGAGTTGGTGGGTCAACTCACGCGGGGCTCGGCGACCTTTACGGGCAGGTTCTGTATGTGCCCTGGTTGACTCCCGGTTTCGCCCTGGCCATGGGCTCGGGGCTGACCCTCCCCACGGCCACCCAACGAACCCTGGGAGGAGGCAAATGGCGCGTGGCTCCGCTCGCGGTGCCCATCTGGTTTTTCCCCAAGCGCAAGGGTTTCTTCCTGGTCAAGCTCCAAAACTATGTGTCGTTTGCCGGAGACTCCGACCGCCTCGATTCGAATCATCTGCTCACCACGCCCACTCTCGTTTATCGGGTCCGCCCTCGGTGGTGGATTCTGCTCGACACGGAAATCAAGACCGATTGGGAACGGGACAACCACTTGTCGTTCCGGACAGGGTTCCAGCTTGGCCGCGTGCTCTCACCGCGTTTCGCGATTGCGGTCAAACCGGAAATTCCCTGGGGCGGGCACCGCGAAGGTGACTGGGCGCTGAAAACGCTTTTTACCTGGTTCCGGCGCCGAGAATAGGACTCCTCAGCCGAAAAGCTATCCGCGCTTCTTGACCCTGGCTGCCGGCTGCCTGCTCTGCGCTTGCGCGGTTATCTCGGCAAAGATCCTGTCGCGCCCTTCGAGGAACTCTGCCGGCTCGACGACGGCAAAGAAATGCATCAGACGGGCGATCACTCCCGTCCATCCGGTCTGGTGGCTGGCCCCGAGCCCGGCCCCGTTGTCGCCGTGAAAATACTCGTAGAACAGCAGGCAATCGCGCCAGTGCGGATCCTTCTGAAATTTGTGACTATCGCCATAGACTGCGCGCCGGCCCTCCTGGTCCCGCAGAAAGATGTTGGCCAGCCGGCGTGTGATCTCTTCGGCCACTTGGTACAGGTTCATTCGCCGCCCGGAGCCGGTGGGACATTCGACGGTAAACTCGTTACCGTGGTAGAGGTAGTAATGCAGCAGAGCGCGGACAATCAGAGCATTGACGGGCATCCAGATCGGCCCGCGCCA
>DATIFQ010000192.1:0-15743 GCA_035455185.1 Bryobacteraceae bacterium | reverse complement strand
CGGAATCCGCAATCGTGACGGCAAGGAGATCACGGAAGGCGAGATTCGGAAGCTGGCTGATTCCGGTATCCGCGAGATGACGCTGCATAACGACGGCGATGCGTTTCAAGACGGCATCTTTTGGCGTGATGGCAGTTATCCTCCATATCCGCCGGACGTGATGAGAAAAATGGACGCCATGATCGACACGCTTCACCGACACGGCATCCGCCTCTCACCCTATTTCTCAAACCACGAACTGCACCAGAGTACGGACGAGTTCAAGAAACACGGCGAGGAATGGGGCAGGAAACCGGACGACCAGGACAACCAACGCCCGAACACTTTCTATGGCTCGCACATGTGCCTGAAATCCAGCTGGCTCGACTTCATGAAGCTCTGTGTCGACCGCGTGCTTAAGAACCACAAGTTCGACGGCATTTATTACGACTGGAACATCGCCATGTTCTGCAATAACCCGCGGCACGTCGGGAAGACGTCTAACGGCGTCTCGGGAGAGAAAGGCCTCGCGGCACTCGCCATTTCCGAGACCGGCCACTGGGACATCGACGAGTTGCTTGAACTTGTGGAATGGACTCGCGAACGGGTGGGGCCGAACGGGCTGTTCATCCTCCACAACACGCTCGTGCCGATGTTTGCTACGGAGAACTTCGCCGACAAGGTGGTCGGCCTCGAGTTCGGCTACGCACGGCTCTCCGTCTCCGTGCCTCCGCCCAGCGAACTTCCACTCGAATGGGATTGGGCGGGAGCGCGCTCCCGAGCCGCGATCATCATCGGAACTGTCGATAACAACGCGCCGAAGCGCATCTTGCGGCAACACGCGCTCCTCGGACTCATGACGGCCGTCATGCCATGGCGCGCCAACGAGGAGACCATTGAGTTCGCCGCCCGGCTCAAGCCCCTTGGCAACCTCGAGGACTACAAGTTCGAGGACTACCGGAACAACGCGGTGAAAATCGAAGGGGAGAAGCTTGTCACGGCGGTTTACAGCAAGCAGGGCGAGGCGTACCTGCTGCTTGCGAATTTCAACGCCGAGCCGAAGACGGTCACCTGTGTGGTGCGGCCGGGCAACCTTCCCTCCCCACTGTCATCCGTGAGATCAGCGAAGGTGGTTTCCGGCGCCACCGCTTCTGTGGATGCAAGGAGACTGACGGCTGGGGGAGCGCTCGTCACGATCCCGGCCGACGACGTGGTCGTTTTGCAGCTGAAGTAACTCGCGCGGCGGCCCGTCCGCCGCGCCGCTCAGACGTTCTTCTGCGGTCTGACGATGCCGCCAGGACGGCCGTAGGTGTGGCGGTGGGCGGTCCACTGTGCGACGCCGTACTCTTCCATGTCTACGGTGCCGCGCATGATGTCGCCGTCCACCTTGCCTTCGAAGCGGTAGCCCAACCGCGTCCCCTCGTACTTGTGCGAACTGCGGAAGCGGACTTCGTTTCCTTCCATCGTGCCTCTCAGATCGCCGGAGAGAATGTCGCCGCTGTGCGTGCCTACCAGTTCGCTGCCCTTCTGTTCGAAGACTAACGAGTGCTCTCCGCTACCGCAGAAGAATTCCATATGGACGTCCCACTGGCCTGAAATCTGCACCGGCGGATCGGTGTTTCGCTTGCGTTCGACGCGCGGCGGTTTTTCGAGCAGCTCCCGGAAGCGCTTACCCGCGACCTGCGCATCGCCGGGAGTCATCATGTACGGCATAATTACGATCGAACTGGCCATGTTGTCGCGGTAATCGCCGCTAGCGCCGGACAGGATGATTCTGGGCTCTTCTTCCCAAAGAATTTTCTCCATCTCGCGGCCGGTGATGCCGATCTTTTCGCCTTCCCACTTGATCCGCAATTGCGGCGCGTAGTTCGAGAGGCCACTCGGCTGGAGTACGTCGGTCGTCACGCCGTCAACCTTGGTCACCTGTCCAGCGATTTCGTCGAGCCACGATTCCCACTGCCTCCACTCCGCGTCGTGGTCGCGCTTCACCCACATCTCGACCGCGGCCAGCATACCCATAATCTCCTCTTTGCCAACCTTCAACGACCGGCCGAAAGCATGGTGAGGAGCGCTGTGCAGCCAGGCCGCCTTGACCAGGTCCTTCTGGCCCAGAAGCACGCCTGCGCACTGCGGACCCCGCAGGCACTTCCCGCCGCTGTACGCGACCAGGTGGGCGCCGCGCTGGAGATGGACGTTCGGGATCGTCAGTTTCTCGGCAGCCGCATCCACCAGGACCGGCACTCTCTTCAGCCGGGCGATTCGACAGATCGGCTCCAGTCCGAACGGGCCGCTGTCCGGCGGGCTTGCCAGAACCATCACCATCGCCGTCCGCTCGTTAAACGCCTTCTCGAACTCATCGAGGTTGTCGGCTTCGACGATTTTCACGCCCAGCATCCGCACCGCGTGGTCGTACACATTTCTCGAGTAACGGGGCACGAGGACTTCGTTCTTCAGACCTTCCAGGTACGGAAGTCGCTGAAGCTTCTCCGGGTCCGCGCCGGCGATGCAAGCCGCCGTGGCGTGTGTCAGCGCCGCCGCGCAACCTGCCGTGACGACCCCGAACTCGGCTCCGGTAATCTCGGCGAGCCGCTTGCCGACGGCATCCATCAGCTCATCAAGGTGGATGTAATGCCGGGAGGCCGCATCCATTGCCTGTTTGACTTCCGGCAGCGAGAGCGAGCCACTGATGATCGTGAAAGTTCCCTTGCAGTTGATGATCGGGTGCACGCCGATCGACTGATAGATATCCGGCCCGATGCGCAGGCCCGCGTCTGCGGCGGCGCTCTGTACCGATCCCTCGAACAGGCCGGCCGCGGCCATCAAACCTCCGCCTCGAAACAGATCTCTGCGGCTCAGGCCGGGCAGGTTTCTCATGCGGAAACTTTGAAGCAGTCGAGACAACATAGGTATCCTCCAAACGGCATGTATGAGGCTAACTCTGGAGGGCGCCAAATGCAAATCCCGTGGCGTCCGAGAGGCAATCGTCACGACTCCGGCAGCACTGGAAACGGATTGCGCTCAACGGCTTCGGCGCGCCCGTCGTCCAAATCCAGATACCGGGTGTCGAGCAGGCGCGCCGGCTCGAGGTTGCCCATCGCGGCCAGCATTGTCTCCTTCAGGTTTGGGTAGTCCTTTTCCAGGCTGGCAAATATGTCTCGCAGAGCTCGCCGCACGGTTCCTGTCTTCTGTGAACAGCCGCACGGCACCACCGGGGCGCCGAGCGACTCGGTGAACTGTTGCGTCAGGCTTTCGGGTACAAAGAGCAGCGGGCGTATGAGCCGGAACTCCCGGTCGCGGGAGTGCGTCACGGGCGGCAGCGCGCTCACTCGGCCGGTAAATAATGAATTTCGGAGAAACGTTTCGCAGAAATCGTCGGCGGTGTGACCGAAAGCAATGACGTTAGCTCCCAGCCCGCGGGCGATCTCATACACCGCTCGCCGGCGATACCGGCTGCACAGGTCGCAGCCGTGTCCGGGTTGCTCTTCGACAAGGCGAAGGGACGCTTTGTCCTGAAAATACGTCCAAGCGATTCCCCTCTCCCGAAGGTAATTGCCCAGCGGCTCAATCGGTCTCAGGAATTTCCCTTGTTCCACAGTGAATGCGCAGACGGAGAAGTCAACCGGGGCGCGATCCCGCAGTCGAATGAGGATCTCAAGAAGGGTCAGGGAGTCCTTGCCACCCGACAACGCGACGGCTACGCGGTCGCCGTCGCGGATCATCCGGTAACGGCCGATCGCCTCACCCACCTTCCGAAGCAGAGTTCTTTCGAGGTCCAAATCCCATTATGGTCGATTTGACTCCGGAACTCGCCGGTAGTGGCTTGTCGCACGTACGGGCCGGGGTTTGGCTGATCAGAATACTGCTTCGAGCGGAAGCATGACCTCCACGGCTGCCTCTCGGCCCTCGCGGCGGAGGAAACCCTTCAAGCGTGCCGTCCAGCTTCGCAGCATTTGCTGGTTCTGTTCGGAGGTGATGCGGTACTCATTCAAGACCCGGTCACGGATGGCAGTTCGTTGCGTCTCGTCTTTCTCGTCGATCATTCGCAAAACCAGAGGGACAAAAAACGCCCGAGCTTCCTCTTCGGATTCGAGAAAGGCGCCCATCCCCTCCGCCGCTTCAACCAGCTCCGGGCTGAAGTTCCTGCTGAGGCTCGACACAAAGTGCCTCTTGACAACTTCCCTTTCCTCCGCGTCCAGAAACTTAAGGTCGGTTCCCCGGAAGAACTGCGTCTCGTAAGCGCGCACGGTGTATTCACTCTCATGCTCCAGGACGCCGATGTACCTCTTGACCACCTTCCGCTTAAGGCCGTCGGACGCCAGCGCCAGCGCCATCCGAAAACAACGTGCCAGATGCTGGAGGGCGGCCTCTTTTTCCTGCGGCTGGAACCGTGCTCCGTCTAGATACGCGTTGGGGATTGCCTCGATCAGGAGCCGCTCCAGTTCCTGCTCGTTCATCTTCCGGAGCAGGTGGTCCAGGATGGCGATCGAGGAGGGGTCCAGTTGGAGCTTGGCGACGACCTGTTCCGCCGTCACGCCGTACGACTGTCGCCGGTTCGCCGACAATTCGTTGACGATGATCTCAAGTAACGCCTGTGCGATTCTGGCGCCCGTTTCGTCGGGCCCCTCGCAGAGTCGCGTCCCAGCGCTCGGATGGATGAATTGGAGGTATGGTCGAATGAACACTGCGAGGTCGAGCGTCCGTGTGGACAACACCTGCTGTTCCTTGCAGAGGTCCAGTAGTTCGGAAAGGCTCAACTTCAGCAGCTCGTTCTCTCCCACCTTGCCGGTCGACATGAGGTGGTAGAGGATCGTCGCATGGATGAGACTCCCGGCAAGGACGTGAACTGACTTCCAGGCCCCGGCCTTCATGCACGCCAGCAATTCCTCGGCGTCCCTTTCAAGGGATGCCCGGAACTCGCCCGACGTGACGAAATCGAATGTAGCCATTTCCCGCTCGTTCTCCTCCCCAGAAGAACGGTTCACAACATCACAACCGGCGTCCGCTCACGTCTTTTCTTTCATCCGATCTTTCATCCGACTCCGGCTCAGAGGTTCTCCGGAAGCGGCGACGGAATATCCGTCGCTTGCGCAAGCGTTTCGAGCTTCTGCAGTGTGGCCCGCAGTTCTTCCCTATGGCGAAGCTGGGCCTCCGCCGAGAGGTGCAGTGACCGGATGGCTGCCGCCTGGGCGTCGAGACGCCGCAATTCCGCCTCCTGCGACTCCCGAAGCTCCTTTCTCAAGCTCTCAGCCCTTCCTGTCTCATCCGCGAGGCGGCGCTCCAGGGCCTCGCAACGATCCTTCAACGCCGCAAACTCCGCCCTAGCCGAGTTGGCGTTCAGATCCAGGGCTTCACGATACTGCTGGACGAGTTGCTCCACCCTCGATACACCGTCTTCGATTCCAACGACTCGATGCAACTGGGTCTCGATCTCGTCCCGGACGTCCATTTGGCCAGCCGTGAGCGCTTGGACGTCTTCTCGTAGGGCGGGCATTCCGTCTTCAAACCTCCGAAGCCGGGCCTCTATTTCACTGACTGCCTCGGCCTCCCGATGCTGTTCCTCAGTCAGATCCTCCGTGCGCAACCGGACCGTATTAAGGCCATTTTGCACGTCCCCCAGGCCTGTGGTCACGTTCGCGACCCTGCCCTCGATTTTTTCGAGGTCAGATGCGAGCGTCTGTCGAATCTCGTTCAAGGCTGTTTCGAAGAAATCGGCCAGTTTCTCGGCAACGCTGCGTGCGACGGCTGGGGCAGGCGGTGGCGTGGGCACCACTTCCGGTTGTGGCCCCTGTGGCGATACCTCGGCCGATTCAAGCCCTACAACCACTTCCGGCTGCGCCGCTCGCTCCACCTCGGCGGGCAGCGTGAACGTCTGCCAGCAGGACCGGCACTCGATTCTCGGGTTCATCCCCCGTGCACCGGTGGCTCTCGGCTCTCGGTCGATCAGAAGTTTGCCATCCGCATCGAATCCTCGAACCTCTCGGGACACCACGTCGTCTTCAAGGTAGTTAAATCCAAAACTCTCCAGAGGAGATTTTGCGGATTCGGCACTGCCGTCATGCCCGCAGTGCGGGCAAACCAATTTCTGGTCAGACACACTCACCTCCCGTGTCGGCCCGCCGGCACGACGATTCTGCGCCCTTCCCCGTTCGGAGCGCAGCCTCTCTTGCCCGGTCGGGCACTGAGCACGTCCTCAAGTCGACCGTCGACACAGTCGCGGCCAGCAGCAGTGTAGCAGCCTAAGTGACTTTAAGTAAATAGCTTCCGGGGCTATTTGGGTTGCAGATTGTACTAGCCCGAACGATTGAGTTGTCTAGTACAGTTCCATTCTGGTGAGGGTTCTAGTACAGTTCCATTCTGGTGAAGGTCAAGCAGGGCGGGGCACAGTCTACGACGCCGCCGCCGGAGTGAGAGGGACAAACAGTGACTCAATCGAGGTTGCCACCGAGGTTCGGTCGCTGTCCCGCCCCGGCCCGATCCGCGGTAGCAACGCGAGCGCGTCCGTTGTGGATTGCAGCCACCGTTCAGCGGGGCCAGCCGGCATCGGTTGCCCGAGCAGGAAACCCTGAAATCGGTCGCATCCCACGCGCCGCAATGCTCCCAATTGACGTTCCGTCTCCACGCCTTCCGCCACCACCGAAAGACTGAGGCTGTGGGCTAGCGCCACAATCGCTTTCACCAGCGGCATCGTGCTCGGTTCACCGTCCATTTCCCGCAGGAAGGATTGGTCGATCTTGAGAGTATCGATCGGCAGCCGGCGCAGGTAGCTCAACGATGAGTAGCCTGTGCCAAAATCATCAATCGACAGACTCACGCCTAGAGTACGTAATCCTTGCATCTGACGCGATGACTCTCGAACGTCGCGCATCACAACGCTCTCCGTCAGTTCGAGTTCCAACATCGACGGATCGAGTCCCGTTCGCTGCAGCGTCTCAGCCACCGTATCCACGAAGCCCGCGCGGTTGAACTGCACCGCCGAGACGTTAACTGCCATCTTTACACCTTCATAGCCGGCCTTCTGCCAGGCAACGCTCTGCCGGCAGGCGTGCTCCAAAACCCACCCGCCGATCGGGAAGATCAGCCCGGTCTCTTCTGCGACCGGTATGAACTGGGTCGGAGAAATCATGCCCAAGCGCGGATGATGCCATCCCAGCAGCGCCTCCAGCCCCACTACCCTCCCTAAATGATCGACCTGCGGTTGGTACTGAATCAGCAGCTCTCCGTTCTCCACCGCCTTGCGCAGCGCCGTCTCGATCTCCAGCGACTCCTGAGCAGTTTCGCCGATCTCCGGAACGAAACACTGATACCGGTTCCGGCCTTGGTTCTTCGCTCGGTACATCGCGCTGTCGGCGTTCCGTTGGAGAGTGGCGGAGTCGCGACCGTCCCTCGGAAACAGGCTGATTCCCACGCTCGCCGTGACAAAAAGTTCGTACTCTTCAACTGAAAACGGACTCTTGAGTTCATCCAGGAGTTTCTGCGCCACAACCAGCGCATACCGCGTCTCGCGTAGGTCGCCGAGCAGCACAGTGAACTCGTCTCCGCCCATCCTCGCGAGTGTGTCCGTCTCGCGAATGCACAGCGAAAGGCGGTGCGCTACCTGCTGGAGCAGCGCGTCTCCGGCGGCGTGGCCCAAGGTGTCGTTGATCTGCTTGAACCGGTCGAGGTCGACGAAGAGCACCGCTGTGAGCGTGCCGTGCCGCCGTGCGCGGGCCAGCGCCTGCTGAAGGCGGTCTTCGAAAAGGAAACGGTTCGGCAGGCCCGTCAGCGCGTCGTGCCGTGCCTGGTGCGCGAGGCGTTCGGTCAACTGTCGCTGCTCGATCGCGATCGCGGCTAACCGGCCTGCTTTCCTCACCAGGTCAAACTCGTCCTCGCTCAAAGCTCGGGGCGTCTTGCACTGAACCTTGAAGTAACCCAGCGAGGAGCCGTTCCCTGCCAGGATCTCAATCCTCCCCTGCGTCGGCGCCGGCGTGCCGGCTGTTCTCACTCCCCCGGCGACAGCCGACACCGCAGCTTCGGGCTCTCCCGCGAAGCTCTTTTCATCGTCCGAGAGCATCACAGAGCAGCGCAGATCCGGATGTTGACGCTCAACCATCTCGACCAAGTGGCCGAGCAGCTTCTCCAGCGGCTCGTTGTTCGCCATCATTTCCAGCGCGTGATTGCGATCCCGCTCCAGTTCCTCAGCGCGCTTCCGGCTGGTGATATCTCGCTGGACTGCCATCCAGCGCCGGAATTCTCCGTCGTCGTCGACAATCGGAACGAAATTGGCGTCCACCCAGAACTCAGAACCATCCTGGCGGTAGTTCACCATTTCTATTCGAACCGGGGCCAAGTTAGCCAACGCCCGGCGCACCTCGTCGAGCCGCTCTCTTTCCGTGCGCGGACCAAGCAGGATACGCATGGTTCGCCCAATTGCGTCGTCGGCGATATAACCCGTCATTCGCGTGAACGCTTCATTGACGTAGACAATCCTCGCGCCGAGACTGTCTCCGGGCTGCACCTCCGCGATCAGCACTGCGTCGTTGGCATTGACGACCACCGAATTGAGCAGGTGCAGGTGGGCTTCGGATCGCCGCCTTTGGCTGACGTCCCGGGCGATCCCCAACACTCCAGCCGGCTGTCCCTGGCGAAACAGGAGCCGGGAGCTGACCTCGAAGGCAACGGCGCGGCCGTCTTTCGTCCGAAAGCTCACCTCGTAGGTGGCTCGAGGCGCGCCGCCCAGCATCTTCGTCAGCATCCTCTGTGCGGTGTCTGCCGACTGCGGAACCAGAAGGTCCTGAATCCTGAGCTTCAGCGCTTCGGCCCGGCTGAAACCTGTGATGCGCTGGATGGCCTTGTTCACGGAGGTGAAGTTGCCCTGGAGGTCGTGCGTGTAGACGACATCGTTGGCGTTCTCGAAAAGTTCGCGGTATGTCTGTTCATCGCTCAGCGGAGGACCCTCTGGCAGAGACTGCGCGGCAACCGCCCACTTTCCGTATTGATCGATTGCCGAGTCCATGCTTCTCCCTACTGAGTTCGGGCCGTGGGGTTCATTTCGAGCAGCTCCACGGATTTGTCGCACTTCCGCTTTCCGTTACTCCGCACGCGTACGCGCTCTATTTCGAATGCGAAGGATGACCAATCTGCAAGTGCATTCCCGACCCGGACCACGCGGCCTGCGCACTCGAGGCAACGCGGTGCGTACTTTTTGCTTTGCGGGAGGTCGAGCACGATTAGGGCCGCGTCTCCCACCTTCGGCCATCGCTGGCTCATCCGGCTATCCGGCAGAAAGATCCGAATGCCTGTTCGGCTGATGTCCTCGATTACGCCGTCCACTTTTTGGAGTCCGGCATCCGCCGGGTACACCCGGCACGGCCGTTCGACCTTAAAACGCAGTTCACGTCTCCGGTCGCCATCGGGAGGGACCACAACTAACATACAGCTCGGCTGCTGCATATATAAGAATATAAAGGTACTTAGCGTCCTTACTTCCCTATCTTTCGGACAGTCTACGTGGTACGGGATGCCAGTACACCATTAACCGAGGTTAGAGGTGTGATCCGCGACTGCGGCTGCTGGCGTTCCCACGGAGAATCAGTAGGTTACGAATACTGTCACCAATCAAAGTTAATGGCGCGGTATTCCGATGGATAGTACAGTCCCACTCCGGAACCCTCATTTGCGCAATGGGAATGTTACTTTCGTCCCGTGGTACTTTTCTGCGCTTCAGGGTACCCTAGCGCAATGACACGCATTCCGACCTCCCCCTCCGCGGGTCCGTCTGGGACGTACTCCCGCGAACTGGTTCGCCTATACCGCCGGCGAAGAACCATCGATGCCCTGATCCGCTCTTTGCAGGCCTACGAGCGAGGTCGCCGTGGAAGTTCGACGGGTCACCGTCGCCGTCGCGATCCGAAAGTGCACCGGAGCGCCTCGTAAGCGCTGCGCTCTGTAAACGTCTGCCGGCCGGCCGGCTCGCGATCCGCGGGCGATCGTGGGATAACGGAGAAAGCCATGTCTCCGGCGCGCCACGTTGCCTTTCGCATACTTCTGCGCATCCCGGCCGGTGCACACGCATCGGACCTCCTTCGCAGATCCGATGGACTCGACGCGCGGGACGCCGGGCTGGCATCCGAAATCGTCTTTGGATGCCTTCGCATGCAGGCGCAGCTGGATGCGCTCATCGCACGCGCTTCCGGCCGGCCCGCGGAACGGCTTGATCCGGAAGTGCGAATCGCGCTCCGGATCGGAATCTACCAACTGCGATACCTTGACCGAATCCCCCGCCACGCCGCCGTCGCCGAAAGTGTCGGCCTCGTGCGGACGGCGCGAAAATCCTCCGCGGCGGGTTTCGTCAACGCCGTGCTCAGAAAAATCGACAGGGGACCCGTCGCATGGCTGGACCGGGTGACCGCCCTGTCTCACCCTGCGTGGTTGCTCGAAAGTTGGACGCGCCAGTTCGGCGCATCCACTGCGGAGCGGATTGCTCTCGCATTTCTCAAGCCTCCTGAAACGTGGGTCCGCGTTCCCCAGGGAGTGTCCGTCGAAGGTGTCGAATTGGAACCATGTGGCCCGCCGGGCTGCTATCGCGTGGTTTCCGGGGAGCCGTCCCGCCTTCGTATTCAGGACATCGGTTCACAGTCCATCATTCCGCTGCTCGAACTCGAATCGGGCGCCACTTTTCTGGACCTTTGCGCGGCCCCTGGTAACAAAACGGCGCAAGCGCTCGAACAAGGCGTCCAAGCCGTCGCTTGCGACATCAGCCCGCTCAGATTGGCTGCGCTGAAAGGGCTGCGCTGCGGCCGTGTCGTCGCCGATGTCTCCGAACCGCTGCCGTTCCGCCGCCGTTTTGAGCGGATACTCCTCGACGCTCCCTGCTCGGGCACCGGCACCCTCGGCAGGAACCCGGAGATCAAGTGGCGCTTGCAGCCCAGCGACCTGCCGAGGTTTCATGACCGCCAGGTGAAAATGCTGACCCGAGCGCTCGATGCTCTTGCGCCCGGTGGACGGCTCGTTTACTCCACCTGCTCGCTTGAGCGGGAGGAGAACGAGGCAGTACTTGAGAAGGTTCTTGGGCGCCTGCCGGATAAAATCCTCCGCCGGCTTCCTGGCGTCGATCCAGGCGACGGTTTCTTCGCCGCTGTGATACCATCGAACTAGTCCCGCAACATGTTGGAAATAATACCGTCCATCCTGTCCGCTGACTTCTCGCGGCTGGGTGAGGAGATCGCCAAAGTCGAGCGCGGCGGGGCCACGATGCTCCACGTCGACGTCATGGATGGCCACTTCGTGCCAAACCTGACGGTCGGCCCTCCGGTCCTGCGCTCTATCCGGAAGGTGACGAAGCTCACCCTCGACGTGCACTTCATGATCACCAATCCCGACCCGTACGTTCCTCTCTTCGTTGAAGCGGGTGCGGACCAGATCTCCGTCCATCAGGAAGCGTGTCCTCACTTGGACCGGACGCTCCGGCTCATCCAGAGCGAGGGTGCGCTGGCCGGCGTCGTGCTGAATCCGTCGACGCCCGCTACAATGTTGGAAGAGGTGTTTGGGCTGGCCGACTTCGTGCTGATCATGAGCGTGAATCCCGGTTTTGGCGGCCAGCAACTGATTCCGCGGACGCTGGAGAAAGTACGCTGGGTCGCGACCCGGCGCCGCGAGATGGGACTGAAATTCCCGATTGAGATCGACGGCGGAGTCACGCTGGAGAATCTTTCGGAAGTCGTGCGCGTGGGAGTCGACTGGGTAGTCGCGGGAGCAACAGTGTTTCTGAGCCCCGATCCGGCCGCCACGGTCGTGGAAATGCGAAGGATCGCACAGGAGTCGAATGCCGTCCGGGCATGACGCCCGGCGAGTGTTGGTGTCTTATGGAAACAAAAGCAAGGCTAGTTCTGGAGCGGATCGCTCTGGCCGTGCTGGCGGCCGGGCTGCTCGTGACTCTTGGATGCGGGAGAAAGAAATATGAGAACCCGATCACGAAAGACACACTGCAGCCCGACAAAGTCCTCTTCGACAAGGCGATCAAGGATATCGAAAAGGGTCGTTACGACATTGCCCGCCTCACGTTGCAGACGCTGATCAGTACTTACGACACCAGCGAGTTTCTGGCGAAAGCCAAGCTCGCCGTCGCCGACGCCTGGTTCCGTGAAGGGGGTTCGCACGGTCTCGCGCAAGCGGAGGCCGAGTACAAGGATTTCATCCTCTTCTATCCCACTCTCGAGGAATCCGCAGAGGCGCAGGAAAAAGTCTGCATGATTCACTACCGGCAGATGGAAAAGGCGGATCGGGACACCACTCACGCACTACGCGCCGAGGACGAGTGCCGGCAGGTCCTCGTGCAATTTCCGAACAGCAAGTTCGCTCCCCGCGCCCAGCAGTTGCTGCGAAACATCCAGGAAGTGCTCGCCGAACACGAGTACCGTGTCGGCGTGTTCTATCACACCAAAGGCAGCAATCCCTCCGCCGCCAACCGTCTTCAATCCCTCACCGACCACTACCCTCTCTTCAGCAAGGCGGACGACTCTTTGTGGCGGCTCGGCGACGCTTACTCCAAGATGGGCCCCCGCTTCCGCGACAGGAGTGTCCAAGCCTACTCTCGCATCGTTCGCGAGTATCCCCTGAGCGAATATGTGGATGAGGCGAAGAAGCTGCTCCAGTCGATGGAGGCCCCGGTTCCCGAGCCTGACCCCGTCGCGCTCGCCCGCATGAAGTACGAGCTTGAAAACTACGACAAGCCCGGGATGATGAGTCATTTCTGGGGCATTTTCCGCAAGAGTCCCGATACCTCGCCCGCGGCCAAGTCCGGCGCTCCGTCCATGGCCGCCATGCGTCCCGGAGTCCCGCTGAGCGTGCCGGCGGCCGCCGGGGGTCCGGGTGCGGTTACCGCCGACGTGACCGTCTCGACGGTTGGCGGCGACTCCTCCGCCCTCGACACCAAACCGGATGCCCGATTGAGCGCTCCGGCGCCCGCGCAGGACCCGCAACAGGCCTCCGGCCAAGCGGAATCGAAGAAGAAGGACCAGAAAAAGAAGAAATAGGGCTCCCATCGGATGAGCCGCGTCCTCCTCGCCGACGACAGCCCCCACGCCCAGCGCATGGGTGAATGGATTCTGCGCGAGGAGGGATTCGAGGTAGTTACCGTTACCGATGGCGAAAGCGCTCTCGTTCGCCTGCCCGATGTCGATCCGGACGTGATCCTCGCCGACGTTTTTCTCCCCCAACGCTCCGGTTTTGAGATCTGCCGTCGTGTCAAGACGGACCCTGCGCGCCGACATACCCGCGTCGTCTTGACGGCTGGCGCGCTCGAACCGCTCGACGAGGAGGAGACGAAGCGCGTCCAGGCAGATGCAACGTTGAAGAAGCCGTTCGAGGCTTCTATGGTCATTGACATCGTCCGGCCGCTGATCCTCGCGGCGCAAGCGGATCGGGAAGCGATGAGGGTCGCCCGCGCCGAGCAGACGGCAGCGTCTTCCCTGGGGCAGCACGAAGAACCGCCTGCGGCTCCGCAGCCCGAGCTTCCCGTGGCGGCATCACCACTGGGGGATGCCGCACAGGAGGTCGACCCCGAGCGCGTCCGTGCCGCTGTGACCGTAGCTCTTGACGCTGCGTTTCCCTCTCTGATCGAGGAGATCACGGAGAAGGTCCTTCACTCCCTGCGGAAATGAGCGTCTCCATCTATCCCGGAATCATCCAACCATCAAGGCTCCGGATCTACTGATGCCCGACAATAGCTTCGATATCGTCTCCAAAATCGTTCTGGCGGAAGTGAACAACGCCATTCAGCAGTCTCTCAAGGAGATTGGCACCCGCTTTGACCTCAAGAACTCCCACTCGACCATCGAGCTGAACGAGAAAGACAAGAAAGTCCTTCTCGCCAGCCAGGATGAATTCAAGCTGAAAGCAGTCATCGACATTCTCGAACAGAAACTCGTCAAGCGAAAGGTGCCGCTGAAAGGCCTCACCTACGGACAGGTTACGCCGGCCGCCGGTTCCACCGTCCGCCAGGACATCTCGCTCCAGCAGGGGATTCCGATCGAGAAAGCGCGGGAGATCGTGAAACGCGTCAAGGAATCCAAGCTGAAGGTGCAGGCCTCGATCCAAGGCGACTTCGTCCGCATCAGCGGCCGCGACCGCGACGTTCTCCAGGCTGTCATCCGCAAGCTCAACTCCGAAGATTTTGGGATCGACATGCAGTTCACCAACTATCGGACGAACTGATGCCGCGGCGCCTAGAGTCGCTCATGCTCGACGGTCCCGCCGGCAGGCTCGAAGCGCTCCTGGAGGAACCAGAAAACCAAGACCCGGCGGAAGTTGCACTGGTCTGCCATCCGCATCCCCGGCACGGCGGTACCATGCACAACAAAGTCGTCTACCGTATCGCGCGAGGTCTGCGGCGCCTTGGCGCGGTGGTGCTTCGGTTCAACTTCCGTGGCGTCCACCTAAGCGAGGGGACGTACGATCACGGAGAGGGCGAAGTTGAGGACGCCCATGCCGCTCTCGATTACGTGCTCGGCCGCTATCCTGGCTTGCCGTACACCCTGGCCGGCTTCTCGTTCGGATCCCGTGTCGCCCTTCGCGTTGCCTGTTCGCGGACGGACGCAGGCCGTGTCATCGCTGTTGGTTTCCCCACCGTATACCGCGACAAAGATGCTCTCGGACTATGCAAGGTGCCGAAAATCTTCATCCAGAGCACCGGGGACGAACATGGCCCTCCTCCGGCGGTACGGGAGTTTTTCGAACGACTCAAGGAACCCAAAAAGCTTGTTTGGGTAGATGCCCGGGATCACTTCTTTGGAGGTGCCCTCGATGACTTTGAGGAGGCGGTTTACCGGCTGGGACCGGCTGTCAAACCCCGGCGTGTCTGAGTTCTCGCTCCACTCGCCTGGTAGCCCGCTCGCTGATCAACTGAGCGACCTTGCTCAACAACTCAGGCAGATCTTCGGACTCGATCAGCACCGCTTGGTTTCCCTTGCGCGAATTGGTTCGCCCTGGCGAATCCTGATAGGTCGCAATCAATGCCGTCGCAGGCTTGTAGTCCATCATCCGAGCGTGAGCGAGAACCTTCAATCCGGCCTCGGGCGATTCCATGTGCAGATCGCTGAGCACAAGCTCGAATTCCGATCCTTCCAACTTGCCTACCGCCTCTGCGGCTGACGCAGCACCCTCGACATGGTACCCGCCGGCCTCCAGTACTGTCTGCAGGGTCAGGCGTGACGTCGGATTGTCGTCCACCAGCAGGACACGGGCCAACTCTAGGATCCGGCGCCTGGGATCGCGGGGGCTTCTTACCATTTACTACCGTAGTCCTTTCTCGGTACCCTAACTATACCCCAAACTACCGGGAAACCGGCAGGGAATTTGCGTCACTTTTGTGAAGGTTGCCCCCTGTTAATTTTCTATTTTTATAGTGATGCTTCTCGCAGGTACCGTCGTCTTCTGGCTACCAATCGGCCACCGAACCATCCCGGCGGTGATATGCCATCAGAACCTCCGGCTCGTAAGAGTGTTTCGCCGCTTCCGTTTCATTGACTTCCACACCAAGCCCGGGCTTCGTCGGCGCACGGCAGATCCCCCCCTCGATGGGCAGCGACTCCGTCACGACGTCGTTCCGCCATGGTACATCCTTCCGCACTACCTCCTGGATCAGGTAGTTTGGGACGCTAAATCCTACATGTGTAGAAGCAGCCGTGCTCACAGGTCCTTGCGGATTGTGACAGGCGACCGTGACCTGGTACGTTTCCGCCATCGCCGCGATCCGCCTTGCCTCGCTGATACCGCCACAATGAGAGACA
>DATIFQ010000191.1:0-16693 GCA_035455185.1 Bryobacteraceae bacterium | reverse complement strand
CTGCGGAGCAGTCTCGTCGCTGAGACGCTCGATCATCGCCGCCCGCACATCCGTATCGGGGAGCGCATCGCGCAGCCTCTCCCAGCAGGCGCCTCGTACCGGCGCCTCCGGATCGGTGCGAGCCATCTCGAACAGGTGCGCTTTCACGGTAGCGCTGAGTTCCGGTCCGAGGCTTTCAGCCGCTCTGGCGCGATATTCGGCCACCGGACTGCCGAGAAATTTCGTGCGTTCCTGCTCGCTGAGATGCTCGAACAAGGGCAGTGCGGCTTCCGGATAGTCCGACCAGATGTCGTACGGCTCGGCGGTTTCCTCCGCTCGTGGCTCGTCGAGATCCTGGAGAGCGCACCTGATCTCCGAAATCGTGCTAGGCGGAGCGTCGCCATTCGCTTCGAATTCGCGGAGCAGTTTCTCCAAGGCCGGTTTCGCGGCGGGGTCTCCGTAGAGCCCCAACTGGATGGCGGCATCGCCGGGATCGACGGACAACCGGTTGATGAGAACGTCAAAGATCCGCTGGTCTCTAACCCGGAGAGCAGCCAGCGTAAACGAGACTTCGCCACCTTCCTCCGGACCGAGTCGCTGGTAAAGTTCGAGTAACGGTTCGACGGCTAATGGTCCGACGCGGTGGAACGCGTCAATCAACTCCTCGGAGAGGTCATCCGGCTGCCGGTGCACCGCTTTGATAAGGAAGGGCAGCGCGAGCGAAGTCGGCTTGTAGCGGAATATCGCTACAAGCTCCGGCTCCAGATCGATCAGGTCATGGGTCCGATCATCCATGCCGAACCGGACCAGATCCGGGACAGCGCTGTCGAATCGCTCGAATAGAGCGTTTAAGAAGGGATGATCGAAGGGCGCCTGACCGTTCGCCGCGGCCACGAGAAGATCGTAGACCGGAACACTGGGGTACTGATTCGGGCTGAGGATCACATTAGTAGGTAGCGCGGCCGCCACTCGCGTCGTAACATTGCCCAGTGACGAACGAGCAGTCGGGGCTAGCCAGGAAATGAATCACCGCGGCGATCTCGTCGGGTGTGCCCGTCCGGCGCATCGGAATGCGCGCGGTCATGTATTCGATCTGGGCGGGGGTAAGCTGATCGAGAATCCGTGTTCTGACGACCGCCGGAGCAACCGAATTCACGCAAATCCCTTCGGTGGCGACTTCCTTGGCAAGGGACTTGGTGAATGCGATTACCGCCGCCTTGGTCGACGAGTAGCCGGTCATGTTCGGGTTGCCTTCTTTGCCGGCGATGGAAGCAACATTGACGATCCGTCCGTAGTGACGCTCTCGCATGTGGTTGATGACCGCCCGGCAACAATGGAAGACGCCGTTCATATTCACGGCGATCACCCGCTGCCAGTCTTCCACGGTTTGCTCCCATAACGGAGCGGCCCGGCCCGCGATGCCGGCATTATTCACGAGCACGTCGATGCGGCCGGTTCGGTCAAGGACCTCGGCGACCGCTTGATTCACGGACTCCGCGCTCGAGATGTCGGCGCGAACCGCGAATACGAGGCGACCCGGGCCACCGGCGATGTCGCCTGCTACCCGAGCCGCGCCTTCCATGTCCAGATCGACGGCCGCGACGGAAGCTCCGGCGGCGGCAAGCCGGCGGACAACCGCCTCACCGATTCCGGTCGCGGCGCCCGTTACGACCGCGGTGTGGCCCGTCAGGTCGAAGAATGCCATGGCCGGCTGCCTCTACTCTTCCTTCGTTACGTGAACATCGACCTCGGCGGTCACATCATGGTGGAGCCGGATGGCAACCTTGTAATCCCCGAGTTGCTTGATCGGCTCATCGAGATGGATCTTGCGTCTGTCGATGGTGAAGTTCTGCTTCTCGAGCGCCTCTGCAATGTCCTTAGAGGTCACCGATCCGAAAAGCTGTTCCTGCTCGCCCGCTTTTTGCGAGATGGTGATCTTCACGCCGGCCAGCAGTTTGGCCAAGTCCCCGGCCTCGCTCTTTTCTTTTGCCTCGCGGCGCAGGTGCGCCTGCCGTTCCTGCTCCACAATCGTCTTGTTCGCATCGGTGGCCTGGACCGCAAGCCGCCGCGGCAGGAGATAGTTCCGGGCGTAGCCGTCGGCGACTCGCACAACCTGGCCGCGATGTCCGATTTTCTCGATATCTTCTCTCAGAATGACTTCCATGACTCTTTCGCCTCCGTGGCCGCGCATTCGTCCGCGCCACCGGTTGTCGCGGCTACCGGGTGTGAAACCCGGCGCCGCCATTCCGGCCGGGACTCCCGCGCTGCCTCCAGGTTCCTCTTATACCTGGGTGGTGAACGGCAGCAGGGCGATGTTGCGGGCCTGCTTGACGGCCTCGCTCAGCCGCCGCTGGTGCGGCGTGCACACGCCGGATATCCGCCGTGGGGTGATCTTTCCGCGCTCGGAGACAAATCCCGAGAGCAGCTTCACGTCCTTGTAGTCGATGTCGTCGATCTTGTCGACACAAAATCGGCAGACTTTCTTCCGCCGGAAGTATTGCTTTCTGCCGACGGCGATCGCCTTGTCGCCGCCCGTCGGCCTCTGCGAGGCACTGACCGGTCGTCCCTTGGTTTCGGCCATTACTCTCTCTCCGTTCCGGCGTCAGCCGCTCCGGCTTCAGCCATGATCTCTTCCGCCGCCGGCGGTTGGGGCGCCGCCACTGGCGCCGCAGGCTTTCTGGCCGCACGCTTTTCGCGCTGTTTCTTCCGCTTCTCGATCCGCTTCAGCTTCTCGTCGATGCGGACCGTCAGGAACTTCACCGCAAGGTCGGTCACGCGAAGCCGCCGCTCGAGTTCCCGCACGACTTCCGGCGAGGCGCGGAATTGGATCAGCACATAGAAGCCTTCGTTGTACTTGTGGACCCGATAGGCGAGCCTCCGCAGGCCCCACTTGTCGATCTTGTCGACCTCTCCGCCGCCGCCGGTGATAACCTGCCGAAGTTGCTCGACTACCTGGTCGATCTCTTCCTCGGTCGCATCCGGCTTCAAAATAAAGAGTTCTTCGTAGATTCTCATTCTTCCTCAGTCTGTTTACCTCGGGCGCGACGATTGAACCTCGTCATGGCCATTCCGACGCCCTCGGAAATGATGGAAGTCACCGCCTGAGCCGCGTGATCCAGCAACTCATCCAGTTCTTCCTTCTGCCCCCGCCGAAACGGCGAAAGCACAAACTCCGCACCATCGCCGACCTTATAGCCGGCGATCCCCAGGCGAACCCGCGGGAACTCCGAAGTTCCCACCGCCCGGATTACCGATTCGACCCCGTGGTGCCCTCCCGGCGAACCCTTCGGACGTATCCGAACCGCCGTCCATGGGAGATCGAGGTCATCATAAACCAGCACAAGATCCTCGGCCCGAGCGCCATGCTTCGCGAGCAAAGCCCCCACCGCCCCGCCGCTAAGGTTCATGTAAGTTTGTGGCTTGGCCAGTACGACCGGGATCCCTTCCACAGTGCCCGTACCCGTCAGCGAGCGGGCCTCTTTGCGGCTCACGCGGATCCGATGGCGCTCCGCAAGCCGGTCGATGACGAGGAACCCGAGGTTATGCGGCGTCTGCTCGTACCGCTCGCCCGGATTCCCCAACCCGACCAGAAGGAATGGAGTAGCGCGTGAATCGGCTTCCACGGCTTCCGCTCCTCCCGGCGCCCGGCCGGTTACTCCTCACCCTCTTCTTCCTTCTTACCCTTCTTGATCACCTCGGGTTCCGCCGGAGCCGCTCCCTCGGCAGCCGGGGCCTCTTCCGCCGGCTTCTCCTCCTCATGCCGCAGCGTAACGACGTGTGCGATTACAGCGTCACCGTGGCTGAGCAGCTTGACCGACTCGCCGATCGGCACGTCCGCCGCGCGGATGTTCTGGCCGATGAGCAACTCGGTGACATCGACCGTGAAGTGTTCCGGAATATCGTCCGGCAGGCACTCGATCTCCATCTCACGGTTAACGATCTCCAACAGGCCACCCTGCTGCTTGACGCCCTTCGGCTCTCCCTGCGTGTACACCGGCACCGAAACCCGGAGACGCTTCGACAAGTCGATTCGCTTGAGATCGACATGAAGCAGCGTACCCTTCACCGGCTCGAACTGCCAGTCCACGATCATCACCGGCGATGGGCCGTCGCCAGTCGTCAGGCTGAAAATCGTGTTGTGGCCGGTCTTGCTGTGGAGGATCTTCAAGAGTTGCTTCGGATCAACCGACAGCGAGAGCGGCTTCTGACCAGCGCCATACACGACTGCCGGAACCATCCCAGTCACTCGTAAACGGCGCGCCTCATTCTTTCCGCGACTATCACGAACGGTCGCGGAAACCGTGATATCCTTCCTCATTCGAAACTCCTTTTTCCGGGTCGCAGGTCCGATGGACGTGGGCTGCGTGGCCCGGCATCAAACTCAGACAAACAACTTGCTGACCGAAGTCTCCTCGTGGATCGATCGAATCGCTTCCGCCAGCAACCGCGCCACGGAAAGCGTCCGGATCCGCTTGCACCGCTTCGCATCTTCCCGAAGCGGAATCGAGTTTGTCAGCACCACTTCCTTGAGGCCCGAAACCTCGATCCGGTCCACCGCTGGACCGGACAGCACCGCGTGGGTCGCACATGCCGTCACGCTCAGCGCGCCGTGATCCAGCATGGCCGCCGCTGCGTTCACCAGCGTTCCCGCCGTGTCGATCAGATCGTCGACGATCAGGCAGTTCCGCCCCCTAACCCGGCCGATGATGTGCATCACTTCCGCCACATTCATCTGCTCGCGGCGTTTGTCGATGATCGCCAGCGGCGCCTTGAGCCGTTTGGCAAACGCCCGCGCCCGCTCCACTCCCCCTGCGTCGGGGGAAACAACCGTCAGATTCCCGATCCCCAGAGACTTAAAGTAGTCGATCATCACCGGTGTCGCAAACAGATGATCGACCGGGACATCGAAGAAACCCTGGATCTGTGCAGCGTGAAGGTCGAGAGCTAGTATCCGGTCGGCCCCTGCCCGCTCCAGAAGACTGGCGATTAGTTTCGCGGAAATCGGAACCCGGGGTTTGTCTTTCCGGTCCTGTCTGGCGTACCCATAATAGGGTAACACTGCGGTGATGCGGTCTGCTGAGGCCCGCTTCAAGGCATCCAGCATCAACAACAGCTCGAACAGATGCTGTTCGACGGGAGTGCAAGTCGGTTGCACCACAAAGACATCCGCGCCGCGCACGTTCTCCTGGATCTGGACGTACATCTCGCCATCGGAAAACGGCTTCACCAGCGCTGAACCCACCGTGCAGCCCAGGCAGGCACACAGTTCAGCGGCAAGCGACGGGTTCGCGTTCCCCGTGAAAACTTTCAACCGGTCGTCTTTGTTTTTGAGTACCGGCTTTGCGGCGGCCATATCTCCCCTTCAATGTGAGCGGCAAGCCAGCGCATCCAGGCACGCCTATAGCGTTCGCGGGTCACCAGGCTGAACCGAAACACGGTCTCCTCTTCGAATAGCGGAAGGGCTCTCTCCAAATCGTTCCGGCCGCGGAAGAGCCCGAAGAGCGCCGAACCGCTGCCGGTCATCATTACCGGCGCCGCCCCGATTCGCGACAGTCTCGCCTTCAGCGATTTCAGTCGTGGGTGGAGCCGGAAAACTGACTCCTCGAAATCGTTTCCCGGAGACGCTGGCGTGCCCTTCCCCGGCTCCCCCAGCCCTCCTGACCAAGCAAAGGACTGGAAATTATTCATGATATTGGGCGGAACAACTGATGTCAATTTTCGGTCGAGCCCGCGGTACGCCTCCGCCGTCGATACGTGGATGGGAGGCGCTACCAAAATGCCCGGGAACGCAGGATGGTCCGGGAGCGGGTAGACTTCCGTGCCCCGTCCGATGCCGGCTGCGGTACCGCCGACCAGAAAGAACGGCACGTCGCTGCCGAGACCGGCGGCAAGCCCTATCAGTTGATCGGCAGGGATCCGGCCGCCGGCGAGCACGGGAAGCGCCAGGAGCACTGCGGCAGCATCGCTCGACCCGCCCCCAAGACCCGCGCCCATTGGGATGCGCTTGACGAGCCGGAGGCGTACCGTTCCGGTCACACGGATCGCATCCATCACAGACCGCGCGGCGCGGGCGACCAGGTTGTCCGGGATGTCGACCCTCGAAACCAGCTCGATTCTCGTGCGCCGCGACGGGGTGAACTCGATCTCGAGAGTGTCCCCGAGCGAGATGGTCTGGAAGACCGTCCGGAGTTCGTGGTAGCCGTCGGTCCGCTTGTGCAGGACTTTGAGTGCAAGGTTGATCTTGGCGAGTGCTTCGACGCGGGCGTGGCGCAGCCCCGTGCTCATTTTTCGTAGTGCAGCAGGGAGAACAACTCGTACCCCGCAACTTTGTCGCGGCCGTGCAGGAAGTCCAGTTCCAGCACAAAGCCGAGTCCGGCCACTTTGCCACCGAGTTTCTCGATCAGCCGGGTCACCGCAGCCGCGGTCCCTCCGGTAGCCAGGACATCGTCGACGATCAGCACCCGCTGGCCGGGCTGGATGGCGTCCTTATGAATCTCCAGACTGTCGGTGCCGTACTCGAGCTGGTACTCCTCGCGGACCGTCTCCGCCGGCAATTTTTTCGGCTTCCGCACGGGGACGAAGCCCACGCCGAGCGCGTATGCCACCGCCGGCGCGAAGATGAATCCCCGTGCTTCAATTCCGAGGACGACGTCCACACTGCTGCCCTGGTACCGCTTGCCAAACGCGTCGATGACAGCCTTGAGGCCGGAAGCGTCCTTCAGCAGTGTCGTGATGTCATAGAAGAGAATACCCGGTTTCGGGAAGTCGGGCACCTCCCGAATGAGTTTCTTTAGTTGGTCGTTGTTCATCGGTCTGATCGTTCGCGGGAACAACGTATTGTAGCATCCGGCGCTCACGATGCCGGGGTTACTCGATGTGAAATCCGGCGTATTTCTGGAGCGGCGCATCCAGTTCTTCGACGCCCCGGACGTTTGAAAGGCGCGGGCCCTTCCACAGGAAACCCGCAAGCGCGGAAAGGCGGTCCGGCGGACCCACGGCGTAGACCTCGACACGTCCGTCTTCGAGGTTTCGCGCATAACCGGTCACCCCGAGCTCATAGGCGGCACGCTCCACGAAGTATCGGTAACCTACGCCCTGCACCCGCCCGCGCACAAGGTATCGGCGCGCCACCGCGGCGGAGTCTTTCGGCCTGCCCATGGTCACCGCTTATCGTAGCAGGCCCCCATGATTGCGCCGCGCTACAATCCGTGGATATGGCATTCCCCGTTCATCGCATGCGCCGGCTCCGCGCCACCGCCTCGCTTCGGGATCTGGTGCGAGAAACCCGGCTGACGCCGTCGCAGTTTATCCTCCCGCTGTTCGCCTGCCCCGGCGAAGGCGTGCGCCGCGAGATCGGCGCCATGCCCGGCAACTACCAGATGTCCGTGGACGAGATGGTCAAGGAGTGCGCGGAAGTCCGTTCGCTCGGCATTGGCGGCGTAATTCTGTTCGGCATCCCTGAGACCAAGGATGAGACTGCCTCGGGCGCCTACGCGGAGGACGGCATCGTCCAGCGGGCTGTTCGCGCCATCAGGCGCGACGTACCGGGGCTGCTGGTCCTGACGGACGTCTGCAACTGCGAGTACACGAGCCACGGGCACTGCGGGAAGGTCGTGAACGACGATGTAGACAACGACGCCACTCTCGAGTGGCTGGCCGCCTCCGCCGTCTCTCATGCCCGTGCCGGCGCCGACATCGTCGCTCCCTCGGACATGATGGACGGCCGCGTGGCCGCCATCCGCCGGGCGCTCGATGCGAGCGGCTTCCCCGGCGTTCCCATCCTCGCTTACGCGGCGAAGTTCGCGTCGGTATTCTACGGACCGTTTCGCGAAGCGGCCGAGTCGGCGCCTCAATTTGGAGACCGCCGCAGCTACCAGATGGACCCGGCCAACGGACGCGAAGCCATGCGCGAGATCGAACTCGACCTCGAGGAGGGCGCCGACATGATCATGGTCAAGCCGGCCATGCCGTATCTCGACCTGATCCGCCAGGCCAGGGACCGCTTTCCCGTCCCTGTCGCCGCCTACCAGGTGAGCGGCGAGTTCAGCATGATCGTCGCCGCCGCCCGCAACGGCTGGCTCGACCGGGAGCGAGCGATGATGGAAACGCTGACCTCGATCCGCCGCGCCGGCGCCGATATCATCCTGACGTATTTCGCTAAAGACGCCGCCAGGCTGCTCTGATGGTTCCGGTTCTTATGCCGCGCCGAGGGCCTTGACGGCTTTCCGCATGTCGGTCGCTTTGACCCAGAGCATGCCGCCGAAACGGCCGGCGCCCGCGGAAACGGCCTGCAGCGAGGTGACGTTGACCCCGGCGGCGGCCAGCTTGCCGAAAATTTCGGCGCCGGCTCCCGGCTGGTCCTCCCCCTGGATCAGCAGTCCGGCCTTCTTCTTGCTCAGTTTCAAGCCGGCGTTGCGGGCGGCCTTGGCGAATGCCGCACTGTCCTCGGGCAGGAAATCGAGCTGTGCTTTCCGTGCGCCAGCGGGAAATCCGGAGAAGCCGATCAGGTTGATGCCGGCCTGGTGGAGGGCTGAGAGGATCCGGGCTCCCTCGCCCGGTTTGTCGGGAACAATCGCGTAATAGTAGTCGATTTTTCGAATTTCAACGGCCATGGTCGCCTCCGCCCCCTATGTTACATTGAAAGCTTGTAGTGGGAACCATGGAACGCAAGAAAAACCTGGAAGAACTGCAGGAAATGTGCAAGCGCGTCCGCCGTCACATCATCGAGATGACCGGCGCCGCGAAGTCCGGACACCCTGGCGGATCATTGTCCGCCGTCGAGATTCTTGTCACGCTCTTTTTCGACGTCATGAAGCACGATCCCGCCAACCCGCAATGGCCGGACCGTGATCGTTTTATCCTCTCCAAGGGCCACGGCTGCCCCGTGCTGTATGCCGTCATGGCGGAATGCGGCTACACCCCGGTCGACCAGTTAAAAACGCTTCGTAAGCTGGGCTCGCCCTATCAGGGACATCCAGACAAGCGGTTCATCCCGGCTCTCGAAGCCTCGACCGGCTCTCTCGGCCAGGGTCTCTCGCTAGCCCTCGGTATGGGCTGCGCAGCCCGCCTGGACGGCAAGCCGTGGCGGACCTACGTGGTCCTGGGAGACGGTGAAATCCAGGAGGGGCAGGTCTGGGAAGCGGCCATGTTCGGGGCCTATCACAAAATCGATAATGTTGTGGCCATCGTGGACTACAACAGGATCCAGCTCGACGGCTGGGTCAAGGACATCATGGAAGTCGAGCCGCTCGTCCCCAAATGGCAGTCGTTCGGCTGGCACGTGATCGAGCTTGACGGACACAATATTCCCGCGCTACAGGCGGCTTTCACGGAGGCCGAAGCTATCAAGGGCAAGCCAGTCGCGATCATCGCCCACACCGTTAAGGGCAAAGGTGTCTCTTTCATGGAGAACAATCCGAAGTTTCACGGAGTCGCGCCGACGCCGGACGAAGTGCAAGTGGCACTGAAGGAGTTGCAATAATGGCCACCAGAACGAAGTTCGAACTGAAGATGGGCATGGCCACCCGAGAGGCCTTCGGTAAGGCTCTGGTGGCGCTCGGACGCGAGAACAAGGACGTCGTGGCAGTGGACGCCGACCTCTCCAAGTCCACCATGACCCACTTTTTCGCGAAGGAGTTTCCGGACCGATTCTTCTCTTGCGGCATCGCCGAATCGAACATGGTCGGAATCGCCGCCGGGCTGGCGGCGGCGGGCAAGATCCCGTTCGCGGCGAGTTTCGCCTGTTTCGTGGTGAACAAAGGATTCGAGCAGATGCGGGTCGTTGTAGCGTACCCCAACTTCAACGTAAAGATTGTCGGCACGCACAGCGGCATCTCGATCGGTGAGGACGGCCCCTCCCAAATGAGCGTCGAGGACCTGAGTCTAGCCTGCTCGCTGCCGGGGTTCACCGTTCTTTCCCCGGCGGACGAGGTCGCCATGGCCGCACTCGTCCGGCAGGCCGCGGCCCATTTCGGCCCCGTATACATCCGTGCGGGACGGCCTAAGGTACCTGTCGTCTACCAGACCGGCCAGCGGTTCGAAATCGGAAAGGCCGTCGAGCTTATTAACGGATCCGACTTGACCATCATCGCCACCGGGTTGATGGTGGCCGAGGCCATCCGAGCCCAGGAACATCTGGAGACAGAGGGGATCTCGGCGCGCGTGGTCGACATCCACACCGTCAAGCCGCTCGACGTGGAAGCCATACGCCGGGCCGCCTCCGAGACGGGAGCGATCGTTGTCGCTGAGGAGCACCTCGTTGATAGCGGACTCGGCGTGCGGGTCGCTCAGGCCGTCGCAGAGACGCAACCGTGTCCGATGGAATTCGTCGGCATCCAAAACACATACGCCGAATCCGGGCCGCCGGATCAACTGCTTGACAAATACGGCCTCGTCGCACGCGATGTGATTGCCGCCGCCTACCGCGTGCTCCGGCGTAAGCAGCATTGACGCGGCGGGAGCGACACTGCGTTCAGGGGTAAAAGTCCGCTGTCCCGGTCCACCGACCGTGTCAATTTACCTTGCGGCGAGGATGAAAATCAGTCATCATTAGCGGAATTAACATCAGGATTCCATGGCGGTATACGAACAGTCCCTAGCCCGGTTGGTGGTCACTCTGATGAACGCCCAGGAACAGGAATGGGCGCGCGTCTCCCGTGTTTTGCACGACGAAGTGAGCCAGGTTATGAGCGCCGTCGGTCTCCAGCTCGACGTGCTTCGCATGGACTTACAGGACCGGATTCCGGAAATCCCCGCCCGCACCGCCGAGATCCAGAAACTGCTGGAGCGCGCCATTTCCCTTGTACGGGAACTAAGCTACGAACTGAATCCGGCCATCGTTGAGAAAGCCGGCCTCCAGTTCGCTCTCGAGCGGCTGATCGGCCGCTACCGGAAGAGATACTCCGGCACACTGCGGCTGATGGTGGACCTCGCGGAGCTCCTCCCGCCCGACGTCGCCAGCGCCCTCTATAAGATCGCCCACCAGGCAATTGAGAATGCGGTCCATCATTCCGAGGCCTCGCTGATTGAGGTGATGATCAAACCCGTTTCCAGAACAACCGTACTCGAAGTGCGGGACCAGGGTATCGGCTTCCGCATTGAAGAACTCAAAGGCAAAGTTCCGGGCCTCGGTCTGCTCATGATGCAGTACTATGCCAGCCAGGCGGACATCGATTTCTCCGTCACGAGCGAGCCTGGAAAGGGTACGATTGTGAGAGCAGTGTATCCGTCGTCACGTTCGCGACGGGAGGCCGCGGGGACGGCCAAGAAACCGTGAGGCTCGCCGGCCGGTGTTTGCCGGCGGAGAAGTGACATGCCCTTCCAGATCCTGCTCGTCGACGACCACAAGATCATGCGCGATGGGATCAAGGCGATCCTCGAGCATACTGGCGGTGAATTCGAAGTCGTCGGAGAGGCCGAAAACGGAACCGACGCTGTCCAGGTCGCCAGGAAAACCCGTCCGGACGTCATTCTTATGGACATCGGCCTTCCAGGGGTTAACGGCATTGAGGCCACCGCGGAAATCCTTCGCTACTTGCCGGACACAAAAGTCATCATTCTGTCGATGTACGACGACGAACATTCAGTGATTAGCGCGATTCGCTCGGGCGCGCGCGCGTTTGTCCTGAAGAAGGCGTCCGACAGCGATCTGCTAGACGCTTTGCGGACTGTTGCCAAGGGAGGCTCCTATCTGAGCCCGCAGGTTTCAGACCGGCTGCTGAGCCGCATCCAGCGCGGCGAGCCGGATGCGAAAGCCACACCATCGGTACTCGAAGGCCTGACGCCCCGAGAGCTCCAGGTCATGAGGCTCGTCGCCGAGGGCAGAACCAGCAAGGAAATTGCGATGCTCCTCGACCTTGGCCTGCAAACTGTCCGCAGCTATCGGAAAAGCATGATGAAGAAGCTGGGCGTCAACAACGTTGCTGGTCTGACCCAAACGGCGCTCGCCGCCGGCTTGACGCGGTTTCCGAAACCGGAGCAAGGCGAGCGCTAACCCTGTGGTATGAACACGCCTTGGGGCGACATCGACGTTTCCGACGCTCACGTCCACTTCTTTTCGCATCGCTTCTTCACGCTTCTGGCGGCTCAAACGAACGAGCACGCCACCGTTGAGACGATCGGTGCGAGGTTAGGATGGGAAATGCCGCCACAGGACAACGCCGCCCTTGCCGGGCGTTGGGCCGCGGAACTCGATCGTCACGGCGTCTTGCGTGCGGCGCTGATCGCCAGCTTGCCCGGCGACGAAGACTCTGTTGCCTCCGCCGTGGCCGCTTTCCCGGAGCGCTTCCACGGATATTTCCTTGTGAACCCTTGCGAGCCGGAGGCTCCGGCGCGGGTCGAGCGAGCACTCGCGAGCGGCCAACTGCGATGCGTCTGCCTCTTTCCGGCCATGCACCGCTACTCCATACAGGATGAGCGGGTCGAGGCGATTTTCGAAAAGGCAGCGGCACGTCCGGGCACGCTGGTGTTTGTCCACTGCGGCGTGCTGACGGTGGGCGTGCGCCGGAGGCTTGGATTGAAGTCCGCCTACGACCTCCGGTTCTCGAATCCCGTCGATCTCCACACCGTCGCCCTTCGCTACCCGAAGTTGAACTTCGTCATCCCTCACTTCGGGGCCGGCTATCTCCGGGAAGCGCTCATGGTCTGCGACCTCTGTCCGAATGTCTACCTGGACACTTCCAGCAGCAACAGTTGGATCCGCTACATTTCTCCGGAGATCCGTCTGGCGGACGTATTTCGCCGGGCTTTGGAGGTTGCAGGGAAACAACGTCTTCTGTTCGGAACAGATTCCTCATACTTCCCGCGAGGCTGGCACGCTGCGGTCTTCCATGACCAAGTCCGAGCGCTGAGCGAGGCCGGCGTCGAGGAAGAGGTCGCCCGCGAGATTTTCGGCGGGAATCTTGACCGGCTTCTGGGCTTCGCGAACCGAACCTAAGAAGAACCGGAGGTTTCTCTGCCGGCGGCTGCGGTCTGCGCGGCCCGCGCCTGCTTGGGCTTCACCAGCGGAAACTGTGCCGCTCGGAGACGACTGCGGTATTCGCCGCCTCCGCTGCGGACTGACCTGCGGTTCGCGCCCGCCGATGCTATGATGGCGTCGAAGCGCACCAAACGCGGACGTGGCGGAACCGGCAGACGCGCTGGATTTAGGTTCCAGTGCCCGAAAGGGCGTGGGGGTTCAACTCCCCCCGTCCGCACCAATCAATTCAACAGCTTACGTGTCGTGGCCGCGGCGAGTTAGGATCCTGAGTGTTCACGATGTCAGTGGTGACGGAAACCCCGGCCCGAGTGGAGTCTCGGAGCCATAATTAAGAGATGTCAGGATTCTGCGTGGAGCTGTGGATGAAAGCAACGGCATCCTCGGTTCCGCCGCTTGGGCTGGTTGACCTGGGTTCTCCTGACTTGACTGGCAAGTACCGGGTGCCGGGTGTCCGGGCCGCCTGGTCCCGCTGGCACGGCAGCCGGCAATTGGCGGTTTCTCAGAGTCCGTCCCGTCTGCTGTGGATCGAGGGGCACCCGGATCGCATGCCGGCTGAGGGAGAAGAACTGACTCGATGGCTCGAAGGCCGGTCGGGCAGCTTTCGCGGATTTGAGATTCACTCCTCCTCCGGCCGTCCGATGCGGTTCCGAGCCTTCGTTGACCCGCTCGGAACTCGCCCGGTTTATTACCTGGCGGACCAGGACCGCGTTCTGTTCGCCGACAAACTGGCGACGCTGGCGCTGAACTCCACCTGCGCCGCGGCCGTGCAGTGGCCAGCGGTACTCGAGAGTCTCACCATCGGCGTTCTCTATTCGGCGGACACGAGCCTGGAGAACGCGAGGCAGATGGTGCCCGGCGAATTGATCGAGGCCGGCGCCGGGGGCGAGTGGAGTACCCGCCGGTTCGCACTCCCGGCCGACGCCGCGATCGAACCGGATCGCGTGCATCGAGACCCGGCGGGAACTCTTCGGCGGGCTCTGGCGAAGGCAGTGGCTGAAACTTGGAGATGCCCTGATTCCATTCTTCTGCTCAGTGGCGGGCTCGATTCCAGGTTCGCACTCGCCGTCGCCGGACCGGGTCGCAGCGTGCTCAGCGTCACCCCTCGCGAGAACCGGGAAAGCCGTGTCGCGCGGCTCGTTGCTGAAAGCTGCCAGGCGAGGTTCTACCATTTCCTATGCCACGCGGATCACTATTTCCACGTGCTGCGAAGAAGTTACCTGATCACAGGCTGCTTGTGGGAGCCTTGGGAGGCCCACCACCTGGGCCTGGCATCGCACTGGCGGCGACAGGGATTCCGGGGATTGACTCACGCCTACCACTGCGACTCGCTGCTGAAAGGGAACAGGATTTTCCCCTGGCAGAAGCGCGTCCCCAGCGTGACGCCGCTTCACTCGATCATGGGGGATCGCGCGATCTGCTATGCGCAGTGCCGTTCGTTTCGCTGGCATCCCCAGAGTTCGGAACTGGTCTACGGAACACTCAGCGCAACAGGGCAGGATGTGGCGCGGCAGCGGCTCCGGCAACTGGCTTCCGAGCTGGAGCCTGTATTGGAGGACGGGCTGGAACTGACCGTGGAACGCCAGTTCCATCAGCGGGTGGCCGCAGGCCACAGTTACCCCCTTCTCTTGTCGTGGATGGAGGAGCAGGACGTTTACTCACCGATCTACCACCCCGCCCCTTGGTCCTGGGCCAAGACCAGCCGGCCCACTGACCGGTTTCGAGGCCGGGCGTTCCGGCAGGCCCTCTTGGAGATGGACCACCCGGCTTCCCTTGTCATCGACGCGAACACCGGTAAGCTGATCAGCGCCGCTCGCAGAGACTGGGGCGGCTTGATCCGCAATCTGCCCGGCCTGCACGTCTTGCGGGAGTGGCGAGATCGGATGCGGTACTCCCGGCTCCTGGCATCCCCCGAACCAGAAGCAGAGGAGGGATCCTGGCCCCTCCTGGCGCCGCTGTTCCGATCCCCGGAAGGACTGCGCATCATGGAAGAAGGCCACGCCTGTCTACCCCCGGAGTTCTTCAACATGGACAACGTGCGCCGGGCCGTTGGCGCGTTTGCCGGCGGTGACGATCGTTACCTGGAGACCGTGTTGGACCTCAGCGCCGCCGGGCGCTGGGCACGTTTCTGCGCGGAAGGGCCGGCGACTGACGAACGTGACCTGTGCTGGCGGGCTGCCTTCCAATCCCCGGCTCACGGAGGGCCGTGAGGATCGGACTTGGTGTTTTGGTGGCGCAAGCACGCCTGTTCGCGGCCTCGAGAGACACTGGTGCCGAGGGCAGATCTTTCTTCGAGCGGCGGCGTCGAGACGAATCTCGACGCCGATGATTGGAATCCGCGCCCCTGGTTTGCACCGGAATCGTCCTTGAAGCCTGTTGGCAACGACCGTACCATCGTTACGGCCCGTGTCTGCCCTCCGGCAGTCGCATCGCTACGATGGACCGAACCTTCCGTCCCGCCCACCCCGCCGCGACACCCGTGAAAACCCCTAACGTGTTGGCAGTGATGTCACCCAGTTCGAAACCGCGGCCCGGCACTGCCTTCTGGATAAACTCAAGCACAACGCCGAGCGGAATCATTGCCATCGCACACAGTACGCCAACCACCCCGGGGAACCCCAGAGTCGGTATCCCAGCCAGTAGCGTGTATGCCCCGTAGTGGAGCACTTTGTCGCTGATTCCAGTTGAACTAACCCACCGCATAGGCGGCGATGTCCCCGGCAGCACTTCACCCGAAACCACCAAAGCCAACATTACGATCCACAGAGTCCACACCAATTTTGTCATCACGGCGTCAGCGCCCTTCGCTCCGAACGTGCAATTCGTCAGCCCCCAATTCACTTCGTTGGAGAACGATCAACTCAGACTTCGATTTTGGCAGATGTGCTCGCAGTCTGGTTTCATGAGCCGGCTGCGGATCGACTCGCAGATTTCTGGCTCAACTGTTGTCCGGAATAATCCCATCCGAGCCTCATGGAGCCGACTTCCGCAGTCAGTGTTCAATGCAAACCGCCGAGGAGAGGTCTACTTCGAACAACGTGGGCTGCTGGATAGACAGTTTCTGAATCAAACGCCGGTCACCCGGAAGGGTGATGAACTTCAGGCGCATTATCGCGCCGACGATCTGCCCGCCCGCGACCAAAACTCGGTGATACCATTCTCTGATTCCGATTCAGGAGGTTTTCGGAGGAGGAGCTCAGTTTCCGTCGGACAACCGTTAGGGCAAACCAGCCACGTCCTTCCATCCCGCTCCTCGATTTGCATCTGTTCGAGACAGAGAGGACACTCGGCACCTTCGGTCGTCTCCATTGGAATCTCCACTGGTCCATCGAAGGTTACCACCCCGCTCCCGCGGTGACAAGGTCTCACGTCGATGAGTGTCGACGATTCCGATTGACACCGGGAACCGGCAGGCGCAGCATCAAGGGCGTCTTGTGAGCACAAACACCGCACAGAGCAAGTTGACACGAGGCAGGTCACCTCCTTCCGCCGGACGGACCGCGCGGAGACGAGGAACGTAGCGGCACATCATCCTGACGTGTTTCAGAGGCTGAAGGGCGAGATGGACCAGTGGATCGAAGCGCAGACGCAGGTGCGCAAGTTCGCCGGCGCCAAGGGCCAGACTACTCTGAGTCCGAAGGCGATCGAACGGCACTGGAGCTTGGGGTACATCGGGAAGTAGTAGCCCGGCCTGTAGCAATCGTCACTTCAGGACGCGATACACGCGCAGGTTGTCCCACC
>DATIFQ010000190.1:0-3330 GCA_035455185.1 Bryobacteraceae bacterium | reverse complement strand
GTGGCCGGCGATGGGCAAACTCGCCGTGATCACAGCGAGTTTTGACCGCTCCGCCGACTCTTTCGAGGTTTCGCCGGACGGCCGGACCGTTTATGTCCTCGCCGAGGAGCACGGGCACGACAAAATCTTCGCCGTCCCCGCGGCAGGCGGTGAAGCGAAGCCGGTGCTCGACGTGAAACTCGGCTGCTACTCCGGGCTGGCCGTTCCGGAGAAGGCTGAGAAGACGATTCTGTTCGCGGCATGGCAGAGCGCGGTGAATCCGCCGGAGATCGTGCGGATCGACCCGGGCGCGGCACAGCACACGCTGCTGAGCGACTTCACCGTCGAGACCGCGGCCGCTGTGGACTGGCAGCCCGCGCGCCATTTCTGGTTCACCAGCAAACGCGGAAAGCAGATCCACAACATGATCGTGCTGCCGCCGGCGTTCGATGAGAACAAGAAGTACCCGCTGCTCGTCTTCATGCACGGCGGGCCGCACAACATGTCGAAAGACCAGTTCATTTTGCGGTGGAATTATCATCTGCTCGCGCAGCCCGGCTACGTTGTGCTGACGACGAACTACAGCGGCTCAACCGGATTCGGGGAGAAGTTCGCGCAGGAGATTCAGGGCGACCCGCTGAAGGGTCCGGGCGATGAGATCAACGAGGCGGCCGACGAGGCGATCCGGCGGTTTCCGTTCATCGACGCCACGCGGCAGGCGGCGGCAGGCGCCAGTTACGGCGGGCATCTCGCAAACTGGCTGCAAGCAACGACCACGCGGTACAAGTGCCTGGTGAGCCACGCGGGGCTGATCAACCTCGAGTCGCAATGGGGGACAAGTGACACGATCTATCATCGGGAACGCGGCAACGGCGGACCGGTATGGGAGCAGGGGCCGGTGTGGCGCGAGCAGAACCCGATCCGATTTGCGGCGAACTTCCGCACGCCGATCCTGCTGACGGTTGGCGAGAAGGATTACCGTGTACCGATCAACCAGACGATTGAAAACTGGAGCGTGCTGAAGCGCCTGAAGATCCCCAGTCGTCTGATTGTGTTCCCGGACGAGAACCACTGGATTTTGAAGGGCGAAAACAGCCGTTTCTTCTGGAAGGAACTCCACGAGTGGCTGAAGCAGTATGTCGGTGATTAGAACGAGAAGTACGCTCCGGCGAAGGCTCGGAATAGCCCGCGAAACCGAACCGGCCGGCGAGATTATACGATAATAGCTTTATTACTTCATTCTGGGGCGTGCGAAAACCTGTTATGTCTCGCGATGATACGGCGTCGTGCGGTTTCATGAGCCGCCGGAGTCTATTGAACGCGATGACCGCCGCCGGCCTTGCCGCCGGCCGAATCTGGGCCATCGAGGAGGACGAATACCTTGTCCCGTTCGCTGATTACACCTCGGAATTCCGCGTAGAGGCCCAGGCGAGCGACCCACGAGTCAAATGTTTCGATTTAAGGCGGATGAGCTCCGGGGCGACGCCCAATGAGGAATTTTTTGCCTTCCATCAAACCGGAACGCCGAAAGTGGACGCAGCGAGTTGGAGGCTGCCAGTCGGGGGGCTCGTCGAGCGACCAAAGGCGTTCTCCCTGACAGATCTGGAGCGGCGACCCGACAGGCAGGACGTAGCGGCGACGATCGAGTGCTCGGGCAACTCCGGACACCCGCAACTGATGAATGGCTTAGTCAGCAACGGGGTGTGGACCGGCGTGACACTCGCTTCGATCTTGCGCGAATGCGGAGTGAAGGCTGAAGCCCGCGAGGTCGTGTTCCTCGGCGCGGACTCGGAAAAAGAAGAGAAGTGGCAGGCCGGCAATGCAGAGTTTGTCTCACCACATGGCCGGAGCATCTTTATCCAGGACGCAATCGCCCCGGGGCCGATGCTTGCTTTCAGAATGAACGGCGCGCCTCTCCCGGCCGAACACGGCTTTCCGCTCCGGCTCATCATGCCCGGATGGTACGGAATGGCCAGCGTGAAGTGGCTCACAAGGATTGAAGTAATCGGCCGCCGCTACGAGGGGCGCCATATGGCGAGGAACTACCACAGCCTGCGCTCTGTCGAGTCGCCGGGTGACACAATCTGGCTCGACACCTCCATCTCGAAAAACAACTTGAAGTCGGTGGTCGCGCGGGTGACGCGCCGGCGGGTTGGAAACCGCTTCCTGCACAGCATTGCAGGAGCAGCCTGGGGAGGAGAATCAAGAATCGAGAATGTGGAAGTACGAGTCGACGACGGAGCGTGGCGGGATGCAAGGATCGATTTCCGGTCCGGCCCGTTCGGCTGGCTTCTTTGGTCGTGCGAGTGGCCGGATGCAGGGACTGGAAAGCATACTCTCGTGTCTCGCGCCATCAATGCCAGGAACGAGATTCAACCGACCCGTGACGAATGGCGCACAAGAATAGCAAGCAACCGGGAAGACAACTCTCAGTGGCCGCGGATCATCGTGATCGCAGGAGTGTGAATCTGGCAAGCCGGTTCCTACCTCTGTTGTTACTGTGCATCGCCCTGGCGTGCAGTTCAAGCGCCCAGAACACGGGACTGGGGCGCATCGACTTTCCGACTTCGGGACCTCCGCAGGCCCAGACGCACTTTGTACGCGGCATGCTGTTTCTCCACAGCTTCGAGTACGACGACGCCAGAGAAGAGTTCCGGATGGCTCAGAAGCTCGCCCCCGGCTTCGCCATGGCCTATTGGGGAGAGGCCATGACCTTCAATGAACCGCTTTGGTTCTTCCAGGACCGCGACTCAGCGCAAGCCGCTCTGAAGCGTTTTGCTCCGACTCGCGCAGAAAGGCAGGCGAAGACTCCCACGGATCGCGAAAAAGCTTACCTTCAGGCTGTGGAAGTGCTCTTCGGCGAAGGCGAGAAGGAGGATCGTGATTTTGCGTACGCCGAGGAGATGCGCAATCTCCATGAGAAATATCCAGAGGATCTGGATGCGGCCTCCTTCTATGCTCTTGCCCTGTTGGGTACCTGCCATCGGGGCCGGGATTTCCGCGTTTACATGAAGGCCGCCACCGTTGTTGAGGAGGTGTTTCTCAAGAATTCGGAGCACCCCGGCGCACTGCATTACCTGATCCATTCGTATGACGATCCGATTCACGCGCCCTTGGGCTTGAGGGCGGCCCGTATTTATGCCAGAGTCGCGCCGCAAGCCGCCCATGCGCTGCACATGCCCTCCCACATTTTCGTGGCGATGGGAATGTGGGGTGAGGTAGTTGCGTCGAACGAAGACTCATGGGCCGCCTCCGAGACTCGCGTGAAGCGAAAGAACCTGCCTCCCGAGGACCGGGGATACCATTCGCTCTGGTGGCTTCAATACGGCTACCTTCAGCAAGGCAGATTCG
>DATIFQ010000189.1:0-5653 GCA_035455185.1 Bryobacteraceae bacterium | reverse complement strand
GCCGGAGTGCGCATTGCGACGGTCGTCTCAATTGGGCTCGCGACCATCGCCGCCGCGATCGGGGCCGGAGGGCTCGGCGTCCTGATCTACCGCGGCGTCGCGATCGTGGACCATCGCCTGATCCTCGCCGGCGCGCTGCCAGCCGCGCTCCTCGCCCTCGCGGCGGACGCTGGTCTCGGTTTCGTGGAGAAACGCCTCGGCCGATGAAGCGGATCGTCCTCTTCGCCGCTTTCCTGGCGGTCTTCGCCAGTTGCCGCCGCGACGGAGATCGCGCGCTCCGCATCGGCTCGAAGAACTTTTCCGAGCAGGTGATCCTGGGCGAGATCGCGGCGCAGGGACTCGAAGCCCGCGGGATTCGGGTCGACCGGCGGTTGAACCTCGGGGGCACCTTCGTCTGCCACCAGGCGATCACGGCGGGAGAGCTCGACCTCTATCCCGAGTACACGGGCACCGCATTCACCGCGATCCTGAAACGGCGGCCGGTCTCCGACCCCGCGGCCGTCCGCGCCGGGGTGGCCGACGCCTATCGGCGCTGGAAGCTCGTCTGGTCTCCGCCTCTGGGGTTCGAGAACACGTTCGCGCTCGTCGTCCGAGGAGACGACGCGCGGCGGCTCGGCATCCGGAAGATCTCCGACCTCGCCGCACACCCGGAGATCCGGCCCGGTTTCGGCTACGAGTTTCTCGAACGCGAGGACGGATTTCCCGGTCTCGCGAAAACCTACGGCCTCGACTTCCGGGATCGCCCCGTGCAGATGGACCTCGGTCTGCTCTATCCGGCGCTTGAGAGCGGGAAGGTCGACCTCGTCGCGGGCAACTCGACCGACGGTCTCATCGACGCGATCGGCGGCGTCGTGCTCGAAGACGACCGGCATTACTTTCCGCCCTACGAGGCGGCGTTCGTCGTCCGCGACGCCGTGTGGAAGAGGCCCGAGGTGCGCGAAGTTCTCGAGTCGTTTGCCGGGAAGATCGACGCGGCGACGATGCGAAAGTTGAACGCCGCGGTCGATAAGGAAAAGCGCCGTCCGGAGGACGTGGCGAAGGAGTTCCTCGCGAGCGTTCTGCGCTAAGTGTGTTCTCTCAACATGTTGTTCATTAGTTGAGTTGCCCGTCCGGGCCTGCATCGGAGAGGCTGGCGGTCCGACAGAAGGGCGTATCCGTGCTTTCCTGATCTTCGTGCTAGATTGGCGCATTCGTGCACATATCCGTTCTGAGTTGCTTGGCTCCTCCGTCGAAGCGCCGATCACCGCCGCGGGTTCTTCTGATCGCCTCGGTAGCGCTCCTGCCAGAGAGTCTGTGCCTGGCCGGAGGCGTCCCGCCCGACGAACGCCTTCCGCAGGCCTCGATAGCGGGGTTGCGAGTTCCGTTCGTTGCCAATGCGGGTCAGGCCGACCCGGCGGTGGCATTTTCGGCGTCCATGCTCGGCGGCACGGTCTTCGTGACGCGCGCCGGACAGATCGTGTATGCCTTTCCTGGAGCGAAAGAGAAACAGGCGAATTTTTCGGCTGCGACGCGCGAACGGCAACTCCGGCCCGGATGGGCCCTGACGGAGAGCTTCCTGGATGGATCACCGAGGCCGCGGGCTGGCGCGCAGGCAGCGGCGAAGGTCAGCTTCTTCCTTGGTACCGATTCTAAGAAATGGCGGACGGGGCTTGCGACCCATGATTCGGTCGAGCTTGGAGACGTATGGCCCGGTATCGAGGTCTCGGTTCGCGCACGCGTAGGCTCGGTAGAGAAGTTTTTTGTGCTCTTGCCCGGCACTCCAGCCGACCGGATCCGGCTGAGCGTGGATGGGGCACAAGACCTCAAGATCGGCAAGAGCGGGACTCTCTCCGCCCTAACGGGACTCGGCGAAGTCACATTCAGCGCCCCAGTCGCCTATCAGGAGAAGGACGAAGCGCGCGCGCCCGTTGCGGTCGCGTACCGCGTTAAGGGCGTGGAGTACGGCTTCAGCCTGGGCGCTCACGATCTCGCTTTGCCGGTGGTGATCGACCCGCTGCTGCAGTCCACGTATCTGGGAGGTGCAAGCGGTGCCTCGGTTCACGACATCGCCGTGCATCCGGCGAGCGGAGAGCTTCTGGTCGCGGGTAGTACCGGCAACGACTTCCCGGGCACGGCAGGGGGAGCGCAGCCGGCCGGGAGCGGCGCCTTCGTCGCACGGTTGAACTCCAGCCTCACACGGCTGATCCAGGCGACATATGTGGGAGGAAGCGGTTTCCAACAAGCCGACTCTCTGGCCATCGCTCCGGGCAGTGGCGAAGTCCTGGTGGCGGGCATGACGAACTCGACAGATTTCCCCGGCACCGGGGGTGGAGCCCAGTCGGTTTTGGCAGGAGAGGACGATGGCTTCGTAGCGAGGTTGAGTCCCACGCTCACCGCTCTGCTCCAGGCGACCTATTTTGGCGGCGATCAAACTGAGAATCTCATCGCGCTCACTGTACATTCTGCGAGCGGAGAGATTTTCCTGGCGGGTACGACATCCTCAACGAATCTGCCGGGCACCGCGGGTGGTGCACAGCCAGCTTACGCGGGTGGTGATGCAGACGGCTTCGTCGCTCGGTTTAACCCAACGCTTACGGCGCTGCTTCAGGCCACCTATGTGGGCGGCAGCGCTCTCGACGCCACCACCGCAGTGGCGATCCATCCTTCAGGTAGTGAACTCTTTCTGACCGGGATTTCGGAGTCTACGGATTTCCCACAAACTTCGGGCGGCGCACAGGAGATCCAACGAGGTCGCGACTCGTTCGTGGCGCGCTTCAATACTGCGCTCACGACGCTCCTTCAGGCGACCTATTTCGGGGGAAGCGGCATAGACGATGCTCAGGACCTCGCGATTCTTCCGACAAGCGGCGAGATTCTCTTGGCGGGCATCACAGGATCATCAGATTTGCCTGGAACCGCGGGCGGCGCGCAGCCGGCGATTCGCAGCGGGCTTTCCGACGGTTTTGTCGCCAAGCTCAACCCGTCCCTCACAGCTCTCCTGCAAGCGACCTACCTCGGCGGCACCGAGTCTGACGGCGGTATCGACGTGTCGATCTTCCCCGGAAGCGGCGACATCCTCGTAGCCGGATTTACATCTTCGAGGGACTTCCCCGGCACTGCGGGCGGCGCTCAGCCTGGCTTCGGCGGTCCGTCGGGCGACGCCTTCGCAGCAAAGCTCGATCCCGGCCTTACCAGGCTTCTCCAGGCCACGTATTTGGGTGGAAGTAGCACGGATACTTTTCGGGCAGCTGTGATCCACCCCCTCACCAGAGACGTTTATCTTGGTGGCTACACAAGCTCATTCGATTTTCCGGGGACGGCTGGCGGTGCGCAAGAGACGCGCCGAGCCATCTTTAGCGATGCCTTCGTGGCTCGGTTGAGCCCGGATCTCTCGAGCGCCGACGGGCAGCCTGGTGCGATTCCCGCTCTCTCCTTCCCCGCCCTGGCGCTCCTTGCCATGCTGCTTGCGTCGGCGGGAGTACTCCTTCTGAAGCGAATCGGCTGAACGCCGGCGCCACCGAGGGCAGGGTTTCTCTGGCTAGTCGAAGTAGCCGTTTACATCGAGGACGAAGTGAGTCGTGCCGGCGCTCGCGAAGACCGAGATTTGTCCCGTTACCCCCAGGGACAGGATGGCATTGTTGGCTCTAACGCGGCCGGTCCGATAGTTCATCGTTGACACGTTAGGCTGAGGCGTGCCGCCCGGAAAGGCGGTGATGTATCCGTCCGCGTCCGGGATTACCGTAGTGAGGTTAACAGAGACCGCTTTCGCCGTTGGCGAGATCCCACATCGATTCCACAGGGCAAACGAGCGTATCGTGTTACCCGTCAGAGCGGGACCTCCGTACGGGCCGTCTGGATCGCGAGTGTCAAGCACTCGACATGGCGCCACTGTGTTGAACACGGCCGCCCCAGCTGGAACGGCGACCGCGTTTTCGATGAAGAGTGCGAAGTCCTGCTGCAAAGGCCCCGTTGGCGGCCAAACGCCAATCCCGTCCTTCATGATCTCTCTGCCGAAGAGTTCGACGTGAAACTGCATGCTGTCACCAGCTTCGGCCGCCAAGAAGACGACCTGCTCGACGTTGTTCCGAGTGTCGGGCGTTCCGCTGCTTACGCCAGTGACGAAGATAGTGGACCTGCCAGATGCGGCAAAGTTGTTCCCGAGAGCAAAGTAACCCGCGGCGCCGTGGATTCTGACGGTCAGATCCAGATCATTGACCAGTTCCCTACCCGCTCCTGGATCTCCAGGTGCATCAGTCCAGACCGCCGTTATCCGGACTGGTTGGGTAGCGTCGAGGATCCGATAACTGCCGCCCGGCGACGGGAGCGTGGCCGTCATGAAAGGATTGACGACCGTGTCCTCGTTGTTCCATTCGTAAGGGTCGCTGGGCTGCGAAGACCGCGGCAACCTCGTCAGGTCCGCTTTTCCCCACCCCTGTTTGTCACCGGGCGGCAGTTGGCCAGTTCCCGTTAAAGGACGGGCCAGCGATATCTGCGCCGCTTTCAGAAGCGACGGTCTCGGTGTGACGTTCTTGTTCCTGAACCACGTGTAGAGAAGGGCCCCCGCGCCGGCGGCAGCAGGTGTGGCAAACGAGGTGCCACGGCTCCAGAGGTGTCCCTGACCCGACGTCGAGTCGATCACGGCACCCACCGGGCGTACGGTTTCCGTCGGGAGCGTGCACGAGCCTATGCAGCACGAGTTCGTACCGAAGGCGTCGTTGCGCGTCGCAGGAGACTCCATCCCTGAGCCTGGCGCCACGAGATCGGGCTTGATGCGATTGTCGACACCCGCAGGGCGGGTCGGACCTTGCTGGCTGTATATCCAGATCTCGTTTCCGTTGTCGGCGTTGGCGTACCCGTTGCTGGGAGGATAGTCTGTATAACTGCTCGGGTTGAAGTTCTCGCTCGCGCCAACCGTGATCACGTTCTTGGCGATCGCTGGCCAGGACACATACTGATTTCCGTTCGTTGCATCATCGCGGTTCCCCGCCGAGAAATACATTGCCATTGGCGGGCCATTGTTGGAACCACTTGCAGAGCGCACGAGCTTGTCGAGTTTTTCGGTATCTTCGTCGTAGTCCGTGTCATTCGCACGGTTCCACGAATTGCTGGTGATCGCGACACCCTGACTGGCGAGATCCGAGAAAATCGTTGTAAAGTCTTGGTTAACGAATCCGCGGGGTGTAGGGTTGGATGCGAGGTAGTTGAAGACCCGCCCTACGACTAAAGGGATTTCTGGAACCACGCCCACCCCCATCAGATAGGGAGCATCGGAACACGGGTAGGGACAGTCACGAGTCTCCGTAGAAATCAGCGGCACGCCCGCGTTGCCCGCCAGAACTCCTGCTACGAATGTCCCATGCCCGCTGCAGTCGGCGTTGAGACCTGGCCCGGTCGTATACCGTTTGACAGTAACGAACGTGCCGCTGCCGTCCGACATCCGGAAGTCGGGATGAAAGGAGGCGGGAACACCGTCGTCGGAGGCGGTATCGAAGCCCGTGTCGAGTATCGCCATCTTGACCTGCTGCGTGTAGTTTTCTAGGTTCTTGCTGGCGATCCATGCCCGGTGGTCCGCGAGAATCGGCTTCAGAACCGGGGCGGTTGTGATCAGCGTGTCGCCGATCGTGAGGTTTGCTTCTCGCTGTCCGCTCGGCGTTACTGGAGCACCGCGAGGACT
>DATIFQ010000188.1:0-19773 GCA_035455185.1 Bryobacteraceae bacterium | reverse complement strand
ACCGCCTTCCGCTTCACCCTTGCGGAAACCCATCAGGACGCCGGGAAACATCGCGAAGTCGAGCGGACCTACCTTCAGAAGCTTGCCGCCGAGCACGTCCACCCAGACTTTCTTCTGGGCGTCCGGGTTCGGCGTGATGATGTGGAAGTGCCCCATCGAAACACCCATTTCGTTTGGCGGAGCCACCTGGGCGAGCAGCGGAACAGCGAGGAGTGCGAAGACAATCGTCAGGCGCATGATGAACGCGATTATCCCACGGCTGGCGCCGTCTACTACAGCGTTCAGTCGAGCGGAAGCGGAACGCCTTTCTTCGACGTCCAATCTCTGACGTAGTCGACGAAGAGGTATTTGACGCCGAGGGTCTTCAGCATGTCCTCGGCGACGCGCTGGAGCATACCGTACTCGCGCTCGATGCGGGAGCAGTTTTCGTCCACGAAGGCCTGGAGCACCTTCACGGCGTCGGCGTGCTTGCCGGCCTCCGAGAGGCGCAAGGCCTGTGCTTCCACCGCCTGACGGCGACTCATCTGCCACTGCTCCGTCTCGTCAAACACCGCGCGCACGGCAGGGTTCACGCCCCTGTAGTTCAGGTCGCAGAGCAACTTCAGACGGTTTGCCCACCACCAGGGCGAATCGGCCGAGTACGTGCTAGTTCCCTTTCCGTAATTCTCCGGGATCTTTACGCCGTGAAAGTAGAAAGGCTTGAACACGTTGCAGCACGGATTGGAGAAACTCGCCCAGTAGACCTGGCGCAGCAGCGGCGGCATCCCGGAACGGAGATGGGCGGCCATCGACGCCGCGCTGTGGTAAGGACGTCGCGAGTTGTCGTGCATGCAGGGCGTCGCCCAGAAGGTCTCGGCAGCGCCCCAGCGCGGCGCGGCGATCGTCCCTTCGTGGTGCTGGCGGTTGATTGTCATCATCGACGCCGGCGTGATCCTCGAGTAGTCCCGCTTCAGGCACGCCAGTGTCGAGTTGCGCCGGATCTGCATGTCGCCTGGGTTCTTCGACTCGGTGGTCCAGTAGTCGCCGTAATCCCGTGCGAAATTGAAATCCGCCGCGGACTTCGTCCAGCCTTTCTTCCGGGCATGATCGACCAGATCGGGCGAGGCCTCGTCCCAGTCGTTTTCAATCGAGTAGATGTTAGAGATTGAGAAGAAGCCGCTCGTCAGCCGTTTAGCGGCCCAGAAGCGGCCGGCGGTCTCCAGTACCCAGGCCTCGTTCGGGTCCGCGATGATGAACGAGTTGTGGTAGTTGGCCTTGCCCCATTCGCCAGGATGCTCGGCGTCACCAGACTGGCCGTATTTCTCGAGCAGAGCCGTCATCACGTGCATCGCCTCGTACGCGGTCTTGCCCCGCTCGAGACCGAGCCGAAGCAGATCCATTCCGAGGAGCCCGTCGTTCCACTGGTAGGGTTCCTTCGACCATACCGCCTCATTGCCGATGGCGACGCCGTGTTCGTTCATCCCGTGCTCACCGCCGAATGCCCACCAGATCTTCGAGAGGAGAATCTCGTTGGTCTCGCTCACCTGCGGGATCTCGATGTACGTGCATTTCACTTTGGAGCCCGCCGGGTGCTTAGCACGTGGAATCTGGACCAGGGGTTGTGCCTCCATCGTAGGCCGGTCACTGTTCTTGACCAGGATGACGGAGCCGTCGGCGGTGGCGTCCTTCAACGCCACCCAGGTGTCACACGCGGGTGTTGGCGTGACGTATCCGGCGACAGTGATGAGGATTCCCGCCATGAGAGCCTTCGGTCGAATCATGCTGCACCCCTTTAGGCCGAATATAGCTCGGTCCGTCGCCCCGCTGTTGCTGGTCTGTTCCGCCGCTCGAACGTTGCCCCCTCCCCTCACACCAGAGGACTGAGGTGGGCGAGGCTGCGGGCGGCCTGCTCGACGGTACCGCACTCCACGGAAAGAACGCCGTGGAAACCTTGTTCCTTCAGAATTCCGATCACCTTCGCCCAGTCGATGACGCCGTCGCCACAGGCGCAACCGACTGGAGTGCCGGTGACTTTTCCACGCTCCGAGTCCGCCTGCTGGAACGAGATGTCTTTTGCGTGGACGTGGACCAGACGCTTACCGACCGCCTTCAATCCCTCGTAAGGGTCCATGCCGCCGAGAAAGGCGTTCCCGGTGTCGTAGTTGACACGAAGCATCGGCGAGTCGACCAGAGAAGCAATTCGTAACAGACCGTCGGTCGTTTTCGAGATGCTCTGGTGCGGCTCGATGCCGATATAGACACCGTACCTCTCGGCGACGCGCAGAGCGGCGGTGAGCGTGTACTTCATCACGTGCCAGGCCTCTTCAAGCGTGACCCACTCGGGCCGTATGCCTTCATCGGTATTGACTACCGGCGAGCCGATGGCAGCCGCGAGGCGGATCGCCTTCTGAAGATACGGCACGCTGATCTCCGGACGCATGAGCGGGCAGTGGGCGCTCAGCCCGGAAGTCTTGACACCACAGCGGTCAAGCACGTCCTTCATCTCACCGGGGTCGTCGTCCATCGAGAACGAATGGAAGTATCCCGCCTCGCTGAGCAACTCGCGGCCGTTGTGGACCATGGGTTCGACATACTTGTAGCCAAGCTGCGCCGCGCGCTCCACGCCGGCGGCGAACGGCTTGTCCTCGTGGCGGATAAATTCCATGTTGACGCCAACTTCGATGCTCATGACTGCTCCTTTCCTTAAGGGCGACCGGATGGCAAACGGCCGAACAAGAGATTATCCCACCTTCTACTTCTGAATCCAGTTCAACGCCCTGCAGGACATTTCGGGGCGGCAGGCCATGGTACAAATGAAAACGATGATCAGGGTCGAAACAGTTTTGGATTCGTGGAAGACGGTCCGAGCGGACACAGCGCAGGCGGTGGAGGACTTCCCGCCCGGCGAATTCGATTTCCGGCCCTCGCCGGATGTCATGACCTTCCGCGAGGCTGCGCAGCACATTCTGTTGGCCGGTCATGCATTGACCGGCATGCTCCTCGACGGTGTCGAGAGCTTCGCGACGCCGGACTTTCGCGAGAAGCTGAAACAGTACTACCCTCCGGCGCCGGACGACGCCGACGGTCTCGCGTCGGAGCTTCGAAAAAGCGTGGAAGAACGCTGCGTACAACTAGTGCGGCAGCCGGCCGAGTTCTTCTCCGGGATGGTCACCCGCATGGACGGGCAAGAGGTGTCGCGTCTGGAACTCCTGCAATTCGTGAAGGAGCACGAACTCGTCCACCGTGCGCAGATGTTCCTCTACCTGCGGCTGAAAGGCATCGTCCCGGTCACAACCCGCCGCCGCCAGGCCAAGAAATAGCTGTTGGCAAATTCCCGGGAGTTTCGTATAAAGAGGTTGTGCAGCGCTGTTGGAGGATGCTCGATGCTAACCTGCCCCGAATGCGATAGCCAGATCGACCTGGAAGAAGAAGAGCTCGACGAGGGAGACCTGATCACCTGCGACGAGTGCGCCGCGGAGTTCCGGGTCGTGAGCGTCGATCCCCTCGAACTGGAGGCGATCGACGAGGACGATGAGGAGGAGGAAGACGAGGAACTTGATGAGGACGAGGAGGAAGACCGCTGGAGGTAGGCGGTCCGAGGCCCCGATCTATCCCATCCTCGCAGTTGCCTGCATCTTGCTTTGTCTGCCACTGCCGGCGGCTGCCGGGCGGCCCGCGAAGGACCAGAAACGGCAGGTCGCCGTCGCAATGATCGCCGGGACCGTATTCCAGGAGTCCGGCTTCCTTCTGCGGGGCGCGGAAGTCGCAATCAGCCGTGACCCGCAAGCGAAATCCTCTCATAAGTTCAAGAAAGTAAAGGTGGTTTCCGACAGCCGCGGCGAGTTTGTCGTGCGCGTGCCGGCCGAGCCCATGCGTTATACTGTCAGCGTAAGCGCACCGGGGTTTCGCGCTCAGGAGAAGTCCGTATCCATCGGCGGCGAGGAACGGATTGACGTGTTCTTTCGCCTCGCTCCTGAAAATAAATAAACCGTAACTATCCGGAGCACGGCGCATCTAAATATAATCGAGGTCCACATGAAGACAAAAGCGATTTTCGTTGCGGTTGTCATCCTCTTATGGGCCACCGCCTCAGGACTGGCGTTGCAGAAGGGCAAGCAGCGCGAGGATCCGAACGTCCGCTCCGTCCAGGGTGTCGTAGTGGACCAGAAGGACAGTCCCGTTGAGGGCGCCGTTGTGAAGCTGAAGAATACCAAGTCCCTTCAGGTGCGCTCCTTCATCACGCAATCGGACGGCACGTATTATTTCCACGGCCTCAGCACCAACATTGACTATGAGCTAAAGGCGGATCGCGGGGGGGCCTCGAGCGAGGCCAAGACGCTCAGCGTGTTCGACTCGCGCAAGAAAGCTATTATCAATCTCAAGCTGGAATCAAAATAACACCGGCCGCCCGGCCGGGATCTTCTCACTGGAGGAACACAATGAAACGACTGTTGTGGCTGGGGCTCACAGCGTCTTTCGGGGCCGTCCTATTCGGCCAGGAATTCAAGCTCGGGTCGAAGGTCGGTGATTTCAATCTCTCGGACCTGAAGGGGAACAAGGTCCAGTTCTCGCAACTGAAGGGTGACGTAACCGTCCTGATGTTCATCGCCACGCAATGCCCGATCTCGAACGATTACAACGAGCGCATGAACGCCGTCGTGGCCGACTACGCCCCCAAGGGTGTGAAGTTCGTCGCCGTCAACGCGAACAGCAGCGAACCGCCGGCGGAGGTGGAACAGCACGCCGCTGAACACAAGTTTTCGTTTAAGGTCTATAAAGACGAAAACAATGTTGTCGCGGACCGCTTCGGCGCCCAGGTGACCCCCGAGATCTTCGTGATGGACAAGAACGGGACCATTCAGTATCACGGCTACATCGACGACTCCCGGAATTCGGCCAACATCAAGACGCAAGGGTTGCGAATGGCGCTTGACTCCGTCCTGGCGGGCAAGCCGGTAGAACGTGCGGAGACCAAGGCCTTCGGCTGCACGATCAAGCGAGTGAAGAAAGCGTCTTGAGCCGCGCCCTTCTGACGGCTGTCATCCTATTTGCGGCGGCGGCCACGCTCGCCGCGCAGCAGAAACTCACTCCGCTCGACGAAGCGGCCTACAAAAGGGTTATTGCGTCCCATAAGGGAAAAGTGCTGCTGGTGGACTTCTGGGCGACATGGTGTTCCCCCTGCCTGGAAGAACTCCCGCTTCTGGTGAAACTCGAGGCAAAGTACCGCGGTAAGGGCCTCAGCGTAGTCACCGTCTCCTGCGACGAGCCGGAAGAGACGAACAAGGCGCTGGAAGTACTGAAACAGCACAAAGCCCCGCTGGGTTACCTGAAACGGGTCGACGATGATGAGAAGTTCATCAACTCCGTCGACCCGAAGTGGAGCGGAGCACTACCGGGCTTGTTTCTCTACGACCGGAACGGCCGACTGGTGAAGTCGTTCGTTGGCGAGACCGATATGGCCGCCCTGGAGAAGGCGATCCGCAAGTTGCTTGCAGGCTGACTTCGCGATCTACTCGATCGCCAGGGGGCGCATGGCGAAACCAGCCACGGCACCCTTCACGCGGTTGGTCATCGCGACGTACGTAAAGCGGTAGACCTTGTTGCGGGCGAGTCCCTCGAGGTAGTGAAGCTCGCCGATGTGCACGCCCTGCTCGACGAGCAGGTACACATGCACCGGAATACTCGCGCCTGGTAGAGCCGGGTCAGCTCCCACCTCAAGACCGCTGGTGTCGGCGCCGATCATGACGGCGCCTTTCTGTTCGACCAGCCACTTGGCTCCCTCCAGCGTCAGTCCCGCCGAATCGTGTTCCGCGACTTTCGCATGGTTCTCCCCCGCTTCTCCCCAGTAGCGCAGGACGCCAGTTCGAATCAGAACAACGTCCCCGGGATCGACGTCCGTCCCCTGTGCCGCCAGCGCGCTTTGAAGCTCCCTGGAGCCGATCGCGAAGTTCGAAGGCAGCGCGCCTACGCCTTTCCAGCCGGCGACGTCGATGAGGATGCCGCGGGCGATGACGGGTGGGATAGAGTCGGCGTCCGCCCGGCGGATTCCGAAGTCTGTGCCGTAGTCGCCTTCGCGGAATCCGTTGTACCAGTGGTTGTCTGCGCCGGTAGTGATGTGGCCGAGGCCGTCGATCTGAGTGCCTACATTGTCTGAGATGAACAGTGCGCAACTGTGGAAGCCCAGGCCTTTCGGGTCGGCCGCGAACGGGCCGAGATCCTTGCCGCGCTTGAGGCCTTCGGGGCTGCGAAACGACATGACCTCGGTCGGCGAGTGCCCTGGCCATTTGTAGGACCGGCGATCGAGGGGCACACCGAGGTCGAAAACCCGGCCGGTCTTCACGGCGCGCAAAGCCTTAAGCACATGCTCGGGACCGGTGACGGTGTTGAGTGCGCCGACCTCGTCCTGTTTTCCGTACACCCATCCGTAGCCTTGGCCCTTTCGCCACCCCGCGGAGGCCTGCGCGGAGACCACAAACGTGCAGAGCACGCACATCAAAACCAGTCTCGTTGGCATGCGGCGATTGTAACGCTTCCCCCGAGGCGCCACCTACTGCGCCCGGAAGGAATTATACTTTTCCTTCTGCCCCATAGAGGTTCGGTTCCAACCAGGAGAGTGCAAAGATGAATCGCCGCCAATTCCTTCACACTGCCGCTGCCGGCAGTTTTGCCAGGGCCGTCGCTGCCGAGAAGCCAAAACGCGTCGGATTGATCGGTCCCGGCTGGTACGGAAAGTGCGATCTGATCCGGCTCATTCAGGTGGCGCCGGTCGAGGTGGTGTCCCTTTGCGACGTGGACTCGAGGATGCTGGCCGACGCCGCCGACCGGGTGGCCGCCCGGCAGGCATCGAAAAGGAGACCACGAACGTACCCCGACTACCGCCGGATGCTGGCTGAAAAAGATCTGGACATCGTCCTTATCGCCACGCCGGATCACTGGCACGCCTTGCCGATGATTGCTGCCGTCCAGGCTGGCGCCGACGTCTACGTCCAGAAGCCGATCAGTGTTGACATCGTCGAGGGCCGCGCCATGCTGGCGGCCGCCCGGAAATACAAGCGCGTGGTGCAGGTCGGCACGCAGCGGCGTAGCACGCCTCACCTCGCCGAGGCCCGGGACCGGATCATCAACGAGGGCAAGCTGGGTAAGATCGGGCTGGTCGAGATCTATTGCTACTACCACATGCGCGCCACCGGCAATCCGCCGGACACAAACCCGCCCGCGTATCTGGACTACGACATGTGGACCGGTCCCGCCCCAATGCGCCCCTACAACGAACTCGTGCATCCCGGACGCTGGCGCGCGTTCATGGAGTACGGCAACGGCATCGTCGGGGACATGTGCATCCACATGTTTGACATGGTGCGCTGGATGCTGGGCCTCGGCTGGCCAAAACGGATTTCTTCGTCGGGAGGGATCCTGGTACAGAAGAATACGAAAGCGAATATCTCCGACACGCAGACGGCCACGTTTGATTACGGTGACATGTCGGTGGTGTGGCAGCACCGGAGTTGGGGCCATCCTCCCGATCCCAAGTACCCGTGGGGCGCGACGTTTTATGGCGAGAAGGGCACGCTCAAGGCGAGCGTGATGAGCTACGACTTCACACCCATGGGCAAGGACGATCCGGCGATTCACCGGGACGTCACGTACGAACTGGAGCAGTACCCGGAAGACAAGACCGAGGAACGGCTGGAACGCCACGTCGCTCCGGCCATCCGGCATCACATGCAGGACTTCCTGTCGGCGATCGCCTCGCGCGGCAAGCCGGTCGCCGACATCGAACAGGGCTACATCTCGACGACGAGTTGCATTCTCGCCAATCTCGCGATGCAACTCGGGCGCACGCTGGCCTGGGACCCCGTAAACCATACGGTTTTGGGCGACTCGGAAGCCAACCGCCTACTGCGACGGCCCTACCGCAGCCCCTGGGTCCATCCGGAGCCCGACAACGTCTGATAACCGCGCTTCCAGTCGGAGTGGCGCCCGAGGATGTTATACAATCCCACCGAAAGGATCATCCCTGAATGAATCGTAGGCACTTTCTAATCGGAAGCATGGCCGCGGCAGCGCCCAGCGTGTCCGCTGCTGACTCCGGCGCGATCGGTACCGGCTTCATCGGCACAGGGAACCGAGGGTCGCATCTCCTGGAACTGACGTTGGACGAACCCACCGCGAAGGTCGTTGCCGTTTGTGACATCAAGCCGGACCGTCTGGACCGGGCAGCCACCATCGCCGCGCGCGACCAGCCCACGACATTCTCGGACTGGCGCAAGCTGATTGATCGTAAGGACATCGGTGCGGTTTTCATCGCTACACCGTGCGACCTCCACGTAGAGATGGCGATTGCGGCGCTAAAGGCGGGCAAGCACGTCTATTGTGAGAAGCCGATCGGTATTACAGCGGAATCGATCCGCGAGCTGGTGAAGGTGGCCCGGAGTTCGAAGACGGTCTTCCAAACCGGACTTCAGAGGCGTTCGGAGCCGCGGCTGCGCGGCACGATCTCCCGCATCCATGAGGGTGTGGCCGGCAAGGTGATCTACGTCAAGGCGCAACGCCACAATGATAGCGACCTCGCGCACGACGGCTCTTCAGCGGACTGGTTCTTCTTCCCCAATCGCTCCGGCGACCTGATCACCGAGAACTCCGTGCATAACCTCGACGTCTGCAACTGGGCGATCAACAGCTATCCTGAGCGGGCGACAGGTTTCGGCGGGAACATCATGTACGTGAACGATCCGCCCGGCCGGACCAACATGGACGGCTACACCTTGAGCTACGAATACGCCAACGGGGTGAAACTGGCTTTCACGCAGGTCGCCTTCCATCCCGCCAAGATGCCCTACGCGTGGCAGCACACGTTTATCTATGGCACAAAGGGCGCAGTGGATCTGGACACGGCGATGTTTTATCCGCACGAAGGCGGTGAGCCGCAGGTGTTAGCACCGCCGGAGGAGAGGGCGCCCCGGGACAGGCACATCGCCGACTTCTATGAGTGCATCCGCACCGGGAAGAAACCGGCGGCTGACATCATCGTGGGAGCTTCCGGCGCGTTGACGTCGATTCTCGGCCGCGAGGCGATCAATCGCAAGAAGATCCTGACATGGAAGGAATTGGGCGTCGATTTTCTGTAAGCCAGGAGCGTGTTCTATGACAGTCATCAACCGAAGACAATTCGCCGCCGCGGCGAGTGGTGCGCTGGCCGGACTCGCGCACGCACAGACTTCCGGAGGTCGTTTTATCAAGAGCATCTGTCGGGTGAATTTTCCCAAGCAGATGCCGATCGAGGAATGTTTCCGGCAGGCTAAGAACGCCGGCTTCGACGCGATCGAGGTCCCGATGCTGGACGAATTCGTGCCAACCGCCACAGCCGACCAGGTGAAAGCGATCGGGGATCAGGCTAAAAAGGCAGGCGTTGCGATCGCCGCGCTGTGGGTCTCTCCCCTCGGAGAGAATCCCCTGAATCACCCGGATGCGGAAGTCCGTGCGAAGGGTGTCGAAGCAATCCGGAAAGCGACTGAGTTCGCCGTGTATCTGAACTGTGATGGCCTGCTGCTCGTCCCCGGTTACGTGGGATACGGCAACAAGTTCTTCCAAGGCTATGAGGTCACCTATGAACGCATTACAGCCGAGCTCAGGAAGGCACTCCCTTACGCCGAGCAAGCCAAGGTCGTGATGGCAGTGGAGAACGTGGGCAATCGTTTTCTGGTAAGCCCGCTCGACGCGCGTTCCTTTGTCGATCAGTTCCGCAGCCCATGGTTGAGTTTCTTCTTCGACATCGGAAACATCCTGACGCACGGCTTCCCACAGGACTGGATCCTGACGCTGGGACCGAGGATCAAGCGGCTGCACGCAAAGAACCGCAGGGCAACACTGCGGGGTCCGCAGGGTCCGCCGGGAGGACTGCTGGAGGGTGATGTGGACTGGAAGGCCGTGATGTCGGCGCTGGTCCAGGTCAACTACCGGGGCTTCATCTCCCCCGAGTACGGCTACAACCCCGATGATCCCGACCAACTGAAAAAGCTCTCAGCGGAACTCGACACGATCCTGGCGATGGCGTAAGAGCCTCGTCAACACACGGTACCGTGCTTCCCAAAGATCTCATCAGTGCGCCTTGACGAAAGTAAGGGCGACGGAATTCATACAGTAGCGGCGTCCCGTCGGGCGGGGGCCGTCGTCGAAGACATGGCCCAGGTGGGCGTCGCAGCGGGCGCATTGGTTTTCGATTCGGGTCACGCCGAGGGTAGCGTCCAACTTCTCGACTACATTCTCTTTGGCGATGGGGGCGAAGAAGCTGGGCCAGCCGGTGCCGGAATCGAACTTGGTCTTCGAATGAAACAGGGCTGTGCCGCAGCAGACGCAGCGGTAGATGCCCTCCGCGTAGTTCTTGTTCAGCTTGCCGGTGAAGGCTCGTTCGGTGCCTCCCTTGCGGGTGACCTCGAATTCGGCGGGTGAGAGTTGCCTTCGCCACTCTTCGTCGGTTTTGACGATCTTCTCGACTTCGACCAAGCCTTTGCGCTCGCCGGTGTCAGAGAATTCAACAATCTTCACGGTTTTTCCTTTCCCCAGCAAGAAGGCTGAAGAAGACAGGCCCATCAGAAAAGTTCTCCTGTTCATGGTTATTTCCTTTTGCGGACGCAGCCGGGATACATCTTCTTGAGCTTTTGGACCTTTGGATCAGAAACGTTCACGATGTAGGGGTTGGAACGATTCTGCACCGCGTAGTTCTGATGGTAGGCCTCGGCCGTGTAGAACTTGTCGAGCGGTACGAGCTGCGTCACGATCGGGTTGCGGAAGACATGAGCATCGTTGAGCTGCTTGATGTATGCCTCGGCGACGCGCTTCTGCTCCTCGTTGGCATAGAAAATGGCGCTGCGGTATTGGGGGCCGGTATCGGGGCCCTGGCGGTTGAGCGTTGTGGGGTCGTGGGCAACGCTGAAGTAGATCTTGAGCAGTTGGCCGTAGGAAGTCTTGCTGGGATCGTAGGTGATGAGAATGGCTTCCGCGTGGCCGGTGCGTCCCATGGAAACGATGTCGTACTTCGCCGTCTCTTTAGTGCCACCAGAATAGCCTGAGATCACGTCGTCAACGCCTTCCACCAGTTCGAACACGGCTTCCATGCACCAGAAGCAGCCGCCGGCGAGGACGGCAGTCTGCTTGCCGGTAGCGGGCTTGACGTCAACGGCGGGCTCGGGAAACGATCCCTTGTCTGCAGGTGTCACATTGCCTCCAAAAACCAGAAGAGTGAGAGCGAGAACGGACAACTGGCGGAAAATCGGTTTGCTTGGCATACCCAGACCTGTCATTTAGATGAGTAGATGAAGTTCCGCGTTTCCGGAATGCACAATTCTTTTCCGCAGAGCCGGCCGCCGAGAGCGCTGGGTTGGAATCATCCGCATTTGCGTTCCGGCAGGTGGGGATTAAGTTGTTGATTTCTCATGATGTTGCACCATACAATCGACGTAGACACCCGGGTAGAGATTCTGGATAATCAAGGAAATCCGCAATCTGGAGGATTCTCGTGAGAAGCCGTGTACTGTGGATGTTCGCTGTCACCTCTGCCGCCCTCTTGGGCGCGGATCCGGCCACCTCGTCGATCGCTAAGATCTTCGACCAGGAGATTTCGGTGATTGAGCGTGAGATCGTCCCGCTCGCGGAGGAGATGCCCGCGGCGAAATACGGGTTTGTCCCGGGCACGGGCGCGTTCCGGAACGCGCGCACGTTCCACCAGCAGGTGACGCACACCGCGGCGTTGTTGTACATGTATGGCGCCAGCATCTTGGGAGAGGCCAACCCAAGCGAACCGGGCCCGAACGACAACGGTCCTGCATCACTCGCGACGAAAGAGGACGCCGTGAAGTATCTGAAGGATGCTTTCGGGTACGTCCGCAAAGCGGTCAGCAGTGTAACCAGCGAGAATCTCACCGGAATGGTGAAATCCGCCTACGGCGACTTCCAGGTGCCGAGAGCTTCGATGGTTTCAGCGGCGATCGGCCACACGTGGGACCATTACGGCCAGATGGCGGTTTATGCGCGGCTCAATAGCGTGATTCCGCCAGCGAGCCGCCGATAAGCGGACCGATACCCCGTCAGGGGTTCTTTTTCGCTGGCTCCGAGGCCTTCTTGCGGAGGGAGTCGAGAATGCCGAGCACCCCTTTGCGCTGAGGCGCCTCGGGCGGTTTCGCCCCCGGAGCCTGCGCCGGCTCAACGTTTTCCTGCTGGCTCGTCGTGGTGCCTTGAGCCGGCCGCTCGCCGCCGCTCTTCCCAGTGAGAATGCCCACAATTCCCGATGTCATCGACCCCGGGTTAGCAGTGGACGGCATCAGGTTCTTGAGTTTCATCTCGGCGATGCGCGCGGCGTCCGGGGCGAATCGAGGATTTGCGAACGTCCCGGTCACAATCGCCGGAATGACCAGCTCGCCCTTTCCATTGACTAGAGCTGTCGTGAGAAATCCTCCGACTCGCGAGCCTCCCGCTTTCTGGCTCGCGTCGCGGTCCAAAACTGCCGTGAGACGGAGGTTGAGCGACTGATCGACAAGGCTGAAGGTTCCGGCGGACGAGACACTGGCGCCTTCGGTCTGGATGAGCAAATTGTTTGTGTCGGCGACTCCGTTGCGGACCTGGATGTCGCCCGAGAGCTGAACAATGTCGGTGAACGGCTCACTATTCCGGGCAAACCCCACGAATTTTCCGAGGCTCGCCATCTGGTTCATCAGATTGATGCCACCGAGCTTGCCCTTACTGAGCTGAATATTCAAGTTCCCGTTCAAGGTGCGCGCAGCGTCGCCCCCGGAGGACAACTGCATGGCGGCGTCCCCTTTGGCGGCGAGTAACCCATAAAGCATGTTCTTCAGGGATGTCGTGGTGGAAAGAAGTTGATTGGCATCCACGCCGTCGAGGTTCGTCTTGAGCGCTACGGTCGGCGGCTGCGATTGCAGGTTCACGGTAATACTGCCGCTCTGCCTTCCGCCAAACAACTCGGCCGTCAACGGGGACAGTGTCAGGATCCCTCGGCTCAGAACGCACTCGGAGCGTACGTCTTTAAGGACCATCTGGTTGTAAGCGATCGTTCCGACGTGCACGCTTCCTTTCGCCGTAAAGCTGCCCGAGGATCGGCCGCCCTCGCTGCGACTCGGCTGGTTCGTAGCCGTCAACTGCCGCAACTCGGCGAGATCCAGCCGGTCAATGTCGAAGTTGAACTCCGCTTCCGGAGAAGCCGGATTCCGGACCATCACGTTTCCCCGCAGAGTGGAACTTCCTAGGGAGCAGGACAGGTTTTCAAAACCTGCGGATCTCCCAGCGAAATCGAGGTCGGCAGAACGCACCTGGAGTGGCTTCGTCAGGGCCGGTACACTTAGCGTGGCGTCCCGAATGCTCGCTCGGCCCGTGCACTCGAGCTCCGCGATGCGATCGAGTGGTCCGCGGATGCGAGCGTCGAGAGTGAGCTGCCCGGTGCCGCTGATGCCGCTTATGCCGAATGCGCTGGCAGCGGTAAGGACCTCCTTCAGGCCGGCTCCAGCCGTCCTGATCGTCGCGTCGATTCTGGACGCCCGGGTGTCCAGTTCTCCCGAAATCACGACAGGAGCGTTGCCTATCCTAGCCGTAACCTCCGAGGCCTTAAGGACTCCCGTATCCAGGTTGTGGCTGATCTTGCAGTCAAGCCGGATAGGGCGGCCCAGATCGGCTCCGCCGGTGCGGAGATTCGCGAGTTCGACCCAACCGTTTGCTTTCAGCGCGGAGTTCTGCAGCTCGAAGTCCATCGCCGTGGAGAGGCTGCCATCGGCCTTTGTGGCCCCGGTGTGTAGGAAGCTGCGCAGGGCGCTTATCGGCGCCTGCTGAATCTGGACTTGTCCGGCCAGCAGTGCCCCTTGTGCATGCGCAGGATCACCGCGTGCTTCGAGGATGAGTACGTCCTTGCCCGCCCCTGGAAGTTGGGCAGACGCATTGAGGCGAAAGACCTTGCCCGGCCCGAAGTCGGCCAACCTGATGCCGATGTGGTCGTACACCGAGGCGGGCTTTCTATCCGCGAGCTCGCTCACCGAAATCCTTCCGTTTTCGATACGGAGCTCCGCGACGGATAGTCCGCCGCCCTCGCCTCCGCCGCCGGCGCCAAGGCTGGAGAAGTTCCATTTCCCGGATCGGTTCTGAACGAGTTCGATCACCGGGTCTCGAAGCACGAAAGACTGGACGTGGACTTCCTTCCGCAGCAGCGGAAATAGGCTTACAGCCACGCTTACCTCCCTGGCGGAAGCAAACGGCCGGTCCGTCCGAAAGGAGGGATCCTCTGCGACGGTTACGTCATTGATCCGGATGGAGAGGGGAAAAATCCGAACGCCCATGGCGCCCAGTGCAACCTGCCGGCCCAGTTGTCGCTGGAGTTCAGCCTGGATCTGGGGCCGGAACCTGTCGACATTGAGCCGGGAGACATACACGGCGGCAACGGCGAGCAGGGTGATCACTGCTGCGCCGGCAAACAGAAGCGCCTTTTTCATGCAGGAGTCTCCTCTCGCCCGCGCGTACATCGAGCGACAAGCAACAGTGTCTCACCCCCAAACCGGGGAGACAAACCGGCGCCGTGTAACAATTTCGATCCTGCCGGCGGCGGCCGAAACCCAGATTCCTGCCATAGATGGACAAAACGTACTATTGACAGGCGGCGGAACTGGAGTAGGATAAACTTGGAACCCAGCGGTAGCGGGTTCTGAAGACGGCGTTGAAAGATGCGCCTTTACGATTGGAGGTCGCTATCGAGCCTTACAGGAATGAGGGGCGGGCTTTCCAGTCCTTGGTGCCAGCAGTGAGAGGATCGCGAACAGCCGGATAGATGGCGCTTGAAACGCGCGGCGCTCTTGCGCGAAGTGAGGGTTTGAACGTGATCTTCAGGCTTCGAGAGTGCATGGAATCCCCGCCCCTTCAGCTTTCTCAGTGAGATTGGATCACCGCGAGCCCGCAAACTCGACCCCGATATAGAACTTCGAGCCGTCGGGCGTGCAGTGGCGCACGAAGGCCGTTCCTGCCCGTTTGGTCTGAAGTAGATGGAAGGAGACGGGTGTACCGACCAAGATCGGGTCCTGCAATTCCATTCTGAGGCCTCCTGCCGACATGTCCACACAGCGTCCCTGCTCCCGGCGTGGTGAACCCAAGCTGCTCCGCCAGGACACGTCGATCGGGCCGGTTTGCCGGTGCCGCCAATAGCGCCGGCGGCCCTTCATTCCCCGCACTGCCTGGAAAACTGCACTGAAAGCGATGAAGACACAGAGGAGAACAATCAGGACTGCTGCAATCTGTTGTTCCCCCCGAAGTTCGGCGAACGGCTTTTGCACCATTTCCAATAGATAGTCCATTGGACTTGTCACCCCGCGTCAGCCGGCATCGCCACCCCGGCTTCCGAATCTATTCAGAGCATACACCAGACGGCCTTCCTCCGGACGGCAATTTCGGCAAGAAAAGCCGAAACAAGACGGGAGTCGGATGTATAATCCACCGTGGTCAGCACTCCAAGACAGAAATCCTGGTTCATGGGAATGATGGCGGTATTCCACGTGTCTATACTTTCGCGGCCGTTCTCATTGTGCGAGAGCACCGGCACCCTCGCCGTCGCAGCCATTGCGACTCTCCTCGCCGTGCCGCAGGCGAGCGGGGCTGATTATCGGGAAGCCTTGTCCACTGTGGAAACCCGGCTTGGGCGGCTGTGCGCCATCGCGGGCTCGGAGTATCCTGACCACACCGTTAACGGGAAGTGGAAATTGCGGGAACCGTCCAACTGGACGGCCGGGTACTTTGCCGGGATGCTCTGGCTCATGTATGGGCAGACGAAGGACCCCGTATGGCTCGAACGCGCGCAGCGCTGGACGAACCCAATCGGCGAGTTCCGGCACGATAAACGAGATCTCAACTTCGGCCTGTCGTTCATGCCGACATTTGTTGCCGGGTACCGCCTTACCGGAGACACAGCGTACCGCCGGATTGCGCTGGACGCGGCCCGGTCCCTGGCGGCCCGCTACATGCCGGACGGAAAATACATTCGCTCGTGGGGCACTATCGGAAACACCAAACAGCAGGAGTTCGTCATTATCGACTGCCTCATCGATCTCGATCTTCTTTATTGGGCGGCGCGGGAGACTGGCGACGGAAAGTATTCGGAGATCGCGGATAACCACGCGGGCGTGACCGTCGACGCCGCCATCCGTCCAGACGGCAGTTCAATTCAAGTCGTCCAGCTCGACACACGGACCGGAAAGAAAGTCGCAGGCCGGCACAAGCAAGGACTCTCTCCTCAATCTTGCTGGTCGCGCGGTCAGGCGTTCGGCATCTATGCCCTTGCCGACGCGTACCGCTTCACCGGCAAGAGGCGTTGGCTCGAAGCAGCCGAGCGGCTCGCAGCGTAGTGGGAGAAGAACGTCCCGGAGGACTGCGTTCCTTACTGGGACTTCAACGCCCCGGGGATTCCGCGCGAGCCGCGGGATAGTTCCGCCGCGGCGATGGCTGCCGGAGGGTTTTGGAAGCTGTCCAAATTGGTGCAGAATCCGGTGCGGGCCGGGCAATACCGTGCCATCGCGATCCGGACGGTCGATTCACTGACCAACCGCTATATGGCCACAGGTGACGCGGTTTCGGAAGGAAGAATGCTTGTCCACGCGACTCTTCACAAGCCTGCCGGACTCGGCGTCGACGAGTCCATGATCCTCGGAGACTACTACTACCTCAAGCTTCTTCTGGAGATCCTGAACGAAGGAAGAGCGGTCGGGCGTGGGCCGCTGTAACCAAAGTCCTGATATTCTGAGTGGCCATGGAATCCGATCGCGAGTTCTCCCGCCGTAGTTTCGTCCGCGCCGCTGGCGTCGTCTCCGCAGCGCTTGCCCAGCCTACCCCCGCCTTCGTCTCGTCCAGTCTGTCGCACAGGCTGGAAGGCAAGACACAACTCAGCGTCACCAGTGACGGAGTCATTCACGCCGAAACACCCACGTTGCTGGCAAAACTCGAAAAGGGATTCATCACCTCGCTCAAGAGCAAGGCTTCCTCCGAGGAGTGCATCACGGGCTTCGACACCGGTAAGTTCGACGCTCTCCAGCTTGTGTACGGGCGGGGCGAGACGGTGGATGTGGGGGAACAGAAGTTCGGCAAAGTGGAAACGCGAAAGATCTCGGACCATCGGGCTGAAGTGATCTTTCAGAACTGGGACGGCGACGGTGTCATCACGATCTCCGTGGACCCCGCCTCGGGCGATCTCGTCGTCGAGCCTTCCGCCTTCTCCTCCCGGCCAGGCGTCCGCGCCTGCCGATGGCGTCTGAAGGGACTGCGCCGGGACCTGAAGCTGGTTGCGCCGTTCTTTCAAGGCGTGTCGCTCAACCTGGACGATTCCCTGATCCGCTCCTCCCACTGGGACTGGCCTCATCGCTGGGAGGCGGGGCTGGCCATTCTCCAGTCCTCGTCCGGTGGCTTTTCCTTTCACACGCAAGACGACCGCTATCGCTACAAGGCGCTTCACGTCGGCAGTGACGACGATCCTTACATGATCGGACTCGACACCGAGGCGTACGGACCGATCGACGCCAATCTCGCGGCCGGGGGACTCGCCTGGAGGATCAACGTCCATCAAGGCGACTGGAAGGTCCCGGCGGAGCGCTACCGGAGCTGGCTCTGGGAGGCGTTTTCGCTCGCCAGGGAAGAACAGCGCCGCGAGCCGTGGCTCCATGCGCTCGCGATGGCGATTTCATGGTGTCCGGGAGACATCGCCATCCTCGAGAACCTTGCGAAGCAGGTGGACCCCAAGAAAGTTCTCATTCACTTCTCCAGTTGGAGGACCGACGGCTACGACGAGAACTACCCCACCTACGTTGCCAGCGAGAGTGCAGTGGCGTTCCTGGCTCGTGCTCACGAGATGGGCTTTCACGTGATGCCGCACTTCAATGTCGTGGAGACCGACCCCAACCACCCGGTCTACGCACAGGTCAGGGACTTCCAATACCGCGACATCGAAACGAAGAAGCTCTACGGCTGGAGTTGGGTCAATAACCGGGCCATCGGCGTGCCCGAATCCAACGCCAGCCGCCTGAATCACCGCCGCGAGAAGGTCATGGTCAAGATTCACCCGGGATTGACCACGTGGCGCTCCATACTGTCCTCGAGAATACAGGAGGCGGCCAGACAATACGCGCTCAGGGACGTGTTCGTCGATGTCGCCCTCAACACATTCAACCTCCACAACTGCCTCGTTGAGAATATGACTTCGACTGAGGGCGTGAACCGGCTGATCCACGAGATTGCCGGCCTCGGTCTCTCGGTCGGTGCGGAGGGACTGAACGAGACCTTCTTCCAGGGGCTTTCCTTCGCGCAGGTGCACCTGTTCAGAAACCCGAGGGGGGCGACGGATTGGCTCGAACGGACGGGCGGCTGTCCGCTCAACAGCTTTCTGTTCGGGAAGCTGTGCCGGTCGTTCGGATACTCCGGCCTCAGCGGCCGCAATGCCGATGAGGAACTCCGTGCCCAGGTTCATGAAGCGAACGGGGCGCTGCCGACGATCACAATCCGGTCCGCCGCGGAGATCACGAACCCGACGCCGGCCGTCAAACGGGCGCTCGACCGGGCCCGGCGCTAGACACACTTGAGAAGCGCCGCGAATCCCTCACCGTTCGCGAGCTTCGCCCTTCATCAACTCCGAAATTCTTACTGCGCTTCTCGACATTTTGACCCGCTAAGAGGTGCGGAAGGCTGACTTAAGTGCCGTATACGTCGTTACGGAACCAAAATTGCGCAGACACGCGTGAGGAGGCCCGTATGCCTGAAAAAGCCACACGAGAGCGGGCTCGGAAGAGGGCCCTTGAAGGCAAATCTCCCTCCACGCAAGCCGGAGAATTCGTTCATGAGGAAATCAAGCACGTTCGGGAAGGCAAGCACGGAGCACGTTCTGCCAAGCAGGCCATCGCAATCGGGTTATCGAAAGCCAGAAGAGCTGGGGTAAAGCTGCCCCCGCCGCCGGAGGAACGAACATCCGCGGAGACGCGGGCTCAGGCCAAGCGAGACTACGCCAAGGGCCAAGCGTCCGGCACGCGGCAGACCTCGCCCAAGCGATCCAAGGCGGTCTTGGCGGCTCTTAAGGAGGAAGGCCAGCAATCCGTGAGTCGAACAGCTCTCTCCAGGCAGGCCCACAGGAGCGCCCGCAAGCGAGGGGCGGCCGACCGGCGCCGCGCTGCGCAGCAAGCTGTCAGGACTAAAGGAAAGGCTGGGCTGCAGAAGGCCGCACGCAAGGCGGCTCGTACGCGGGCCGCGCGAAAGGGATAGCTGCCTCGGCATTGCGAGAGGCAAATGCACTGTGAGGTAAACGTATGGCAGCTAAAGCTCTCAAGAAGTAGGTTGCAGGCGTCACGAGCAAATCGACCCACCCGCCGCCGGCTTTGTTCACCAAGAGCGCTGCCACAATCGCAAGAACGCTGGCGTCGAAGACGGTCTCCCCTAAAGGACCAGCATCGGGACTGCGCATGACCCCCTGAACCGGTCCCAGGGTCCGAAGGCCCAAGGACACCTTTGTCAAACATGAGAATATCCAAAATCCAGAAGGCCCACAGCAGGGTGTTCCGGCTCAAGCGCGGACCCTAACCGGATGCTCGCATTGCTACGGGCCGCGGGAGCCGCGTGGGAAAGCCTCTACGAGAAAGACGTTGAGCACTACTCGGAGATGCCGGAGTTTACCCGCGCCATGGCCGAGGACAATTTTCGGAGGAAGCTCAACGGGCACTTATAGCGGCATCGAGGGTTGCGACGGCGGGCAGAAAAGCTGAGCAGATCAGCGACACGCTAGAG
>DATIFQ010000187.1:0-28333 GCA_035455185.1 Bryobacteraceae bacterium | reverse complement strand
AACTGCGGGGAAACTATTGACCGACAACTTCTCCACGCTCTATCCGGCGTCGAACTACTTTCAAGTTGGCAGCACCTACTCTCTGGCGGCGGACGGCGCGGGCAAGATTCAGAACTTCTTGCCGCAGACCGGCACATCCGGGAAACTAACGAGCAACTACACGATTACCAACTCAGGTAGTCAGACGACATCGGCAGGCAAACTGGGCGGCGAGGTGGTGGCTCTGAAGTTGAACGTGGACGCCAGCGCAAACAATCTTCTCACCCACCCGGCCAGCCTGCCGTTCGGGGACCTGTACTACTGCCCCTCGGGGAGTGACGATCTCAAGGGCAAGAAGATCTCCGAGATTCTGACGACCGCCGCTCAAGTGATGGGCGGGGCTCTTGCATCTCCCCCGTCAGGTTACACTTATGCCACGCTTGACCAACTGCTTCAGAACCTTAACGAGTCGTTCAAGAGTGGCGTTACGAGCAGTGTGAACGCAGGCTGCCAGGTCAGCGCCTGGGCAAACACCAACCTCAAGAAGACAAGTTGCGCTCCGTAGGAGCGTCTTCTGTTCCAGCAGCTCAGACCGCCTTGGAGCCAACAAGTTCCAAGGCGGTCTTTCTGTTGCCGTTTCCACTCCCTCCCGGAGATTCGGACCGTCTTCTGCTATGATCGCCATAGCCGGAGGTGAGTCATGGATCTGAGCAGGCGTGAGGCGTTGCTGACTGCGCTCGGCGGCACGGCGGCCGCCGCGGCGGCGAAGTCGCCCGGAGTGCCGACGGTTCCCTTCGGCAAGCACCGCGTCTCCCGGCTCATCGTCGGCGGCAACCCTGTCAGCGGAACCTCCCACCTCAACAACCAGTTGAGCCGCGAGATGGTCGACTACTTCACCTCCGCCAACATCAAGCGCATGCTCCGCGACTGCGAGAACGCCGGCATCAACTCGTGGCAGTCCCGCGGCGACAAGCACATCATCCGAATGCTCCACGAGTACCGCCAGGAGGGAGGCACGATCCAATGGATCGGCCAGACCGCCACCGAGATCGTCTTCGACCGTAACCTCCGCGAGATGGCGGGCGAGGCTCCCATCGGCATCTACCACCATGGGTCGCTGACGGACCGCCTCTGGGCCGCCGGCAAAATCGACGACGCGCGCGACAACCTCAAGCGCATCCGCGACACTGGAACCCGCGTCGGCCTGGGCACCCACATCCCGCAGGTGATCGACTACGTCGAATCCAAGGGCTGGGACGTCGATTTCTACATGACCTGCGTCTATAACATCAGCCGCACGAAGGAGGAGGTCAGCCGCCTCGCCGGCCGTCCCGTGGACGACGAGCTTTTCTGGGACCCCGACCGTGAGGAAATGCTGAAGCGCGTCCGGCAGACCTCCAGGCAGTGCCTCATCTTCAAGGTCTACGGCGCCACCCGGCATTGCGACACTCGAGAGCGCATGCTCTCCGCCCTGCGGCTCGCCTTCCAGTACGCCAAGCCGGACGACGCCGTCGTGATCGGCATGTTCCCCAAGCACAAAGACCAGGTCCGCGAAAACTGCCAACTCGTGAACGAAGCCATCCACGGCGCAGCCTCGTAATGTCCGCCCGATCATGCCGCGCCTGCGCTGGTTGATGATCTCGTTCGCCTTTCTGGCGACAGTAATCAATTACCTCGACCGCCAGACACTGTCGGTCGCCGCCCCCGTCCTCCGCGAGGAGTTCGCGATGAGTGCCGGGGATTATTCGCGAGTCGTGTTCGCCTTCCTGCTTGCCTATACGATCCTCAACGGTGTCTCGGGAGCGTTGCTCGACCGCCTCGGCACGCGTGTAGGGTATGCGATCTGCATGGCTTGGTGGTCCGCCGCTGCGGCGCTGCATACCCTGGCCACCGGCGCCTGGAGTCTCGGCGCCTTCCGGTTCCTCCTCGGGATGGGGGAGGCAGGAAACTGGCCCGCGGCGGTGAAGGTGGTGGCCGAGTGGTTCCCGGAACGCGAGCGGGCGCTGGCCTCGGGCATTTTCAACAGCGGCTCGGCGGTGGGAGCGATCCTTGCCCCGCCCCTTGTAGCCTGGCTGATCCTCCAGTTCGGCTGGCGGACATCGTTCCTCGCCGTGGCGGTTTTGGGATTTCTATGGCTCGCCGCGTGGTGGCCCGTTTACCGGTCCCCCGGCTTGACACAGCCGGAAAGCCGTGCCGCTGCGAGTGGAACAAGCTTCAGCCTGTTAGACCTGTTCCGAACGCGTTTTGTGTGGAGCTTCACGCTTTCGAAGGTCTTCATCGACCCGGTCTGGTATTTCTACATCTTCTGGTTTCCGGAATACCTGAAGACGGCCCGCGGCTTCGACATGGCGTCGATCGGGCGCTATGCCTGGATTCCGTTCGCAGTCGCCGGGCTCGGCAATCTCATCGGCGGCTGGCTTTCCGGCTGGCTGATCGGCCTCGGACTCCCCGTGATGAACGCCCGCCGCACTGCGGTGACCATCTTCGCGCTGCTGGTGACCTCCGCCATCCCCGCCGTCCTGGTGACGAATATGCGCGTGGCGATGGGTCTCGTTTCGCTCGCGATGCTCGGTTACACCGGCGCGTCCGCCAGTATGCTTGCGATGCCCGCCGATGTCTTCCCGAAGAATGCAGTGGCTTCGGTGTATGGACTTGCCAGCATGGGATCGGGCTTCGGAGGAATGCTGTTCACACTGCTGACCGGCTGGGCGGTGGATCACTTTTCCTACACACCGGTCTTCATCGGCTTCGGCATCCTGCCGCTCATCTGCGCGGCGACGCTGTGGGCGTTACTTTCGGCTTCAACGTCACCCGAGGGGGACAGGCCTACTCTGCTCTAAGCGCTGTTTGCGAGCGGGCAGAGCTGCCTGTTCCCCTGACCTCCGCTCAATACTCCACCGACACTAGAAAAAGCCCGCAGGCCGGCACAGTCGGGCCGGCTTTGCCCGGATAGCCGGGCACAAAGTACCCACGGATCTCGTCTTCGCCGAGGTTACCCTTCCCTGCCTCGAGCAGTACCCCCACGATGTTCCGCACCATGTGCTTCAGAAACCCGCTGCCGCGGACGCGGTAGAACATCCACTCACCAACGATCTCCGCGCTGGACGAAAAGATCGTCCGCACCTTCGAGGCGCCGAGCGCGTCCTTCTCGTCGGCGGCGGCGAACGCGGAGAAATCGTGTTCGCCCTCAAACAGCGGCGCCGCTTCGACGAACAGGTCGACCGCCATCGGGTAAGGGTAGTGATGCGCGTAACGGCGGTCGAACGGCGGGCAGATCTCGCCGCGGAAGATCCGGTATTCGTAGGTCTTGGCCACTGCCCGGTGTCTCGGGTGAAAGTCCGCCGGCGCTTCCTCGGCATCCAGCACGCGAATCTCCGGCGGCAGCAGCCGGTTCATCGCCCTTCTCAGGTTGGGGGTGGGAATCGGGTTCTCGAAGTCGAACGCCGCCACCTGGCCAAGCGCGTGAACACCGGCGTCTGTCCGGCCGGAGCCGTGAACTTTGATCGGCTTGCCCTCGATCTCCTCCGCCACTCGCTCCAGGACGCCCTGGATCGTCGGCAACCCCGGCTGAACCTGCCACCCGTGGTAGCCGGTTCCGTCGTAAGCGACGGTGACCCTGATGCGCCGCATGGCGAAGTCAAACCGGGCGCGAGCCCGGCTTGGTGACGGGCGAGCCATCCCGGCAAAGCGGGCAAGCCTCGGGCTGCCAGGTCACGACTTGGAGAGTAGCCAGCGCCACGCGCGGGACGCTGACGTCGGCCTGTCCGCCGCTACGGTCGATGATCGACCCGGCTGCCAGCACCCGAGCGCCCGCTGCCTGGAGGGTTTCCACCACTTCGCGCGTGCTGCCGCCGGTAGTCACGACATCCTCAACGACCACCGCGGTCTCGCCCGGCTGGACCGTGAAACCGCGCCGAAGAACCATCTTCTTCTCGGCGTCCCGCTCCGCAAAGATGAATCGTGCTCCCAGGGCGCGGGCGGCCTCATGGCCGATGATCAGACCGCCGATGGCCGGGGAAGCAACCACGTCGACCCGTGCACCGGCTAGAATCTCCCCAAGACGGTCTGCAAGTGCCTGGCCGAGACGTTCCGCATGGCGGGGGTGCTGAAGGACGAGGGCGCACTGGAGGTACTCGGGGCTGTGAAGGCCGCTGGTCAGCCGGAAGTGGCCACGCAGGTAGGCGCCAGTCTCGTTGAAAACCTTTAGAACTTCTTCAGCTTGCAGGTTCACAGAACGCTACTATAGCATTGGAAATTCAAGGAACAAGCGCACTTCTGTTTGCGTCGATTCAACTTTGAGGCCGAACCAAAGCACGACCGAGGTCAAAAAACCGCATGAAACGCGTTACGGCAATATTGTGTGTTCTCTTGATGGTGGCGCCGCTCTCCGGCCAGACCGGAGCTTCGCTCAACAACTCATCCCAGGCATCGGGTGGGTTCTTCGGGGGCTTCACCAGAGCCTACAAATACCGGGAAGAGGCGCCGATTAACCTCGCCAACTCCAGCCGGATCGACAACCTGCTCCGTGCCGGAAGGATTTATCTCTCATTGCAGGATGCGATCGCCCTTGCGCTCGAAAACAACCTGGACATCGCGCTTTCGCGCTATGGCCCGCGAGCCGCGGACGCCGACATTCTCCGGGCCCAGGCTGGCGGCTTGCTCCGCGGTATCCCGACCAGCATCACATCCGGACCCTCGAGCGCTCTCGCCCAGGCGACCGGAACAGCGGGGGGCGGCGGTGGAGGCGGGGGCACCGGTGGAGGCGGAGGTACTACGTCGACCGGCGCCGCAATCATCACCACCACCGGCACGGCGCTGCCGAATCTCGATCCGGTGATTTCCACGCAGTATAGCTGGACCCACCGCACTGTCCCGCAAACAAACTCCTTCACCACCGGCACAAACTCGCTCGTGATCAAGAATCAGTCAGGCAACATGAGTTTCCGCCAAGGCTTCCTGACCGGGACGAATCTCGAGTTCGACTGGATCAACAGCCCGGCGGAGACCAACTCCGGACGCAGCGACTTCAACCCCTACATCAGCGGCAGCCTAAATCTCACCATCACCCAGAGACTCCTTCAAGGGTTCGGCACCGCCGTCAACAACCGGAACATCCGCATCGCCAGGAACGACCGGAGAGTTTCGGACCTCGTCTTCAAGCAGCAGGTCATCACCACTGTGTCGGCGGTCGTCGCGCTGTACTGGGACCTCGTCAGCTTCAACGAAGACGTGAAAGTAAAGCAGCAGGCGCTCGCGTTGGCTGAGAAGCTGTACAACGACAACAAGAAGCAGGTCGAGATCGGCACTCTGGCTCCGATCGAGATCGTCCGAGCGGAAGCCGAGGTCGCCCGCAGCCAGCAGGAGCTGACCGTTTCCGAGACCCGCGTCCTCCAGCAGGAAACGATCATCAAAGATGCTTTGAGCCGGACCGGGGTGGCCAGCCCGGTGGTTGCCGACGCCCGCATCGTCCCGACGGACCAGATGCGCATGCCGGATTCCGAGGCCATCGAACCGATTCAGGACCTGGTGAATCGGGCGCTCGACAGCCGTCCCGAGATCGCGCAGACCCGCCTTCTGGTGGAGAACACCAAGATCGGCTTGCAGGGCACCAAGAGCGCGTTGCGGCCTTCGCTCGACTTGTTCGGATACGCACAGAACAACGGCTTGTCCGGCTCCATAAACTCATTGCCGGTTCCGCCGTTCCCGGGCCAGCCCGCTGGCACGGTGACGCCACGCGACCCGAACAGCGTCGACCCTTACTTCATCGGCGGTTACGGCAAGGTGCTGTCGCAAATCTTCCGTCGCAACTTCCCTGACTACGGAATCGGTATCCAGCTCAACATCCCGCTCCGCAACCGGGCGGCCCAGGCGGACATGATCCGCGACCAGCTCTCGCTGCGCCAGCAGGAAATCCGGCAACAGCAGCTCGTAAACCAGGTGCGCGTTGACGTGACCAACTCTCTGATCGCCGTGCAGCAGGCGCGAGCGGGCTACCAGGCGGCCATGAAGGCACGGGTGCTCCAGGAACAGACGCTCGACGCCGAAGAAAAGAAATACGCGCTGGGCGCCTCTACAATCTTCTTTGTAATTCAGGCGCAGCGCGACCTCGCCCAGGCTCGATCGGCTGAAGTGACGGCACTGAGCACGTACAGCAAGGCACGCAACGAACTGGACCGGTCCACCGGGCAGACCCTCGGCGTCTATAACATCGCGATCGATGAGGCGATGGCCGGCCGCGTCTCCCGCGCCCCCAGTGCGATCCCGGAAGTGAAAAACTGACGGGCCTTGGGCCCCCGCCGCTCTATTCCACCGTCGTCACTTTCGACGTGTGTCGGAAGACGCCGGGCTCGTGGTCTTTGAGCTGAGCGAGAGCGAGCGACATCATCTGCACCGGCAGCATCTCCAGGATCGGCCGCAGGCGTGCCGGACCCACCGGCAACCGAAACGCTCCGGCAGTGGTCTCGCTGATCAGCGCTGTCCGGCCGCCGGCATTTCGAATATCGTCGAAAAGCCGCACGTTCAGTGGTGCGGTGGCTGGTTCGCCGGTGAACACGAGCACGAACACGTCGTCGCGCAGCATGTCGATCGGGCCGTGCCGGAACGCCGGCGCACTCATCCCCTCGGCGTGAACGTGCGCCGACTCCTTCAGGATTAGTCCGCCGTTCCCCACTGTCGCGAGCGAACATCCCCGCCCTGCCAGGAACACGTGCTCGACGCCGGCCAACTCGGAGTGCAGTTCCTCCACGTGGTCCTGCCATCGCGTCAGGTAGTTGTCCACCAACATCGACGCCTGAGCAAGTTCGGGAAGCATCGCCTCCAGGTCATCGCCGCAAAACACGCTTCCCAGCCAGTCGAGCGCGGCCAGGATCGACAAGTATGTCTTGCATGCCACTGAGTTTTCGGCGCCCGCACGGGTCACGACTGCGGCGTCCGGCACGAGCGCCAGCGGCGAATCCGGCGTATTCGTCACGCCAATGGTGTGTGGCCGCGGACCCTCTTGTTCCAGCAACCTCACCGTTTCCGCGCTTCGTCCAGACTGCGAAACCGCTACCAGCAACGTCTCTCCGGTCAGCAGCCCTCGCAAGCCGTGAAGCAACTCCGACGTCTCCACCATCACCGGGCAGAAGCCTCCGGCCGCCAGACGTTGGTTCAGCGGGTGAAGCGCGTGCAGCGACGAGCCCATGCCGGTGAGAACGATCCGTTCGAACCGGCGCGCCGCAAGCGCCGCCAATGCGGGCTTGACGTTCAGGGCGGCAATGGTGTCTCGAAGCGCGCGGGGTTGGTCGAGAAGGTCGCGCAGATATCCACTATCGTTCGTTATCATCTAGCTCTCCATTGTGTGCCGAAATGGCACGAGCTGTTCCGAAAGGCGTGCAGTTTTTGCCGCTCCCTCCCCTTCGTGAACCTCGGTCTAGCTGAAAACAAAGGCACTTCCCGGATGGTTTGTAGATTGCTCGGATCGAAGTCGTGACGAACGTAAGAACGGCTCAAGGAAGGCAGGTTGATCCGCAGTACCCCCCGCCTGAGTCCCATCCGTGCGTTCTATAGGTTCACAACCGAAAGACTTTACCCCAAAACCCCGCACAACCGCCTCCTTGAGCCTCAGCCTCCCACCGGTCGAGCGCCGCCAAGAAACCGCCACGCGGCGAAAAGCCGCCGCCTCCTGATCGCAATTCTTCAGGCTTGTTCCGTTTTGTTCCCTTCTGCTATAGTCATTTCGGGCTGTTCAGAATACCGGAGTCGGAGCACAAGTTTTTTTGGACACGAAAGGAAGGTGTCTAGTGAGTCTGAGGAAAGACCCTGACGTGGAGAAGAAACCCAAAACCGGGTTCTCCCGCCGCGGTTTCATCCGCGGCGTGGGACTCGGTAGCGGGGCTGTCGGAATCTTACAAACAGAAGCTCAGGCGGAGCCGGTCGCTGCAGCGGACGTTGCTGGACCGGGCCCCGTTCCCATCACCCTGACCATCAACGGCAAACCTGTCAAACTTAGCGTGGAACCCCGAGTCACCCTGCTGGACGCGCTTCGCGATCACCTGGACATGACTGGTGCCAAGAAAGTCTGCGACCGCGGCACCTGTGGCTCCTGCACGGTGATCATGGCGGGCAAGGTTGTTTACGCTTGCTCCGTGCTCGCCATTGACGCCCAGGGCAAACCGATTCAAACGATCGAAGGTCTGGCCACGGCCGGCCGGCTTCATCCGGTGGAAGCGGCTTTCGTGAACAACGACGCCCAGCAGTGCGGCTTCTGCACTCCGGGTTTCGTGATGGCGGCCAAGGGCTTCCTCGATCACAACCCCGACCCAACCATGGACCAGGTCAAGGCTGGACTCGGCGGTAACCTCTGCCGCTGCGGTACCTACATGGGCGTCCGCAAGGCAGTCCTGGAAGCGGCCAAACAGATGAAAGGAGCAGCCAGTGCCTGACCCGAACTACAGTTGGCCTCCATTGGGAAAGAGCCGCGTGATGCGGAAGCGGATGAGCCGCCTCGATGGCCCCGCGAAAGCCAGCGGCAAAGCGAAGTATGGGTATGACATCCATACGCCTGACCTGCTGTTCGGAGCATTGCTGACGTCGCCATACGCGCATGCCCGCGTTCGGAGCATCGATACCGGTGCGGCCGAGAAAATGACGGGCGTGATGGCGGTTGAAGTGGTGTCGCCCGCCGGCACCGAAATCCAATGGGCGGGCACCGAGGTCGCGGCTGTCGCGGCTACCAGCGAAACAATTGCCGCCGATGCCGTCCGTGCGATCAAAGCGGACTACGAAGTCCTTCCTCACCTCGTCAACGAAGAGGACCTCGGCAAGACCGGTAGCCGGAGCAAGCCGGCTGGCGAGATCCTCACGGGCGACCCTGACCAAGCCTTCAAGGATGCCGACACGGTCTCCGAAGGGTATTACGGTTGCCCGGTGCTTACGCACTGCACCCAAGAGTCGCACGGCCAGGTCATCGCCTGGAAAGGCGACAAGATTGAATTCTGGCCTTCGACCCAGAACTTGTCCGGAATCGGCGGTGACCTGGCGCGCGCCCTCGAGGTTCCCGCAGCGAACATCCATGCCCACCAGGACCACATGGGCGGCGGCTTTGGCAGCAAATTCGCCGCAGACCGCTGGGGAATGATCTGCGCCAAACTTTCGAAGAAGGCCGGCGGCCGGGCGGTCAAGTTGTTTCTCGACCGCCGCGCCGACCTTGAGATGGCTGGCAACCGGCCGTCCATCTTCGCCAAAGTAAGACTCGCGGCGAAGAAAGACGGCACCATCACCGCCTGGCAATCGGAATCCTGGGGTACGAGCGGCGTCAGCGGCGGCGGCGTTTCGCCGACGCAGCTCCCTTACGTCTACGTCCAGATTCCCAACAAGCGAGTCAACCACACCGGTGTCGTCACGAATAACGGCGGTGCACGGGCGTGGCGCGCTCCCAATCATCCGCAGGCTGCGTTTGTCACCTGTTGCGCCATAGATGACATGGCAGCCGCCGTCAAGATGGACCCGCTGGAGGTGTTCAAGAAGAACGCGGATTATACCGCTCGCGCCGAGGTGTACCGGGCGCAGCTCGACAAGGCCGCCGAATTGGCCGAGTGGAAGAAGCTTTGGCATCCACGCGACCAGGCGGGTTCTGGTCCGATGAGACGAGGCCTCGGCATCGGCGTCGGCACTTGGGGTGGCCTCGGCCACCCGAGCGACTGCCGCACGCGGATCCATCCGGACGGTTCGGTGGATGTCGAACTCGGAAGCCAGGATCTTGGGACAGGCACGCGCACTGTCATCGCCATGGTGGCGGCTGAATCGCTGGGTCTCACAGTCCCGCAGATCAACGTGAAGATCGGCGACAGCAGCTACCCGCAGTCCGGCGCCTCGGGCGGTTCCACAACCGTCGGCGGCGTGTCGGTGTCAACACGCAAGGCGACGCTGAACGCCCTCGCCAAGGTTTACGAGGCGGTGGCCCCGGCGCTCGGCGCACCGGCCGACCAACTTGAAGCCGTGGACGGCAAGATCCAGGTCAAAGGTAATCCCGCGAAGAGCATGACCTGGAAGGCAGCCTGCCAGAAGATCGGCGTCAAGCCGATAGAAGCCATGGGCACGAACAACCCGAAGCAGCCCATGGGCCTGATCAGCCAGGGTGTCGGGGGTGCCCAGATCGCGGACGTGTCAGTCGATATCGAGACCGGCGTCGTCAAGCTGAACCGCCTTGTGGCGGTGCAAGACTGCGGCCTGATCATCAACCCAAAGACGGCCGAAAGCCAGGTCTATGGCGCCTGCATCATGTCCATCTGCGGCGCTCTGTACGAGGAGCGCCTGATGTGCGAAAAGACCGGCCGATTCCTGAACGCCGACATGGAGTTCTATAAGCTCGCCGGTATCGCGGACATCGGCGAAATCGTCGTGCACCTCGACATCAACGAGGAGCATGACAAGCGCGGCGTGATTGGCCTGGGTGAACCACCGGTCGTCCCGGGCATGGGCGCGATTGCCAACGCCGTTGCGAATGCCATCGGCGTGCGGGTTCCACGCATCCCGCTGACGCCGGACAGGGTCCTTGAGGCCCTGGCAAGGAGGACAGCCTGATGCAATCCTTCGAATACGCAAGCCCGGCCACTCTGAAAGAGGCCCTGGCTCTCCTGGGTAACCAGTGGGGCGAGGCCGACGTGCTCGCGGGCGGCACGGACCAGCTCAGCCTGATGAAGGAGTACGTCCACACCCCGAAACGGGTCGTGAACATCAAAGGCATCAAGGAACTCGGCGGCATCACGAAAACCGCTCAGGGTCTCCGCATCGGCGCGACGGTCACTCTCGATCAACTGCTGGCGAGCTCGGCCGTCCGCGCGGAGTATCCGTCGCTCATCACCGCCGCACAGGGAGTCACCAGCCCGCAGATCCGCAACATGGGGACCGTGGGCGGCGACCTTTGCCAGCGGCCGCGCTGTTGGTACTTCCGCATGGGCATGGGTCTCCTGGCGAAGGGCGGTAGCCTCGTCAGAGAGGGAGACAACCGCTACCACGCTATCTTCAGCGGAGGTCCGGCCTACTTCGTCAGCGCGTCGAGCTTCGGCCCGGCGCTGGTGGCCCTCGGCGCCAAGGTCAAGCTCGCATCGGCGTCCGGTACGCGCGAACTGGAGGTCGAGAAGTTTTTTGTAATGCCGCGAATCGATACCGCGCGCGAAACGGCGCTTCAACCGAGCGAGATCCTGACCGAGATCATCGTCCCTTCGGCTGTTGGTGTTCGCAACGCCACCTACGAGGTGCGGCAAAAGGAGGCGCTCGATTGGCCTCTGGCCACCGCGTCCGTCGCTCTCAAGATGAAGGGGGCGGCAGTGGCTAGCGCGCGGGTCGTCATGGGCCATGTGGCGCCCACGCCGTGGGCGGCCTTGCAAGCGGACCAGTTGCTCGTCGGTAAGACCATCGATGAGGGCGTGGCCGAGGAGGCGGCGCAGGCTGCCGTTTCCGGTGCGCAACCGCTGAGCGGCAATGGCTACAAAGTCCAGATTGCGCGCACCGCCGTGAAGCGAGCGTTGCTCGCGGCGGCGCGGAGGAGGGGATAGCCATGGCAGGCTCCGCTTTCAACGTCATGCAGGAGGAGCGCTGCGCCAACATCCGCTGGAAGGGGCTCTACGTCGACCCAGAGGCCGATTCCGCCCTCCAGCGGGGCGACGAGCGCATCTTCTGGTGTGTGAAGACCCAGCTCAACCTCGGACCGGACGGTAAGCTCGTGGACAACTACGAGTGCAACCCCTGCCGCGACTGCTACAAAGCGCTCTGACCTTCTGATTCCTCACAAAACGGGCCGGGGTTGTCGGGAAACTCCGGCCCGCGCTACACTGGTACAAGCTCACTGAGGAGGCCCTGGGATGAAGTATCTGTCTGGGATTATGTTGGTGTCCTTTCTTGCTGCGTCGCTTTCCGGCGCCGCTCTCCCGAAGAATCAAGCTTACGGCGAGTACGTCGAAGCGCGCACCGCGGATGTCTACACAGGCCCCTGCTTCGCCAACGGCGAAGTCGGTTTCGGCGGGGACATGGCCGTTTTCGGCTGGAAGGTGCAGAAAGGCAACTGGCAGGGCGTCACGCTCGACGGCCTGTCCGTCGTCGCCGCCATTCGAGCCAGCCACACGCTTGGCGATCCGACCCGCACGGCGTATCCGGTCAAGTCGATCCTCATCGTCGATGAACGCGCTGGTCTCGAGCAGCGCCAGGCCCTGAAGAGTTTCGCCCAACGTCTGGCCGGCGATCTGCTCCAGGACATCGTTCGCGTCGAGTACCGCCCCATCGACTTCAAGTTCGACGACGACAACGTCCACAGCATGAAGGCGCTCGTGACCGCGGGTGAGTTGGCCAGGATCCAGACCCGCCCCATCGGCGAGGGCGATCACATCTGTCATAACGAGGATGTCTACTACTCCCCTCTGACCAAGCTCGACCACGCAATGCCTGCGGTCGCTTCTGCGCACACCTTCCGTGGCAAGGGCCTGAACGCGAATTGGAGCAGCCCGGACAAGCGGAGCGCCTTCGTCGGCACATTCAACTTCCAGGAGTAGCCTGCCCGCGAGTCGAGGTAGCTGCCGCTCTATACTCGTAGAGTGAGACCTACTCTCGTCGGAGCGTGGCTGGCCGTTTCGGCCGTCACGATCTCCGCTCAAACTGGAATTGAAGGGACGTGGCAGGGATCCCTCAGTGCCGGCGGAGCGACACTGCGACTTCAGTTGAACATCAAGAAAGACGCTAAGGGAGCCCTCACCGTGACCCTCGACAGCCTCGACCAAGGTGCCATGGGCCTTCGCGCCACAGAGGTCTCCCTGAAGCTCGGCGCGCTTCATTTCAATGTGCCGAGTGTCGGTGGCTCCTACGACGGAAAGCTGGACGAAAAGGGTAATGGGATTAACGGCACTTGGTCCCAGGGGGGATTCTCGGCGCCCCTCGATTTCGAGCGCGCCGGCAAGCCCCGGACATTGCCGCGCCCTCAGGAACCCACCCGTCCCTTTCCGTACGACGAACAGGAAGCTACATTCCCCAACCAGGCTGCCGGCATTACGCTCGCCGGTACGCTGACCCTGCCCCGCGGCAAAGGCCCCTTTCCCGCGGCTCTCCTCATCAGCGGCTCTGGTCCGCAGGACCGCGACGAGAGTATCATGGGCCACCGGCCTTTCCTCGTTCTGGCCGACCGCCTCACCCGGGAGGGCCTCGCTGTCCTTCGGTTTGACGACCGCGGCACGGGAAAGTCCACCGGGAATTTCGCCGTGGCGACCACATTGGATTTCGCCGCCGACGCTGAGGCCGGCCTCGCCTGGCTGCGCACCCGAGCGGAGATCGATCCGAAACGAATCGGACTCATCGGCCACAGTGAGGGCGCCAACGTCGCCGCCATCGTTGCGTCCCGCGCGCCGGCGGCCTTCGTGGTGATGATGGCCCCTTCCGGCGTTCGTGGTGAGGATCTGCTCGTCTCGCAGACGGCCGCGATCATGAACGCACTGGGTCTTCCTTTGGATCAGGTCGAGAAGACGCTGGCCTTCAACAAGCGCGCCTACGCGATCGCCCGCCAGGAAAAGGACGCCGCTGTGATCGAGAGGAAGCTCCGGAGCCTCCTCCCCGAGCTCTCCGGCAACCAGCAGATCCCCAAGGACATGATTGAAGGACAGATCAAAATGCTGTCGTCCCCCTGGTTCCGCCACTTCATCGACTACGATCCCGTGCCGGCGATGAAGTCGGTGCGCAGCCCGGTCCTGGCGATGTTCGGCGAAAAAGACGTGCAGGTCCCCGCGGATGAAAACCTGAAAGCGATCCGCGATGCCCTCCAGTCCGGTGGCAACAAAGACTTCGCTACCATAAAACTCCCTGGCCTCAATCACCTATTCCAGACCGCCGGCACCGGACTGCCAATGGAGTACGGCCAGATCGAGGAGACCATCGCGCCCACGGCACTCGACCTCATTTCGAAGTGGCTCGCCGAACGGCTGAAACAGCTCGTGCTACCATCGCCTTGATGTCGGCCAAACGAGCGCTGATTACCGGAATCACCGGCCAGGATGGCTCTTATCTAGCCGAACTTCTGCTTGCCAAGGGATATGAAGTGCACGGCGTCGTTCGGCGAGTGGCGCTCGAGGACCCCGAGCATCGCCTGTCGCGCATTCAGCACATCGCCCGGCAGCTTCACCTGCATGCCGGCTCACTTGAGAGCTACGCCAGCATCCATCAGGTGATTGAGAAAGCGAGGCCCGAGGAATGCTATCACCTCGCGGCGCAGAGCTTTGTCAGCTATTCCTTCGACGACGAGTTCTCCACTCTCAACGCCAACATCAACGGAACCCACTTCCTGCTCGCCGCGCTCAAAAACCTCATCCGAGACTGCCGCTTCTACTTCGCCGGATCGAGCGAGATGTTCGGCAGCGCCGAGGAGGTCCCGCAGAACGAGCGCACCCGCTTCCACCCGCGTTCTACGTACGGCATCAGTAAGGTCGCCGGCTTCGAACTGACCCGCAACTATCGCGAAGCCTACTCGATGCATTGCTCCAACGGCATCCTGTTCAACCATGAGTCGCCGCGCCGGGGTTTTGAATTCGTAACTAGGAAGATCACCTCCGGCGTCGCCCGCATTCGCGCAGGCAAGGCGAACGAACTGCGCCTCGGTAACCTTGAGGCCAAACGGGACTGGGGTCATGCCCGCGAGTACGTCGAGGCGATGTGGCTCATGCTCCAGCAACCCGAGCCGGACGATTATGTCGTCGCCACCGGCGAAACACATTCGGTCCGCGAGTTCGCCGAACTGGCCTTTGCGCAGGCCGGGCTTGACTACCGCGACTACGTGAAACCTGATCCTGAGCTCTTCCGCCCCGCCGAGGTGAACGTGCTTATAGGCGATGCTTCGAAGGCCCGGAAGACGCTTGGATGGGAACATCGGGTCGGCTTCGAGCAACTCGTTCGGGAAATGGTCGATACGGACTGCCGCAACCTCGGCCTGGCGCTCGACCACCGGCAACAGACTCCGATCGCCGTGGATTGATCGCTTGCTCTCGCTCGCTCTGATCCTCTTCGGCGCCGCGTTCACCCTCGTCTCGGCTTATGCCCTGGGCTGCGTCATCCTTCGATCTCTGCCGGTCCCGCGCGTCATCGTCTTCGGAGTCGGCTCCGCCGCCCTTAGCCTGGTGGTCTTCGCCTTGCTCGCCGCCGGACTCGGCGGTCACCGCGTGTTCCTGCCGCTTGGCCTCTGCCTGATCGCGGCGGCTCTGCTAAGTGACCGCGGCACAGCCTTTAGCCTGTGGAGTCCCAGTAGCATAGTCTTTAGCCTGTGGAACCTCCGTGGCCGAGGCTTCAGGCTCTGGACTCCCTGGTCCCTGTTTGTCCCAATCCTCTCCGTCTACTCCATCCTTTACTTCGTCCACGCACTTGCCCCGGAAATCCAGCCCGACGCCATCACCTACCACCTCGGCCTTGTCGCCGAGTACACTCGCCTTGGCGGCTTTCCGCATCGCGTGGCCTTCTATGAAGTCCTGCCGCAGGGAATGGAGATGCTGTTCACCTTCGCGTTCGCCTTCGGAAAGCATTCCTCCGCGAAGCTGGTCCATTTCGCGTTCCTGGCGGCGACGTTTCCGCTGATGCTCTCAATCGGCCGGCGGCTCGGCTGGCCCACATGGGTCTCCGCCTCGGCTGCCGCGCTTTACGTGATCTCGCCCGTGGCTGGAGTCACCGGAACGAGTGCTTACAACGACGCGGCGTTGGTCTTCTTCTCCCTCGCTGTGTTTTACGTTCTGTGGCTCTGGAAAGAGGAAAGTGAGGTTCGCTATCTGTTCCCCGCCGGAATTCTCGCCGGCTTCTGTTACTCCGTAAAGATGACCGGCTTGTTGATGGCGGTGGCGTCCGTATTGTTCGTCGCCGTGATGGCGAGACGGCGCGCCCGCGCTTTGCTGCTTGTCACCGGGGGAGCCACGCTGATGATCGCGCCGTGGATGACCCGCAATACGGTCGTTTGCGGCAATCCGGTGGCGCCGTTCTTTAACCGTGGGTTCCCGAACGAACACTTCCACATCGCCTCGGAAACAGAGCTGCTCAAACAACTGCGTACTTACAAAGGCGTCACCGCCGCTGAAGCGCCTCTGGAACTCACAGTCCGTGGCGAGCTGCTCCGAGGGCTCCTGGGTCCTGTCTTTCTCTTGGCGCCGCTCGGACTGTTCGCCCTCCGGAAGCGGCCGGGACGTGTTGCGGCCGTGATGGCGGTGCTCATGGCGGTGCCCTGGTTCCTCAACACCGGTACGCGTTTTCTGCTGCCCGCGCTGCCTTGGCTAGCATTCTTGATTGCCGCGGCCCTCCCACGCCCTTTGGTGCTCGCCTGCGTCGTCCTTCATGCGGTCACCGCGTTTCCGGCGGTCATCACTCAATACGAGGCCCCAAGCGCATGGCGGCTCCGCGGCTTCCCATTCGCCGCGGCGCTTCGCATCGAGCCGGAAGACGAGTATCTTCGGAACAATCTTTGGGCGTACCGGCTGGCGGAGCTGATCGAGAAGAACACCCTTCCCGGGGCGCGCGTCCTCGTTCTCTTAAATGCGCCTAGCGCCTACGTCACCCGCGAACTGGTCAGCTACTGGCAGTCGTCGCTTGGCGACCGCCTCACTGATGCTCTCGCATTGGCCGCCTCTCAGGAGCGCGGATCGCTCGAGCAGATGGAGGCGGGATGGCCCGAGCAGCCGGTCCTTGCTCTGCGCTTCCGGAGGGTGGACGGTCCTCCGGGAAACTGGGGCATCCATGAGGTGCGCCTGAACCGCGGGTGGGAGGTGGTCCGCTCCAGCCCGCGGTGGGAATTGGAAGCGTCGCCCAACGTTTGGGAGGCGCCGCTCGCGTTCGACGGCAGCATCGCCACGCGCTGGGCCCTGTGGGAGCCGGCCCGCCCCGGAATGTATCTCACAGTCGACTTCGGCCGGCCGCAGCCGTTGACTGACGTGACGATCGTGACAACACGCCTCGCGGGCGGAACCAAGGTCGAGATCGAAGGGATGCGGCCTGATGGAGCCTGGATCATGCTTGGCGGGAGCCCGACGGTAACGCTCTATCCTCCTGTCAATCTCAGGCCGCTCGCGGTGCGCGCTGTCCGCCGCCAGGGAGTGCGCTACATCCTCGCCCGTATCGGCAACTCGGGCCACGGTCTCACCGGCCGCGCACTCGCGAGCCGGCCGCTCGACTGGGGCCTCGAGCGTGTCGCCTCCTTCGAGGAGGTCACCCTCTACCGCATCCCGTAACAAAAACCCGTAAACCCGTGTAAACCCGTGACAGTACACTCATTTCCGATTTTCGGTTCTCTTAACTTCTCCACCCCGTGATCAGCTTCGCCAGCCTTTCGTACGCCGCTTTCGGACGAAAATCCTTGTCCAGAAAGCCGCCGTGCGGGATGAATGACGGGTCGGCGAAATCCCACCAGGTGATCGCCTGGATCTCCGGTTTGCTGTAACAGATTGTGTAGAACTGCTCGACCCAATCGGCTTGGATCGCCTCGCTCCACGACTCGCCGTGCCACACGTTTCTGCTCGGCGTCCTCACCTCTCCCGAGGGAACCGGCTCGCCGGACGAAGAAACTCCGAGTTCCGTGATGTGAATCGGCTTTCCAAAGCGAAAGAACCGTTCCAGGTGCTTCTCGATCTCCAGCATGTCGCGGCTCGGATAGTACACCTGTAACCCGACTGCCTCATACGGAACCTTCGCGTCGTCAAGCGCCCGCACGTACTCGAACGGCGTACGAGCCGCACGTCCCAGCGGACCGGAATATGAACGCCGCCGCGCCGCGTATTCTCCCCACGTGCAGCACGAGTTCACCACACGAAATGCCGTCGGGTCCGCCTCTCGCGCGCTCTCCGATGCGAGCCGCGTGATCTCCACGAGTTGCTCCGCATCCAACCCGAGATCGTTGGCCCAGTCGTGCGCTTCGTTGATCACGTCCCACGTGTGGATACGCGTGCGAAAGCGCGACACGCTTCCCAGAATGTAGTCCCGGCAACTGCGCTTCAAATCTCCCCACGACTTGTCCTTCAGAAACGCCGGCACGCCCGCGCGGTGGAACCACACGAGTGGGTGGCCTTTCGTGAGAGTCCCCGTTCCCGCCATCTTTGAGAGGATCTCCTCCACCCTGGAGTAGTCGGGCTTCCTCTCCTCACGCTCGGTTTGCGCACGATAGAAAGGCAGTGTGGCGAAGTTCAGCAGCGCATTGTAACGCCGCGCGTACTCCTCGGACTTTGCATAGGAGAACGCGTTACAGCCGAACAGGAATCCCGGCCGCCGGCCTCCACGTGCGATCCGATGCCGCGCCCGTTCAAGCGCCGCCATTTCGCCCGCCCACATAGTCTCAGCCAGCGAGTTGTTCGAGTGCCGCACCCGCTCCACCGTATCGCGCGCTTTCGCCGCGCGGTCCAGCGCATGCTCGCCGTCTTCGAGCCGCCGCTCGATCTCCGGACTGAACGACACGCCCTCCGCCTCCGCCGCCCGCATGTAGCGACGCACGAACACCGCCCGGCTGCGCGCGAACTCGTAGTTGAGCAGGAATTCACCGCGTGGCACATGCGCGGCGGAGTAGAGCGGCCCGCCGTTGTCCGCATACAGATAGACCTGCCCGAACCCGCGCACCGGCAGCACCATCATGACCTCGAACTTCTCCGCCGGCACTTCGATCGTGGCCATTCCGTCTCCCTTCACTGTCGGGAGCAATTCAAACGGCCGCCCGTCCGCGTTCATCAGCAGAAGAGTGTTCAGAAGGTCCTCCTTCGCTGCGGCGCCAGAGGCGTCGAAGGCGCGGACGGTGACTGGCGAACTCGCCGGCATCCGTGTCACCGCTGCGACTCCGAGGAAACCGCGCCGGCTCAGTGTGTGTGGGCTTGTCATGATGATTCCGGATTGTATTCCGGCTTTGGCGCGCGGTCAATGCGTATCACGGTGTTACACTGTGTCCAGTAATTCCAGGGACCGATGAGGCACGCAAATCTCGCAATTCCTGTGGCGGTGCTGCTCGCCGGCTGTTCCAGCAGCAATGTTCCCAAAGCGACGCCCAGGGCCCAGGCGGCGATGGTCACCACTGCCTTGGCCGCAGAAAAGACGATGCCCGTGGACATCCGGGTCGTCGGAACCGTCGAAGCCTATACAACCATCCGAGTGAAGGCACAAGTCGGTGGTGAACTCACGAAGGTCCAGTTCCGCGAAGGCGACAACGTTCGGAAGGGTGATCTGCTCTTCGTCATCGACACGCGTCCCTTCGACGAGGCGATCCTTCAGGCCAAAGCAAACCTGGAGCGCGACGCCGCCATGCTGCGGCAGGCCGAGGCCAACCTCCAGCGTGACCTCGCCCAGGAGAAGTTCGCCCGCGAACAGGCCGCCCGCTACGAGAAACTCTTCCGCGAAGGAGTAATGTCGAAAGAGCAGACGGATCAGTTCAGAACCGAAGCCGACGTTCGGGCGCAGGCCGTCCGCGCGGACCAGGCGGCTATCGGGAGTGCGCGTGCCGCCATGGCCGCCGACGAGGCCGCCCTCTCCAACGCGCAGCTCCAGCGGGGCTACTGCATGATTCGCTCGCCGATCGGCGGCCGGACCGGCGATCTCATGGTCAAGCAGGGCAACCTGGTCAAGGCGAACGACGTCGAACTGGTCACGATCAACCAGATCCAGCCGATCCTGGTCACGTTTTCGGTTCCGGAGAGGGACCTGCCGGCCATCAAGCAGCGCCGCGCCTCCCGCAAACTCACGGTGCTGGTCAACCCCGCCGCCACGCCGGACCAGGTTGACGAAGGCAACCTCACTTTCATCGACAACGCCGTCGATACCACCACCGGAGCCATCAAACTGAAAGCCACATTCAAGAACACGGGCAGCCGTCTGTGGCCTGGGCAATTTGTGAATGTCGTTCTTCGCCTCGACACTGTCCCGGACGCCGTGGTGGTTCCGACACTCGCGATACAGACAAGCCAGACCGGCGAGTACGTCTATGTCGTGAAACCGGACATGACGGCGGAAATGCGCCCCGTCATCACCGGGCTTCGCGTCGGGCAGGAGATCGTGATTGAGCGGGGTCTTAAGATCGGCGAAACGGTCGTCACGGAAGGACAGCTCCGCCTCGCGCCCGGCATGAGAGTGCGGACACGGCAGGCACAAGGCGCATGAACTTCTCCGAGCTCTTCATCCGCCGTCCCGTCGCCACCAGCCTGCTCATGCTGGCGATCGCCCTGTTCGGCTTCGTGGCCTACCGGGGGCTGCCGGTCAGCGACCTGCCTAACGTCGATTTTCCGACCATCCTGGTGTCCGCCGGGCTGTCTGGCGCGAACCCGGACACGATGGCCTCGGCCGTTGCCACGCCCCTCGAAAAAGAGTTCTCCACCATCGAGGGCCTCGACTCGATGACGTCGTCGAGCGGCTCGGGAAGCACCTCGATCACGCTTCAGTTCGCCCTCAGCCGCAGTCTCGATGCCGCCGCCCAGGACGTCCAGTCGGCAATCACTCGCGCCACCCGCCTGCTGCCGCCGGGAATGCCCAATCCACCCACCTTCCGCAAGGTGAACCCGGCCGACCAACCCATTCTGTACATGGCCCTCACCTCGGACACGATGCCTCTCTACGACCTCGATGAGTACGCCGAGACCCTCATGGCGCAGCGGATCTCGATGGTCAGCGGCGTGGCCCAAGTGTCGGTGTTCGGCGCGGCGAAGTACGCTGTGCGCATCCGGATCGACCCCGAGGCCTTGGCGGTCAAGGGCATCGGCATCGACGAAGTCACCGAAGTCGTGCAGCGCTGGAACGTGAACATGCCGACGGGCGAGTTGTACGGCCCGAACCAGGCCTACACCATCCAGGCTACCGGCCAGCTCACCAAAGCCGAACTGTATCGCCCGATGGTGATTGCGTACCGCAACGGCTCGCCTGTCCGGCTCCGCGACATCGCGGACGTAGTCGACAGCATCGAAGAGGACAAAGTCGCATCGTGGTACAACGACCAGTCCGGCAGCCGCAGGGCGATCGTGCTCGCGGTGCAACGCCAGCCTGGTCAGAATACGATCGCCGTCGCAGACTCGGTCAAGGCGCTGATGCCGGTGTTCCAGGCGCAGCTCCCGCCTTCGGTCCGCCTGAATATCCTCTACGACCGGTCCGCCACCATCCGGGAGTCGTTCGAAGACGTCCAGTTCACGATGGTGCTCACGCTCGGCCTGGTGGTGATGGTCATCTTCCTGTTCTTACGCAACGTCTCGGCGACGATTATTCCGAGCCTCGCCCTGCCCTTCTCCATTGTTGGCACCTTCGCCGTCATGTACCTACTCGGGTACTCGCTGAACAACCTGTCGATGATGGCGCTGATCCTCTCGGTTGGGTATGTGGTGGACGACGCTATTGTCATGCTCGAAAACATCGTCCGCCACATGGAGCATGGCGAAGCGCCGCTTCAGGCCGCACTGAGCGGCTCACGTGAGATCGGATTCACCATCGTCTCGATGACGCTCTCGCTGGCCGCTGTGTTCATTCCCGTGCTGTTTTTGGGGGGCATCGTGGGCCGGCTGTTCCGCGAGTTCGCGGTCACCATTACCGCGGCGATCCTGATTTCCGGGCTCGTCTCCGTGACGTTGACCCCGATGCTCAGCAGCCGCTTCCTTCGCCCTCCCTCCGAGGAGCGCCATGGATGGTTCTACCGCCTGACCGAATCGATCTTCCAGGGAATGCTCTCGTTGTACGGACGCACTTTACGTTGGACCCTGAAGTTCCGCCCGGTCACGCTCGCCATCTCGTTCCTGATTCTCGCGGCCACCGTGTGGTTGTTCCTGAAAACTCCCAAAGGCTTCATCCCGAGCGAAGACACCGACCAGATCTTCGTTGTAACGGAGGCGGTGCAGGGAACCTCGTACCCGGTGATGTTCCGCTACCAGCAACAGGTGGCGGAGATCCTGCGTACCGACCCGAACGTCGATCAGTTCATGTCCAGCGCCGGCGGCTTCGGCGGTGGCGGCGGACTCGGCGGACCCAACTTCGGACGCATGTTCCTTCACTTGAAGCCCCGTTCCGAGCGCAAACTCAGCGCGGACGAGTTGATGGAGTACTTTCGTCCAAAGCTCTCCGTGGTGCCCGGAATGCGTGTGTTCATGCAGAATCCGCCGACCATCCGGATTGGCGGTCAGTTGACCCGCAGCCTCTACCAGTTCACGCTTCAGGGCACCGACATCGACGAACTGTACCGGGCCGCGCAGAAAATGGAGCGCGAAATGGTGGCCATGCCGCTGCTCCAGGACGTCAACACCGACCTGCTGCTCAAGAAGCCGCAGGTCAACGTCGTCATCGACCGCGATAAGTCCGCCTCGCTAAAGGTCACGGCGGAGCAGATCGAAGACGCGCTGTACAGTGCGTACGGCGCGCGCTGGATCTCGACGATTTATGCGCCGAACAACCAGTACCGGGTGATCATGGAGAGCCGGCCGGAATTCCAGGACGAACCGAACGCGCTGTCGCTCCTCCACGTGCGCTCCGGGAGCGGGACACTCGTGCCGCTCGACACCGTCGCCCGCCTGACCGAGAGCCTCGGCCCCCAGGCGATCAACCACTCCGGTCAGCTCCCCTCCGTCACCATCTCGTTCAACCTGAAGCCCGGCGCCTCGCTCGGCGACGCCGTCGATCAGATCCAGCAGGCGGCCGAAAGGCTTTTGCCCGCGACCGTCACCACGACGTTTCAAGGCGCCGCCCAAGCGTTCCAGCAGGCCGGTAACTTGTGGCTGCTCCTGATCGTGGCCATCCTGGTCATCTACATCGTGCTGGGAATTCTCTACGAAAGTTACATCCACCCGATCACGATCCTCTCGGGCCTTCCCTCGGCCGGTTTCGGCGCGCTGTTGACGCTGATGGTGTTCCGCGTCGAATTGAACATTTACTCGTTCGTCGGCCTCATTATGCTGATCGGCATCGTGAAGAAGAACGCCATTATGCAGATCGACTTCGCGCTGGCGGCGGAAAGACAGGAAGGCAAGCCGCCCATGGAGGCCATCTATCAGGGCTGCCTCATCCGTTTCCGCCCGATCATGATGACCACCATGGCTGCGCTGTTCGGCTCGGTCCCGATCGCCCTCGGCTATGGCGCCGGCGGCGAGGCTCGCCAGCCGCTCGGCCTCGCCGTGGTTGGTGGCCTCCTGTTCTCGCAGTTGGTCACCCTTTACCTGACGCCCGTCTACTACACCTACCTCGCCTCGCTCCAGTCCCGCCTCCAGCGCCGCGTGGCGTAGATCGCTGCCCGGTCTTTGAGACCGATTTCTATCGCTCTACCCACACCCATCTGGCTTTGTTTGGTCACGCGGCGCGCGCCACAGACCGCGGGCCGCGATACACTAAGTACCTCGATATGCCGTATCCCTTTCGACACGCCATCTGCAACGAAGTCTTCGAGAAATGGAAGTTCGCCGACACCTGCAAGGCCATCCGCCAGGCAGGCTACAGCGGCATCGAGATCGCTCCGTTCACCCTCGCCGAGGACCCCGCGGCAATCACCGGCGCTCAGCGCCGCGAATACCGCGCGGTCATGGAATCCGAAGGACTTGCCTTCGTCGGTCTCCATTGGCTCATGGTCGCCCCCAAGGGCCTCCACGTCACCACGCCGGACAAGGCGCTCCGCGAGAAAAGCTGGCTCCATGTCCGCCATCTCGTCGACCTCTGCGCCGGCCTGGGTCCGGACGGTGTCATGATCTTTGGCTCCCCCAAGCAGCGCAACGCCCTCGGCGGCTTGAGCCGCGCCCAGGCCACCCGCCACTTCGTCGACGGTCTCGCCGCCATTGCCCCTCACGCGGCCGAGCGGGGCGTCACGATCCTCGTCGAAGCCCTCCCTCCCAAGGACACCGATGTCGTCACCTCGCTCGACGAGGCCGCTGCGATCGTACGCGAGATCAACCACCCCGCCATCCGCACCATGTTCGACACCCACAATGCCATCGCGGAAGTCGAACCGCACGCTTCCCTTGTCGATCGCTACTTCGATCTGATCCGTCACCTGCACGTCAACGAGATGGACGGCCGGCACCCCGGCACCGGGGACTACGACTTCAAGTCCGTTCTCAAGGTTTTCGCCCGCCGCGGCTACCAGCAATGGGTCTCGCTCGAGGTCTTCGATTTCTCCGCCGGCGCGGAGAAGATCGCCTCCGATTCGTTACGATTCTTACAGGGAGAGATCAAGAGGCTCGGCGTCTGACTCCCCGCGCACTCTCTCGGTTGAACGCATGAACAGCTATATCGTCACCGGCGGCGCCGGATTTATCGGATCTTCTCTCGTCCGTGCCCTGCTCGGCCGGGGCGCGGAGAGAGTCACCGTTATCGACAACTTTTTCAGCGGCCGGGAGCGGAACCTCGAGGAAGTCCGCGACCGGGTCGAACTGCACCGCGCCGACATTCGCAGCTACGAGAAGATCGCGCCGCTCTTCCGCGGCGCCGGCGTTGTCTTCCACCTCGCTGCCATCCCGTCGGTCCCGCGATCCATTTCAGAGCCCGTCCCTTCTCATCAAGTCAATATTGACGGTACGTTCAACGTCCTCCGCGCCTGCTCGGAGGCGGGCGTCGGCCGCGTCGTCTACGCTGCGTCCTCCTCTGCATATGGCGGCAGCGATGTGCTGCCGAAAGTGGAAACCATGTCGCCCGATCCGAAGTCGCCGTACGCCGCGCAGAAACTCGCGGGAGAGTACTATGCACATGTCTTCGCCTCGTGTTTCGAGCTAGAGACGGTCTCCTTGCGTTACTTCAACGTGTACGGCCCGCGCCAGGACCCGTCCAGCCCGTACTCCGGCGTGATCTCGGTCTTCATGAAGTGCCTGCTTGCTCGCGTCCCGCCCAGGATTTTCGGCGACGGCGAGCAGTCCCGGGACTTCACTTACGTCGAGGACGTCGCCGCGCTCACAGTAAAGGCGGCGCGCGCGCCCGGAGTCTCCGGACGCCTCTACAACGGCGGCAGCGGCGGCCGCTACACGCTGAATCAGGTCTGGAAGATCCTCCAGGAGATCGAAGGAGTCGAGATTCCCGCCCGTCACGGCCCTCCCCGCGCCGGAGATGTCCGCCACTCCCAGGCGGACACCGCCGCCGCCGCGCGAGACCTCGGCCACGCGCCGTCCTTCACCGTCGAGGAGGGGCTTCGCCGTACACTGGCGTGGTACCGCGAAAACCGGTGAGCCGGCCAGGCGATGATAGAATGGGGTTGTGACGGAGGCGTCAAGCTGATGTCTTTTTTGCAGAACCAGTTTGAGAAAAACGTGCTGGTCACGTCGGTGGACTACGTGTTCAACTGGGCGCGTCAGTCTTCTATCTGGCCGCTCACCTTCGGACTGGCGTGCTGCGCCATCGAAATGATCGCTTCCAGCGCGGCGCGCTTCGACATTGCCCGTTTCGGAGCCGAAGTCTTCCGCCCGAGCCCGCGCCAGGCCGACCTGATGATCGTCTCCGGCACCGTGACGCTCAAGATGGCGCCAGTGCTCAAGCGCCTTCATGACCAGATGCCCGACCCGAAATGGGTAATCTCGATGGGCGCCTGCTCCAGTGTCGGCGGCCCGTTCAATACGTACGCCGTGCTCCAGGGCGTTGACAAGGTCGTCCCCGTGGACGTCTATGTGGCTGGCTGCCCGCCGCGCCCAGAGAATCTTTTCTACGCGCTGCTCAAGCTTCAGGACAAGATCGACCGCATGACCACCCTCGTCCGCCGCCCCACCGAGGTCCGGCTCGACGAGTCCATGCTCGAGAATTTCAAGAAGCAGGTCATGATCGCCCAGGTCAAGAACCCCGCCGCCTAGTGTTCCATCGCGACGAACACGGAATCTACCACGTCCCGGCGTTCGACGTACTTGGCTGGATCGAGCACGGCTTCGGTTCCCGTCACGCAACCCTCTGGCGGGACGATCCGCGCGTGGTGGCGCTGCACCAGATTCACTCAGCCATCTGCTTGGTCGCCGATGGCCGCCCCGGCCGCATCGGTGAAGGCGACGCGCTCGTGACAGCGGTGCCGGGAGCCCTGCTCACTGTACGAACCGCCGACTGCATTCCGGCGCTCCTGGCCGACGAGCGCCGGCACGTCGTCGCGGCGGTCCACGCCGGGTGGCGCGGCACGCTTCAGGACGTTGTGGGCGCGGCGATCCGCTCGATGCGTGAGCGGTTCTGCTCCCGGCCGGAGGATCTGCTAACCGCCATCGGTCCGGGCATCGGAGCATGCTGTTACGAGGTCGGTCCGGAGGTGGCGGTGCAATTCAAGGAGCTGTTCCCCGAGAGGGATGACCTGGACGGAACCACGAAGCTCGATCTGGTGGAGGCGAATCGCCGGCGGCTACTCGCGGCTGGTGTTCCGTCGGCGCGTATCTCCGTCGCCGGTCTGTGCACCTACTGCCGTCCGGAGGAGTTTCATTCGTACCGCCGGGATCGCGCTGGCGCCGGACGAATGGCTTCGGCCATCGGCATCCGTCCCTGAAGACACGAAGGGCGCGGGGTTGAACCCGCGCCCGATAATTCACAAGAGGTTCTTACGCCGCGTTCATCAGGAGGTCTTCGAGACTCTCATCTCCCTGCGCCGCCTGGCGGTCCGCCATCTCCTGGCAACGGATGCAAAACGCCGACCACGGCACTGCCTCGACTCGCTTCGGGTTGATGGGCTCCTCGCAGTTGAGGCAAGTGCCGAACGTACCGTCGGCAATCCGGCGAAGCGCAAGTTTGACGTTGCGCAACATGTGCGATTCGCGGTCAAGGTTCCGGATGGCGAGTTCCCGTTCCGCCGCGTGTTGCACCTCGTCGAGCGCATCAGGGCTCTTCTCAATGGCGATGCCCTCACGATTCCTCAGCACTTTGGCGAGTTCCGCCTGCCTGTTCTCCAGGATTTGCTTGAATCGGTTCAATTCGCTCTTCGTCATGGCCTCATTCCTCCGTTCTCCATCGGCTGTTCTTACCGCAACCTTTTGGGTTGCTGGCTTACTGTGCCGTTTGGAAGCTTCACTCACCTCCTGAAAACCTATAGACGTAAATGTGAAGCCGGGCGTTTCAGTAAATATTAGCACATTCCGCTAAAACTTCCCCTTTTGTTCTCCTCCCGTTCGATCTGGCTTCGCGACGGTCGTCACCGACGAGGATCGTCCCGAGCATCTGGAGTTCCAAATTGGGTCGCTTCAGCATCAGCTCGCCCCGATTACTCTTTGACGCAAATTTTGCGCGGAAGTTTCACCGAAACGTGCAGATTTAACTCGTTATTGACAAAAGAGATCAGCATAGCACACCGTGTCAAGTGGGGGTCATGCTATGATCGGGGACTTGACCCGGCCAGAAGACCCCTCAAGACGACTGCTTGCGCTCTCTGTGGCCTTGGTGCTGTGCAATTTCCTCGCCGGCCTGTCATTCATTCCATATCCTGGTATCCAGAACGACGAAGCTGTGTTTGCCTGGGGTGTTTACGACCCCGGCTACGCAATCTCCCAACTCAGCGTGTTCAAGTACCGTATCCCAATGATGCTGATCAGCTACTTGGGTGCTTTGAAATCTTGGGCTTACGCTCCGATCCTGGCGGTTTGGGAGGCGTCAGTCTGGTCGGTCCGGTTGCCGGTTTTGGCAATAGGTGCGCTGACCATCTGGCTACTCTGTTGGCTCGTGTACCGCATCGCGGGTGCGCGAGCGGCGCTGGCCGGCTGTGCCCTACTCGCCTTCGACACGACCTACCTGCTCACGACGGTTTACGACTGGGGCCCAGTCGCCCTCCAGCACCTTTTGATGGTCGGTGGCGTGCTCTCTCTTGTTCGATTTCACCAGGGAGCTTCCGAGCGTTCGCTCGCGGTGGCTTTCCTTCTTTTCGGTCTGGCCCTATGGGACAAGACGCTATTCGTCTGGACGCTGGTAGCAATCGTTGTCGCAGGCGTGCTGCTGTTCTGGCGGCCGATCCGAGCTTCCGTCAACCGGAAAACCGTGGTGCTGGCCCTGATTTCGTTCTCAATCGGAGCCTTTCCACTCTTGCGATACAACGTACAGAAACGAGGCGAGACCTGGCGGCGGAACGTCGCCTGGTCCCGGGACGAGTTAGCCAGTAAGACGCAAGTACTGCGCAGCAGCCTCGACGGCTCCGGACTGTTCGGCTACATTGCCGTCGATGAGCCCACGGCGAACTCGCGCGAGCCGCGCACACCGATCGAGCGCGCTTCCGTTGCGCTGAGCGAGTTCGCCGGCCACCCGCAGAAAGGCCCGCTGCCATACCTCGTAATCGCCGCAATCCTTCTTCTGCCGTTTCTGTGGCGCACGCCGGCGCGCAAACCGGCGTTGTTCGCCGTGATCACGACCATGCTCGTGTGGGTGCAGATGGCCTTCACGAAAGGCGCCGGCGCAGCGGTGCACCATACCGCGCTCCTTTGGCCCTGGCCGCATATGCTCGTCGGCGTCGCCT
>DATIFQ010000186.1:0-54265 GCA_035455185.1 Bryobacteraceae bacterium | reverse complement strand
AGTAGTCCTTCGTATCGTCGTTGAGATCTACGAAGCTCCGTCCGCCCACGCTCTGGCCGCGCGGATATCGGCCCTTCTCCCAGACTTGCTGCAACTCGTGCAGGGTCCGCTCACGTTGCCTTTCGATCCGGTCGATCCGGTTGTAGGCGGCTACTAACTGGCCCACTGCCCGCCGGTGCTGGCTCTTCTGCGCAGCGGCGTACGCACGCACAAGGTCTTGCTCGGCCCCAGTCATTTCAGTCAGGAGCCGCCAGTGATGCCCAACCAACTCCGCGATCGAAAGGAATACCTCCAGGTTGTAGCGGTTCCTGTCGGCCAGGCCGAACTGAGCGTAAAGTTCCAGCTTCAACGCCTCGTTCTCGGGCATCTGCGCGCGGGCCTCCGTGAGAAAGGCAGCATACTTGCCGCCGATGTGCGGTGTCACTTGAAGGTCCGGCATTCGCGGAATCGCCGGTGGTGAAAGCGTCATATCCCGTCGCTGCGTCCCGATCCCCTTCCCCGTCGAGTTCCCATAGCTCGGTCCGCGGGCCCGCGACGGAACCTGGTCCCATGTCCGCTCCCAAGCGCGCGCCTGGCGCTGCATCGTGCGGTATACCTCTGTCATCCCTCCGGACAGCGGCCCGTAGTACAGTTTCATGAAGTCGGCTGTGTGCCTGTCCGTTGCCGCTCCGCCCCGTTTCCAACCGAACTGTGCGACCGCTGACCAGCCGAGCCAGAACGTCTCGTTGTGCAGGCCGGAGGCGTCCCACGCGGCGCCGAATACGCCGATCTGGTTTCCTTTCCGCGTCCCGGCTCTTCGCCAGTGCTCACCGAAGGACAACACCTGGTTTGCGGCCTCGATCCGGCCGGGCACGATCCCCTCCCCTGACTCGGACGAGAAGTGGTCGGGGAAATGAACTTCCACCCCCTGCATCGAAACGTACGCCAGTTGCCGGATGCCGAGCTTCTTCTCCGGTTCGAAATACTCGGAATTTCCTACTACTCCGTCGATGATGTCAGGTGGCAGCAGCTTTACATGCTCCGGCAGAAGCGGATACTCGGCCCAGATCAGCATCGTGCGGCCCCGCTTCGCCAGGTGGTCCCTCGCCTTCTGAACGAAGTCCACCCAGTTCAGGCTGCGGTTCTCGGGATTGTACGGCTTCCCGCACCGTGGATCGATGCCGGCGTAGTAGACCTCATCGGTCGAGGCGAACAGGTAGTCGACTCCCTTTGTCGCGCGGATCACGTCGTCGTACAGCGAGAAGACAAAGTTCACCGCACGCGGATCGCACGTGTTGGCCATGTAGTTGTTCCCATCCGACCGCAACTCGGCGAACTCGGGGTGTTTCAGCGCCCACGAAAAGTGGGCCGGCGCCTGAATCAGCGGCACGATCTGGATGTGCCGCTCGAGACCGTAATCCACCAGTTCCTGCAACTGGGCAGAGGTGTAAGCGCCGGGCGCGCCCACGACCGGGTGCGACGGGAACTCGAACTTATCCTCCAGTTGGAAGGCGATCATGTTCGCCTTGAATCGCGCCGTCCAGTCGAGGTACCGCTTCAGCGTCTCGACGCGGTCCTGGTGCTGCTGGGCGTCCCAGTGCAGGATACGGAGCGGGTGATCCGGCCAGTCTTCGATTACGCCCTTTGGAATGAGCAACCGGTTCGCGCCGTCCCGCTTCGGAAGTTGGATGAGTGTTTGGACCCCATAGAAGAGCCCGGGACCGTCATTACCGGTCACCTCGATCGAGCTGCCATCGATCTTTAGACGGTAAGCCTGCCGGTCGGTTTCCGCTCCCAGCGATGTGACGATCGTACCTGGAACGATTGCCAGCCGGATCTGCCGATTGCCGGTTCCGCGTTTCAGGCTGACCCTATGGAACTCCGCAAAGTCGCCGACCAGGCACCGAACCGCGATTCCCTGCGCGCGGCTGTTCCCTGCATCGAGGCTCCAGAATGAGTCCAGTTCCACCTCGCCGCCCGCCAGTTGCACCCTCTGCGGCGTCGGGATCACCGAATATCCGCGTTCCGCCAGCGTACCCGGCTCCTGACCGAGCGCCAATACCGCTGTCACGCACAGAAGGCCCGCGCGCCGCATTTACTCCTCCAGGCGCGCGTCGGCGATGCCCCGCACCGGCACATTGTGCTGCTTTGCATACGCCTCCGTGATCGAACGAAGACTCTTCAGCCACTCCTCCATGCCGATGCTCTCCTCTGGCGCCGACATATAGCTCAGGTCCGGTCTTCGGTCCGCCCAATGGTCCTTGGTGTCGTCCAGGACGTGGACGAACTTGCGGCCGCCTACCGCTCGGCCCTTTGGGAACTGGCTCTTCTCGAACACGGCGCGCAGTTCGCCGAACGTCCGGATCCCTTCCCGCCGGGCTCCATCGACCCTGTTGAAGGCCTCGACCAGGTGTCCCACGGCCTCTGCGTATTCCTTCTTCTGATGGGAGTCGCGCGCCTGCTCCATCGCCTTCTCCGCACGATCCATTCCGTCGAGCAACCGCGAGTGGTGACCGATGAAACGAGTCAGCCCGAGCAGGACTTCCAGGTTGTAGTGGTTCCGGTCCGCCAGCCCGAACTCAGCCTGGATCGCCGTCTGTAGCTGTTCGTTTTCGAGCATTCGGCCACGCGCCTCGGCCAGAAACTTCTCGTACTTCTTCGCGAACGAGGGCTCGATTCGCAGATCGCCCGCTTGGGGCAGCGGTGGCAGCGACAGCGTCTCGTCGCGGCGCGTCGTGCCTATCCCCTTGCCGTACGAATTGCCGTAACCCGGCGCTCGCACGCGGGAGACCACACGGTCCCACGTCGCCTGCCACGAGCTGGCCTGGTTCTGCATGGACCTGTAGACCTCAAGCATGCCCTCCGCCCGCGGACCATAGTAGAGTCGCATGAACTCGGCGGCGTGTTGGGCCGGCCTTGCCGTGCCGGGGTTCCAGCCCCACTGCGCCACCGCCGACCAGCCGAGCCAAAACGTCTCGTTGTGCAACCCGGAGTCCCCCCAGGCTGCGCCGAACACACCGATCGGATTGCCGCGCCGGTAGCGGCCCGCCGCGAGGGACTGGAACGCGCCGTCGAGGTGTCCGCGAGCCACCCCGTCTCGGCTTTGCCGGTTCAGATGGTTCGGGAACAGATACTCGGCCCCTTGCATGGAGACATAGCCAAGCTGGCGCATCCCCATCTTGTTCTCCGTCTCCAGGTACTCTTCCTCTCCGATCACGCCGTCGATGATGTCGGCCGGCAGCATCTTCACGTGCTCGGGCAACAGCGGGTACTCCATCCAGATCAGCATGCGGCGCCCCTGTTTGCTGAGATGCTCGTGAGCACGCTTGACGAACTCCACCCACTTCAGGCTACGGTTTTCGTCGTTGTACGGCGCCGTGCATCTCCCGTTGATGCCCGCGTAATAGACTTCGTCCGTCGAGACATAGAAGTAATCGATGCCCTTGCTCGCTTTAATGACGTCGTCGTACATCGAGAAGATCAGCTCGTACGTCCTTGGGTCGCACAGGTCCGACTGGTAGTTGTTGCCGTCCGCCTTGAGATGAGCGAACTCCGGATGCTTCAGCACGTACGCCAGGTGCGCTGGCGCCTGCACGTTCGGCACAACCTGGATGTGCCGTTCCAGCCCGTAGTTCACGATCTCCTGGAGTTCCGCCGTCGTGAACGCGCCCGGCGCGCCGATCACCGGGTGTGACGGGTACTCGAACTTGTCCTCCAATTCAAAGGCGATCATGTTCGCTTTGAACCGGGCTGCCCAGTCGAGGTAACGCTTCAGCGTCTCCATCCGGTCCTGGTGGTGCTTCGTGTCCCAGTGGAGGAACCGGAGTTGCATCGCTGGCCAGTCTTCAATCGATCCCTTCGGTATGACCAGCCGCCCCGCGGCGTCGCGCTTCATCAACTGAAGCAGAGTTTGAACGCCATAGAACAACCCAGGTTCGCCGTTGCCGGTGATCTCGATCACGCCGTCACCCGCAAGCAGCCGGTACGCCTGCTTGTCGATCTGGGGATCGGCTTTCGTCGCGACCGCTCCGGGCGTCACCGCGAGACGGATCACCTTCCCCGCACCGGACTTCACCCCAATGTTCAGCCCATGAAACTCGGCCGCATCCTGCCGAAGCGTCCGGACGGCGATATTCTGCGGATTGACTTTCCCTGGGTCAATCGTCCAGCCTGCGCCAAGAACCACCTCGCCGGATTCGAGCTTGACGGTTTGAGGAGTGGGGATGACCGAGTAGCCTCTAAGCCAGAGATCGGTGACCTGTTGAGAGAAAGAGGAAGTTGCAGTAAGGAGGCAGAACAAAAGTGCGCGCATATCGAAATCAGTATTTCATTTCGACGCGCGCCCTGCCAGCGTCCCGCCCTCCCGACGATCGGAGGCTCTTTAGGGAGCTTCATGTTCCCCAGTGAAGCCCAGAAACTCAGCGGCAAGCGGAACGCCTGCAGGGTTGCAGCCCACTCGTCGCCTCCGTGGTCCGGCAGCGGACCCGAACAGACTAGAGGAGACCTATAAGCGAGAGAGACTGCAGTAGGAGACCTGGGTCGATCGGGACTGTGTCCAACCGGCACCTCTGCTCAGCGATCTTGTCGCTGTACCGCTGTCTGCTGCAGGAAGTTCTCCATCACCCGGTCGCTCAGGTCGGGAAGATCGACCTTCTTTGCGGTCCCGCCCATTGCCGGAACCAGATGTATCTCAGACGGCCGGCGGCCTTCGCCGAGCTGCGGTTGAACGCAATCCATTGGCCATTGCCCGACCATGCCAAACCAAGCTGCATCGCCTCCGCACCATGGGTAAGCTGTTCCGGCTCACCCGCGATGCCGGGAGAGACTTTCCCGTGCACGGGGACGACTCAGACCTCGCCGCCGTAGCCACCGGAGACGAAGGCCAGCTTGCTGCCGTCGGGCGAAAGTGCAGAGATGCTATCCAGCCCAGTGGGCACCTCAATGCGCTGGAACCTCGGCTCGGCCGCCTGAGCCGACCCGCCCATCTGCGCGTCGCTGCCGACCATCATCAGAGCAAGCGCCAGTGTGATCACGGACGCAAAGGCCGGCACCGGCCGCCACCAGGTGGAATGTCTTGATTCTGCAAGGGGTCTTCGATTGGCGCGCCAAGCGTCAAGCTCACTCGGGTAGGCGTAGACGCTGCTGCGCGAAAGGTGGTGATGGCGGTGGACCGGAAGGCCTTCGTGCTTCTCCCACCGCCGCACCGTGGCCACATCCCGCTTCAGATAGGCGGCGATCTCTTTCCACGAATCAAGCGATGCTTCAGCAGTGGGGGCGTCCTCCTCGCGAATTTCGCGTGCGGTTCTCGACGTTCTTTCAACCACGAGAACCCTCCTTCCGACCGCAACGCTAACTCTGATCCCCCGCGCCTGCAATAGGCATTAGTGCGCACGGACACTCTGCGCGCAGATTCCGCTGCCCGTGGGGCGGTAACATGGCTGATTCCTCAGTTCACTCCCGAGATAGGGAATCTTCGGCTCATGACGACGGCTCTGCCTCCCGAAGGCTGGATCTCGGGATGAAGCGGGCGCTTTGGGAATGTATTTCGCCGCTACCGGAAGTCCTCCACCGGCAGCAGGCCAGCTTTACAGTTGTGGGGCTACCCCGTCAAGTGGCTCTACTGTAGCCGAGTACGAATGTGGATCGTAATCGCTGAACAGAGAAGCCAGAAGCCTCCACCAATCCCCATCACGCCGTACTCAGCAGGTGTTCCCCCGCCGAAAAACTTCGACATTCCCGTGACGAACCCGAAAAGGCCGCCAAGAAAAAACAACCAGATCATAATGTTGAGCAGCGTCTTGTTGTACATGTGACTCTCCTACCCCGATTCCCATTCACGACCGAGCGCAACCTCGCAGCATCTGGCGCTCGGGTTTGGCACGGGCTAAGTATACAGTTAGCTGTCAAGGCTGGCTCGCCGTGTTAGGTCGTCCCCGATGGCATCGGAGGTGGCGAGCAAGGTTCTGGTACGGGTGAGATTGACCTGGTTGAGAACGTTGAAAGATTCGCTTCCGAAGCCGGATCTCTGAAGACTACGGGCGCTTTCGGGAGCTTTCCAGCTCTGCGAGTCTCAAAGCCCCGGGCGGCACGGCAAATCGCCAACCAGAAAGATCTCCATGGCCCAACCCTCTGAAGAAGGTCGTATAGCGGTTGGGCTTCTGGAATCGGCGAGAGCAGCGCTGTCCGGGCAGAACCACCGCCGCCGAATCCGGCTCGGGGACCGCGTCGCGCATTCGTGCCGGGAGTTCCTCGATCGAGCGTGTCCGGTCGGGCCGGATCGCCTCGGTCGCGCTCTGCCATTCACGCAGTTCCTCTTCGAGGTTTCGGGCGGCCGACTCGGCCACTCTTTCCAGACGGTCCCGGACTTGGTGATCGGCCAGTCGCCGTTCCTGCCGGAAAGCTCGAAAACCGAGGAACGCCAGCAAAGCGGCCGGAAGCAGAACGGTCAGGAGAAACAGGGCTACGACACCGTTGCCGGGCTTCAGCCGCAAGATTCTGGCGGGCTCTAGCGAGCATGAGAGCACCTTCAGAAGCTCGAACGGAGCCACCACCGCCAGCCTAGCATGACCCAGCCTGAGCAGCATCAATTTCAGGTCAAGCTCGGTTCAAGAACAGGTCAAGACCACCGCGACGCCGCACCCGAAGAAAGGCTCATGCGACCGTCTTACTTCCTGCCCTTCACCAAAGAAAGAAAATCCTCCATCAGCCAAAGCTGCGGCTGGGGCACCGGGTCCGAGTGGTGATCGTACATCTCGCGCTTCCGCGCCGCCTTCCGCCGCTTCTCCGCTTGACGCTGAACTCGTCCCAGGAACTCGGCGGGCAAGAATCCCCCACACGGCCCCCAATAAATCGCTTGACATGAAAATTCATTATTCCTATACTTCACTAATAATGAACTATACTGGAAATACACAAAGTGGCCGTTGGGGCCCCGGGTCATCCGGAGGGAGGTATGGCGAAATGAAAGAACTGAGCAAGCTCGGCGCCGACCGGTCGATTACCGGTCTACTGCCCGCCATCTGCACTCTGCTGCTTTTGGCGGTTGTCATGTTTCTGTTTGGCAAGGGCGCAGCCATATTGTGGGCGTTCCTATTGTTCGTAGCGTTTTCCGCGCTGGCGTGGATCGCGTTTGCGAGGACGCGCAGCAAAACCTACCTCGCTAGCGCGCTCTACCTGTCCGCGGTCACGGTTTACTTTGGCTCCCGGGCCGGACAAATTCCAGTCGTCCACGGCAGATTGCCGGCGCTCGGGCTCCTTATTGTTGCTGCCCTCGTCTGGCTGCTGTTCCTTGTTCTGACCAGGCAGGCCAAGTGGCGCGGTCGCGACATTCTTGAACTGGCCGCACAGCCGGTTGAACCAACTTCCGATGGGTTTACTCCGCGTCCCAAGCCTGTGGGGAAGACGGAATTCTCCCGTGACGACGTTTTGGCCTTTGCCGGCTTTGCGCGTAGGAACCTGATCGCAATGCCTTACGTGGAGCTCGAACGGGTAGTGTTTGTCCCGGTAACGATGGGCGCCGAATACAGGCACCTGTTTGCAGCCCGGCGGGATTACTCCCGAGATACCTGGGTGGCATTCGCGAACGACGGCGGCGTCTCGGTGAACATCTCGGAGAAGGACTACCGGGCCTATCGGGACGAACTGGCCTTCGACCGCTTATGTGAGTCGCTGGCGCGCGTTCTTACCGATTTTGTGGAACTCTACCGCGCAGGTAAGGCTGGCCGCATCATCGACAAGCTGGATGCGATGCGGGTCGGTGTCTTCTCTTGATTCGCCATGGACTTCTCCAAGGCAGCCAAACTCGGGGCGTGTCTCGCGAAGGACCACGCGGAGGAGATGTTCCGCCTGCTCGCCAACTACCGGGATATCTCGGCGTCCGAGGCGGCATCTCGAACGGATCTCCACATTAAGACGGCCCAGGATTTCCTGGAAACCGTGACCGACCTCGGCATCGTGGCCAGAGCGGAAGTCCGCGAAGGGAAACGGCCTTACTACCGGTACTCGCTCCAGCAGGAGAAGATTCAACTGGAGCTTGATCTGACTTCTCTGCGTCGAGCCGGGAAACAGGACGAGAAGGTGAGCGCCAGGATTCGAGAGCGAAGGAACGCTGCGGTGCACTTTTCTACGTCGAGGGACGGGCAGCAGTTAGCCAGTATCCTTGTAGGGACTGGTCAGGGGAGAGATCGCAAACAGAGGAAAATCAATCTGACGGCCGCGCAGGGCAAGTTCCTCTACCATCTGCCCTTCCCGACCGCCGAGCCTCTGAGAATCGACGAAATCATGCGGAAAGCCGGACTCTCCGACGACAGCCGCGTCGAGGTCCTGAGCATCCTGGAACTCCTCGAGGAACTGCGGGTACTGGAAGTCGAGCGCTAGAGTCCGCCAGGGAAGCGGACCTCTCGCGTCGGAGGCGCGTTACTGTCTCACCCCGCACCAGCAGCTGACGAATAGCAGCAACGATTTGGCGGCGGCGACCGCCGTGTCGATCTCCAGGTACTCGTCCGCGTTGTGCGTGTTCCCTCCCCGGGCGCCCCACAGCTCAACCTTCTCTCGATGCTCAGAGCAGTGGTGGCGATTGGCAGCGGCGGAGAGCTACTGATGCGTCTTCTTCAGGCAGCCACCGCTGGACTGGCAGGTACTCTTCTGCCCGCCGGCCCAGCTTCGCTAAAATAAAAGCAGCGGCTACTGGAGAGGGGAAGATGCAACATCGGACACGAATTGCCCTGGGTGTCTTGTGTGGGGTTTGGCTGGCCGGAGGAAGCCTGCCCGCGCAGGCGCAACAGATTCCACCGAGCTACCAAGAAGTGTTGAATTACCTTGGCAAGACGGGCGACTACAAAGACAACGTGCTTAAGGTGAACATCCCGCGAAATGACATAAAGGTATCCGTCGACGGCGTGGCCACGCCCACACCTTTCGGTTTCGGCGGCTGGGTCGCAATGACAAAGAACCGGGCTGGCTCGGACGTCATGATGGGAGATCTGGTCCTGACACAGGACGAGGTGAATCCCGTCATGTCCGCGTTGCTCGATCACGGGTTGGAAGTAACGGCGCTGCACAACCACTTCTTTTGGGAGGAGCCGCGCATGTACTACATGCACGTCCACGGGATGGGAGCGTCCGCGGATCTCGCCCGGCGAGTGAAGCCGGCTCTCGATCTGATCGGTCATGTGCCGACGCACAGCCAACCCAGTGATCCACCGGCCGTCCCGGGCAAGCTGGATAAGGCGAAGATCGCGCAGATCGTTGGACACTGCGGTGAAGAGGTCGGACCAGTCTACAAGATCACCGTTGGCCGGGACGACTTGAAGCTGGTGGACATGGGCGCGCCGGTCAATGCACGGATGGGGCTGAACACCTGGGCCGCCTTCTACGGCACAGACGCCAACACGGAAGTAGCAGGTGACGTGGCAATGCTGGACAACGAGATCACGCCGGTGCTAAAAGCCCTGCGCAGCCACGGGCTGGATGTGGTGGCCATCCATCAGCACATGACGGATACGCAGCCCATGGTGTTCTTCTTGCATTACTGGGGCCGAGGCCCGGCAGATAAACTGGCCTCCAGCTTCAGAGCGGCGCTGGACCAATTGGGTAAGGAACATCCCGCTCCGCACACCCACCCCGTCTCCAGTGTGCGCGCCCAGGATGCGGTTCCCTCTCTCGAAGCAGCCCCCTAAACGGCTAGGAGGAGGATGGAATGTGGCTTCTCATGTGCCTGTTCTCTGTTATTGCGCTGGCGCAGGCTCAGCACAGCGAGCCGCTCCGCCTGGCCGGAACTATTCCGCTGCCTCAGGTTGAAGGGCGGATCGATCACCTGTCCATCGATGTCAAAGGGCAGCGCCTGTTTGTGGCAGCTCTTGGGAACAACACGATCGAAGTTATCGATGTGAAGAACGGGAAACGGTTGTACAGCATTCCTGGTCTCCAGGAGCCGCAGGGTCTCGTTTATGTGCCGGACACAAATCGCCTGTACGCTGCAAACGGCGGGGATGGGTCGCTGCGTATCTTTGACGGAAGGTCATTCCAGCTTCTGAAGACGATTCCGTGGGGAGAGGACGCGGATAACGTTCGCTATGATCCTCGCCGGGATCGTATTTACGTGGGCTACGGGAGCGGCGCGCTCGGTGTCATGGATAAAGAGGGAGACAAGATCGGTGTTATCCCGCTCGACGCGCATCCGGAGTCTTTTCAGCTCGAAACAACTGGATCTCGGATTTTCGTAAATCTTCCAGGGTCAAGGAAGATCGCTGTGGTGGATCGGGAGACCAGGAAGGTCATCGCCACCTGGACAACGGGCGGGCCTCAGTCCAATTATCCGATGGCTCTCGATGAGGCGGATCACAGGATGTTCGTAGTCTGCCGGAGTCCCGCTCGTATGGTCGTACTGGATACGCTCAACGGAGAAGTTGTGGAGACCGTTGGCGCCGTCGGGGACTGCGACGACGTGTTCTATGATTCGGCCCGCAAGCGTATCTATGCGATTGGTGGAGAGGGCGCGATTTCCGTCTTCCAACAACTGACGGTTGATCACTACAATGAACTCGCCGAGATCGGTACTGCGAAGGGAGCGCGCACCGGATGGTTCTCCCCAGACCTTCGACGGCTATTCGTGGCGGGACGGCGGGACGGAACACGTCCCGCTGAGATTCGAATCTACGAGGTGGAGTGAAGCGCCGCAGGGGGAATCGTACCCTGTACGGAAATCTACTCTGAGACCTAACTCACAACGCAGGGCTGCTTTTCCTGACTCGCTTTATCCGCCTCTTCGCATACGGCGCGCTGTCCGTGATTCTGGCGTTCTACCTTACTGGGCTGGGGCTCAGTGAGTCGCAGACTGGGCTGCTTTTCACCCTCACGCTGGTCGGAGACACGGTCATTTCCCTGTTCCTGACAACCGCCGCGGACCGAATAGGCCGCCGCCGAATGCTGGTGGTTGGCGCCCTGCTCATGGTTGGCGCGGGTCTGGCTTTCGCTTCCACAAGGAACTTTTTGATGCTGGTCATCGCCGGAATTATCGGAGTCGTGAGTCCGAGTGGCAACGAGGTAGGTCCGTTCCTGCCGATTGAACAGGCCGCGCTCGCCCATGTCGTTGCTGGCCGTTGCAGGACAGCGGCATTTTCCTGGTATACACTTACGGGCGCGTTTGCAACGGCCGTCGGAGCCCTCTGCGGCGGCATGATTCCGATTGTAGTTAAAGGAAGAATGGAGGCATTAGTAAGGATACCGCACCGTGGTGATTCTGTATGCCTGTGTTGGGTTGCTCCTGACGCTCATCTTCGCCCGTGTCTCCCGTGCCGTCGAGGTGAAAGCGCCCAAAGCGGACGACGCCTTTCCCACGCTGACGACAAGTCTCTCTGGGCTCGCGCACCCGCGAAAGGTGGTTCTAAAGCTATCCGGCCTGTTTGCCGCTCAACCGACACTGGATTCTTCACGGACGTGACGTACCGGAATGGGATGAGGCTGATTGTCTACGGCTTCTTCAGGCTCTTGACACCATTGCTTCGCTGACATAATACCGTCTTCAGAACCCAACAGCACCGTGCGCAGCCGTTTCAAGCTCTGCTACAGTCCCGAGCTTCTTTTGCCTCCTTCACTCCGCCCACCGCACCAGCGGCAGACGAACAACAGCAGCGGCTTGGCCGCGTCGACCGCCGTGTCGATCTCCAGGTACTCGTCGGCGTTGTGCGTGTTCCCGCCACGGGCGCCCCACAACACCGCGGGCGTGGCGAACGCCTAGTGGAACACGTATGTAGCACGGGCCTTTGATCCCCACTATTGGAGGCTCTTTCCCCAGCACCGGCGTGGCACACGCCGCAAGCTCCGAAACCAGCGGTTCCCCCTTCGAGATCGACGAGCTCGGCATCCAGCGAATCGGAAACTCCACCTTCGGCCGGCTTGCGAACAGCTTAGGCGCCAACGCGACAACGAGTTCCTTGAGGTATGATTTCAACGTCCGTGAATGAGGGGGCTTACGATGGAAACGAGGCTTGTGCGTCAGATTCGTGCACTGCAACTCTGCGTCCTTGTGTTGTTTCTTTCAACTGCATTTCTCTGCGCGAATTTCTTCTATCCACTCTTGCCCCAGCAAAGATTCAGGGTCATCGACGCTGAGCGTATCAACATTCGTGAGAAGAGCGGGACGCTCAAGGCAGCCCTCTCGAACTCGGCGGGATTCAATGTTGGTCAGCGCGCGCAGATGGGGGGCGTGAGATTCGCTGGTCTGATGTTTTACAACGAAGAAGGTGAGGAGACCGGCGGCTTGGTCTATTACGGCAGAACCACCCCCGGCGGGCAGGATTCAGATGTCACTCTCACAATGGATCAATTCCGTCAGGACCAGAACGTTTACCTCCACCATGAGGAGTTCAAGGACCAGCAGGGCCTCCGCATTGAAGACGGACTGAGTATCAATGCTCGTCCCGACTGGACAAGCATCAAGGAGGAGTACGCCATCTATGGCGAGCTCCAGAAGCTCCCTCCGGAGCAACGGGAGGAGCTTCAGTTGAAATCCCTTCAGGCAGGCAAGATCAGCTCGAACCGTTTGTTCTTCGGTGTGAGGCGAGGTATCAAGAACAGTAAATCTTATGACGATACAGGTGTCTTCATTAGGAATAAGTGGGGCCGCAACGCCATCAAGCTCTACGTCGACAATGACAACAAGCCGCACTTCGAGATCTATGACTCACTTGGCAAGTCCATTGTCTACGAGCTGAAGCTTCCACAATAGGTACCACCACTTGTGGTCGCGAAACGCGCCTACTCGGACGCCGCTCACCCAACCGTCAAATTGACTGCAAACGCCCAGCCCCCTACCCCGCTACTCCACACCAGCGGCAGACGAATAGCAGCAACGATTTGGCGGCGGCGACCGCCGTGTCGATCTCCAGGTACTCGTCCGCGTTGTGCGTGTTCCCTCCCCGGGCGCCCCACAAAACCGCCGGTGTGGCGAACGCCTGATGGAACACGTACATGTCGCACGGGCCCTCGATCCCAACGATCGGAGGCTCTTTACCCAGGGCCCGCGTAGCACAAGCCGCGAGTTCGGTAACGAGTGGCTCACTCCTGGAAATCGACGATCCCGGCATCCACCGGATGGGGAACTCGACCTTCGGCCGGTTCACGAACAGCTTGGGCGCCGACGCGACAACCCGGTCCAGCCATTCGAAGAACTCCCGTTCCACCTCCTCCTGGACCTCGCCCGGCATCAACTGCCAGTACATTTCCACCTTGCACTCGTCCGGAATCGTGACCGGCTCCTTCGTCCCCCAAGGTCCGGTGGAGATCTTCGTGACCGCCACTGGCACCGGGTCAGTGTGATGGTCGTACATCTCGTGCTTTCGCGCGGCCTTGCGCCGCTGTTCGGCGAAGTTGCGGAGCTCGCGCAGGAAATAGCCCACCTGGTCCGATACACCGGCCGGAAACTCTCCCTCCGTCAGCACTCCGGCGTTGGGCGGAGTCCGGAACGTGAGGTGCGCCGTCCGTCCGCCGCGCTGCGCCGCGCAAATCCGAAGGAATGACGGCTCGGAGATGATCGCCGCATCGGCGTTGAATCCCATCAGCCTGCCCGCCAGCGTGCCGTTCACTCCTCCGAACTCTTCGTCCACGACCGTCTCGAAGACAAGGTCGCCTGCCAGCCGGATCACGAGCTCGCCCAGCGCTTCGACTACGAACAGGTTCGTCCCCACACCGCCCTTCATGTCGTTCGAGCCGCGGCCGTAGAGCAGGTTTCCCTCGACATCGCCGCTGAACGGATCGCGCGTCCAGTTCTGCGTCCCGCGCGGGACCGTGTCGATGTGCCCGGACAGCACGAGCGAGCGGCCGCCGTTACTGCCCTTGCGTCGCGCGCCCAGATTCGGCCGGTTCCTGTAGTCGCGTCCCGGCCAGTACAGCGGATGCTCGATCAGCCCGGGCGCCTCGGTCGGCTCGTAAAGAAGCGGTTCCCATCCCTTGTTTCGCAGCACCGCCGCAATGTATTCCTGGCACGCCCTTTCCGCTCCCACGGGCGGTGTGTTCTCCGATGGAATCCTGACCAGATCCCGGATGATCCCCACAAGCCTTCCGCGGTTCGAATCGACGTAGGAACAGATTCGTTCTTCGAGTGTGGGACTAAGCGCCATCACCGGCTCCTTCCGTCAGACTCCCCAGCGACTTCGGCGCCACCTGAAACCCCTTGGTAATCACGGCGAGGTAAAGGGCTCCGAGTCCCATCCACGCGAATCCAACCAGCTTCGCCTTCGTTGTCAGGTTCATCCATACATAGCTGCAAACCAGCGCTCCGAGGGCCGGGAACACGAGGTTGGTCAGAAACCGCATGCCGCCTCGCTCGCGCTTCCGAATGAAATAGTGGGCGATCACGCTCAAGTTCACGAGAATAAAGCCGACAAACGCTCCGAAATTCAACAACTCCACCGCGAGCTGGAATCGCATGAGACCTGCGCCGATGAGAGATACGCCGGCCATCAAGTAGATGCTGCGGGTCGGCGTCGAATACTTCGGGTTGACGTAGGCGAAAATCCGTTGGGGCAGCACGCCGTCCCGCCCCATCCCGAAAAGCAAACGGGAAGCCCCTGCCTGGCCGGTCAGAGCGCTCGCCAGCCCGGCCACCAACAGCACGAACGTGATGAAGCCGAACATCCACGGCCCGCCGATCGTTCGACTGATGTCCAGAATCACCGTCTCCACCTCGGGGAACGATTTGTAATCGGGCCACACGAGCGTCGCCAGATACACCGTGAGAAAGCAAAAAAACGTCTGCAGGATGCAAACCAGTACGGTGGCGATGGCGATATCGCGCTCCGGCCTCACCGTGTCCTCCGCCAGCGTTGAGATGGCGTCGAATCCGATGTAAGACAGCGTCGCAATCCCCGCCCCCAGCATCAGCGGGCCCATCGCGAACGTGTCCGGGCGGTACATGCCGATCTGGTTGATCAGCCCGCCAAAGCCGTGTTCGATCGCCACCCAGCGCGCCGCCAGCCAGACGAACAGGATCGCGCAGCCCGTCATGATCACCATCATGACTTTGCTCGCCTGGGCCGTCACCTGAATGCCGCGGACGTTGATCATCGTGATCAGCGCCGTGAACATCAGCGCCCACACTATGTAAGGCACCTGCGGCAGGAGTCGCGCCGCCGTGAGCGACGCGTAGATTACGCTAAGCAGCGGAATCAGGAAATAGTCCAGAATCATTGCCCAGCCAGCCAGGAAACCGACGTGCTCGCTCAGTGCCCGCTGGGCGTACGTGTACGTCGATCCGGCCGCGGGAAATGCGCCCGCCATCTTCCCGTAACTGGCGGCCGTGAACATCATCGCCACCATTGCCACGAGGTAGCTTAGGGCGGCGTGACCGTGAGAAACCTGTTGCACGATCCCAAACACGGGATACGGCGCGGTGGGCGTGAGGATCACCAGCCCGTAGAGAATCAGGTCCCATAACGACAGGACCCGCTTGAACTTCGGCTTGTAACCCAGGGACTCTAACGCTGTGTCGGCGGCGCGTTCAGACATCGAATCGGGCAGTATAGCAGAGGGTATCCGGTCGTCGCATGGGCATTAAGGCAGCCCATCCGCGACGCCGCTCCCACTCCGCTCAATTCGGACTTGGCGGCGCCGGTTGGTCCTTGGCCGCAGCCACCCAGACGGTAACAAGAGGCTATGATGCTGGTCTATGCTCCGCTTCTCAGTGTTCCTCGCGCTCGGGCTGGTGGTGGCTGCCGCCGCGGAGGTCTCCCCACTCCATCCACGCATTTTCGTCCGGCATGATAAGGCTGTGATCGGAACGGGGCTGACGGTCTCGCAGTTGCGAGAGAGGCTGAAGAACCCGGCCTATGCGCGATGGCGCGGAACGATCTCCGCGCGCGGTGCGGTCGCTGCTGTGGAGCGCGCGGCAAGATACCTTGAGGACGGCAACACCGCCGACCTCGCCACCGTCCGGGAGTTCCTGAAAACAAACACGTTCTCCTACGAAAAGCATGACGTCGGAGGCTTTCTCGCGGGCGCGGAGATGGCGGCCGCGTTCGACTGGGTCTACGGCGGGCTCAGCGGCGAAGACCGCAAGTCAGCAATGGCGAACATTGTCACCACCGCGGAAAGCTCCCGGCGGTTTCTGGAGCGCGGCGGCCCGGACATTAACCACAACTACACGTACATGGCGCTGGCCACTGTGGCTATCTGCGGTCTGGCCCTCCACGGCGAGCCTGAACCGTACGGGAGTACGGCCCGCGACTACCTGGAACTGAGCCACGGGTTCCTGGAGTCTCCAGGCATGGTGCTCGACACGTGGCACGCTCGGGAAGGGGCGTGGGCAGAGGGAAGCCATTACACGTTTCATGAAACCCTTCGTAATCTCGTCCTGATGTTGGCGGCGTACCGGACGGCAAGCGACCGGGACTACTTCGCCGCCGCGAGGAAGGATCACGGCGATTTTCTTGCCCTTGCTGGACGTTTCCTGATCGCCTGCACACGGCCCGACTTCACCTTCGAGCGCATCGGCGATTGCTCGCCTTCCCGAGCGATGGCCAACATCACCGTGCCGGTCACAGTCGAGATGCTCGCTTGGGGACTCGGAGATCATCCCGACGCCGCCAGGTTGCGGTCCTTCGACCGTGCGTTACAGGAGGCTTACGGCGAGAAGGCGGTCCATCCGGCCTTCGGGTGGGGCATGCGGATTTTCCACGATCCGCGGGCCAGGCAGACACCCTCTTTCCGGACCCTTCCCCTCGCGATGCGTATGGGAGTGGGAACCTACGATCAGATCGTCCTTCGCAACGGATGGAATGAGGACAGCACGCAAATCACGATTCTGGCGGGCGACCATTTCACCGACCATCAGCACTTCGACAAAGGTCACTTCCTGATCTACAAGCGCGGCGGCCTGACGGTGGACGGCGGTGCGTACGACCAGATGTACAAAGCCGGCGGCCACTGGAATGAATACGCCGTTCGGACGCTGGCCCATAACTGTCTCTTGGTTTACGATCCCGACCAGCAATTGCCAAAGGGCCACACGAACGATGGAGGCCAGAATGTCCTTCGCGGCAAGCAGCACCACGATGACTGGCCTGCCTACGTCGCCCACCGCGAAAAAGAAGGCCTCGATACGGCCAACGTGACGGCGTTCGACGCGGGTGACGGCTACGGCTACGTCCGGGTCGATCTTGCGCCGGCATACGGGCCGAAAGTGACCCGCTACGGCCGCGAGTTTGTTTATCTACCGTCCGAGGACCTGTTGGTGGTTCTCGACCGCGTCACCGCCGCCAACGGAGACTTTCGCAAGCGCTGGCTGCTGCACTTCCAGGAACGCCCCAATGTGGATGGAGCCGCACCCGAAACGGGCGTCACAGAGTTCAAGGGCGGCCGGCTAACCGCGGTTCGCCGCCAGGGTCAGCCGAATCTTGGAGGAAGGCCGATTACGTACGACGGCTCCCTTTTTGTACACACGCTTCTGCCCGAGCAGCGCGTGGTGTCGGTGATCGGCGGCCCTGGCTACGAATACTTCAACTCTTTCCTCGGCGTGAACTACCCGACCTCGCGGCCGGCAGTCGCCGGAGACGCCCGGGAGTCGGGGAACTGGCGGATCGAGGTGGCGCCGGAGCGTCCGTCGCAAGATGACCTGTTCCTTCATGCGATCCAGATGGTCGGCGGTTCAACCGGCTCTCCCGTGGAAGTCCGCTCCGTCAAGGCGCTTTCGGGCGGGCTCACCGGCGTTCAATTCCTGTCGCGCCCGGAAAACCGGGTTGTGCTGCTGTCCGGCGATGCCGCCGGCGGGCCAGCGACCTTGCCGGTGACCTATGAAGTCGCCGCGGACGGACCAGCACGTCACGTGGTGACGGGAATGCCGCCGGGCATTCCGGTGGAAGTGGCGGTGAACGGCAAGAGACTGGCCTTCAACCGGGTGAACGGACAAGGTGTCCTCTCCTTCCGCGATCCTGGCAAAGGAAGACGTACAATCACCATTCGACGACCATGAAAACGGCAACCTTGTTCTGTCTTGCCTGCACGCTTGCTGGGGCGCAGGATTTCCGCGTGCTGGATCCCGTGGCCGCAAGGCCCCAGAGCCTGACAACCTACCTGCACGGGCTGGCCGACCAGCAACTCGCCCAGCGCCGGGCGGAGATTGAAAACATAAAGACCCCTGAGCAGTTGGAGCAGCGACGCGCGAAGGTTCGCTCGACGCTTCTGAAGCTCATTGGCGGGTTACCCGCCGAGCGGACGCCACTGAATTTGAAGCGGATCGGCCGGCTCGACCGCGGCGACTATCGCGTTGAGAAGGTGATCTACGAGAGCCTGCCCGGCTTTTATGTCACCGCGAGCCTCTATATTCCGCAGTCAGGCCAGCCGCCCTATCCCGCGGTGATCCAGCCGCTCGGACACAGCATGAACGCGAAGGCCGGAGGGATCTACCAGAGCCTTTCGATCGGCCTCGCCAAGTATGGTTTCGTTGTGCTGACCTATGATCCCATCGGCCAGGGAGAGCGGCGAATCTTCTGGGACGGCGATATCGAGAACTCCAAAGTCGGGGGTCCTACGGCGGAGCACAGCATGGTGGGCCGCCAGAGCCTGCTGGCCGGGGAGAGCGTGGCGCGGTACCGCATTTGGGATGGTATGCGCGGCATCGATCTGCTTCAGTCGCTGCCTGAGGTAGACCCGAAACGGATCGGGGTCTCGGGCTGCTCCGGGGGTGGAACGCTGACGGCTTACATCGCCGCGCTGGACGATCGCGTTCAGGCGGCGGCTCCCGCGTGTTATATCAGCGCGTGGGAGGAGCAACTCGAGGGCACTGGACCGCAGGACGCAGAGCAGCAGTTTCCAGACCAGTTGCGGCTCGGGTTGAACCACGGCGATTTCGCGATTGCGCTGGCGCCGAAGCCGTATCTCATCTGCAACACCACCGAGGACTTCTTCCCGCTCGACGGCGGCACGCGGACGTATGAGGAACTCAAGCGAATCTACGCGCTCCTCGGAGCCGGGGAGAAGATCGCGAGGTACATCGGCCCCGGCGGGCACGGCATGAATCGGGACACGCGAGAGGCGATCTACGCCTGGATGAAGCGGTGGCTCAAAGGCGACCCACCCGCACCCGCCTCAGAGCCGTCATTTAAGCTGGAAGCCGAGGAGGACCTGTACTGCACAAGAACTGGCCAGGTCGCCGATTCGCTCGGAGGCGAGACCGCCAGCACGCTGAACGTGAGGCGGCTCGAGAAGATTCAGCCCTCGCGGCCGGTGAAGGACGTGGCGGAGAAGATCCGGAGTCTCAGCCGCTATCAGCGCTCCGGCGCTCCGCTCGAAATCCGAAGCTTCGGCACCGTGGATCAGGACGGCTTCAGGTTCGAGAAAGTGGCGTACGCGGCCGATGTCGGCCGGATCGTACCCGCGCTCCTCTGCATGCCGGCTCAAGATCGCGACCGGAAGCGCGCGGTGTTGTATGTGGATCAGGCGGGGAAGTCGCGTGCCTCCGCATTGCAGCCGGATCTTGCAGAACTGGCGCGGATGGGGTTCACGGTGCTGGCGGTGGACCCTTCCGGTATTGGCGAGACTGCGGTCCACGACGAGGATTCGGGGCCTGGGTATCTCGCTGACGGCAGTGTCTGGCTGGCGCTCATGGTCGGGAAGCCTGTTCTCGGGATCAGGATCGACGAAATTCTGCGGGGGCTCGACGTCCTGCGGGAACGCAACCTCTTGTATGACGGCCGGGCGATCGGCTTTGCGAAGGGCCTGATCGGGACGACTCTGCTTCATGCGGCAGCTCTCGACGCGCGAATCGATGCTCTGATCCTGGAAGGCAATCTCGTGTCGTACCACGCGGTGGCAGCGGCTCCGATCCACCGGAACGTGTTTGAGGCGCTGATCCCGGGCGTGCTCGACCAGTACGACCTTCCGGACCTGGCCGCCGCAGTTGCACCGCGACCCGTCTGGCTGGTGAACACGGTCTCCCCACTCCGAAACCCGATGCCCTCCTCCCGCGTGGAGGCGGCGTACCGGACCGCCGCGACGCAGAATCTGAAAGTCCGGCGGCGCGCCTCTGCCGAGCCGCTGATGGCTTCCTATGGAGAACTTCTCGGTGAAACACGTTAGTGCCCCGGCGGTGGTCTGCCTCTTACCTCTCTTCGCCGCTGCTGCTCAGCTTCCCGAGCCGGCGGTGCTGACGTCGGAGGTGCGGCAGCACGAGATGGTCGAGATCGCACTGACGCCGGATCGGGCGCCGGGGAATCCGTTCGACCCGAACCTCGTCACGCTCGACGCAATTGTCACGCTGCCCTCAGGCCAGCAGGTGCGCGTGCCCGGCTTCTGGTTTCAGGGGTATCGCCGGAGCATCGCCAATCCGAATGCCACCGGTGCGGACCGCGTCGAAGCCCTTACGCCGGAAGGCAGGGCCGGATGGCGGGTACGTTTCTCGAGTGGCGCGACCGGAGTCCACCGCGCTGTGCTCGAACTTAAGGACCCAAGTGGCACCAGCCGCAGCCGGGACGTGACGTTTGCCGTAAGCGCGGGACCGCGGCCCGGGGTCATTCGGGTCAGCTCACGCAACCGGCAGTATCTCGAGGATGCCTCCGGCCGCGTGTTCTTCCCGATTGGGCAGAACCTCTGCATGTACGAAAAGAAGGAGGGCACGTACTACTTCGACCGGTTGCTTGAAAAGCTTGCCGCCGCCGGCGGAAACTACGTGCGGCTCTGGCAGGAGTACTACGTGCCGCAGGATCCGAAGATTGTCGCCGGGACCGGAGACGGCAGCTTCGCCGGCTTTCCGCTGGAGACCCAGGCGACCGGCCTCGGGCGCTACGATCTCGAATCTGCGTGGCGTCTCGACCATGTGGCGGGGGTTTGCGAACGGCTCAACATTCGCTGGCAGCTCACTTTCGAGATGGTCGTCTGGTGGGAGCAGAGCATGAAACACCGCTGGCCCCGCAATCCGTACAACGCAGCCAACGGCGGGCCGTGCGTCAAACCGCTGGACTACCTGACGAATGCGGCCGCGCGCGAGCTCGTCCGGCGCCGGCTGCGCTACAGCGTCGCGCGGTGGGGCTGGACCACCAACCTGGCCGCCTGGGAACTGTGGAACGAAGTCGACAACATGGACAACTTCGATTCGAAATCGTGTGCGAACTGGCACCGCGAGATGGGCGGCTACTTGAAGAGCATCGATCCCTGGCGCCACCTCATCACCACAAGCTGGCGCGACCGTGAGACGTTCGCCGTTCCCGAAATCGATATCGTTCAGGGGCACTCTTACTTCGGACCCGAATACGACGCGGCCGAGTACGCATTTCAAGACACCGACCACCTGATGCGCGGCTACGGCAAACCGTTCTTCTTCGGAGAACAAGGAATCGAAGGGCCGGTCAGCGTCGACCCCGAGGGCAAGCACTTCCACGACTGCATCTGGGCGACTGCTGTGAGCGGCGCCGCTGGGACCGGGATGTATTGGTGGTGGCACAACTACATCGATACGTACAACCTGTACCGGCACTACGCGCCGCTAGCCAAGTTTGTCGGCGGCGAGGACTTCGCGGCGCGTAAATGGGAGCCGGCTCGCCTGTCGCGTCCAAGCCTCCCAGTCCAACTCAATGTGTACGGGCTCATGGCCGCGGACCGCGCGCTTGTGTGGATTCACGATCCGCTGGCGTTCCGCGTGATCGACGGGAAAGCCGTGAAGGGCGCGAAGCAGGCCGACGCCAGCGTCAACGTTGTGGGACTGGCCGACGGCGACTACGAGATCGAGTGGTGGGATACATCGAGCGGAGCGGTGGTCCGCCGCGACAAGGCGAATGTCCGCCATCTCCGGCACTTCGGCTACGGCCTGGAGATGAAGCCGCCGGAGTTCTGGGGCGACATCGCGGCTCGGGTTATGCGTGCGGAACGGTGAAAGCGGTCGTGGAATGGCCGACGGATGACCGCGCCTGGGGCGTCCTGCGGTGGTTGCAGCTCAGGTGGGGCGGACGATCGCATTCTGTCGTCCGCCTGGCGTCGCGGCGCTAGACCAGGGCCACTGTTCTTTACCTCCAACCAGCCCGGCTTGAACAGGGTTTTGCTCCACGTATGCAACTAAGTCCCTGAGTTCGGCAATGCTACGTATCCAATGGTCGTACGATTCGTCCTGCCAGAACGGGAGTCCCGTTCGCCCGAGTATCCGGTTGGCCCTGCGGCCAGTTCGTCCCTTCAGCCAATGCATAACCCGCGGGAGTTCCAGACCAGGCTCCAGAATTACGTGTACATGGTTCGGCATGATGACCCAAGCGTGGAGAACATAAATTCTCCGGACTGCTTCCCCGTAGTGAAGTGTCTCCTCCAGCATGCCGGCTACACGTGGATCGCGGAGCCAAAAGGGACCTGAGGACGTGCGGGCCAGCCATTCATCCTGCTGGGCGAATGGAATGCGACCGGTATTCTGAGCGGTGAAGGATTCTGGTTGGATGGGAGGCGAGGATCCACCGAGGCGCCAAGTGACAAAGAGGGTGGAGTGAGCGGGGATCCAGTGGGGAAGCCGGCGGCGATAGTAGACCATCTTCTTCAGTTGGCAGATGGCAGGCCAATGACAGCTAGGGCTTGGGCTACAGATTGCAGGTCACAAAAAACGATGACCTGCACCACGTGCCTGCGCCACGGCCTCAGATACTCAGTGCAGTGGCTCCCAAGAACATCTCTCAGGAATCGCGATTACAAGCCGCTGAGGAACCGGCGGATCTCTTCGTCGGGGGTCTCCGAGGAGACCGTGCGGACGCCGCGCGGCAACAGCTTCTTCGCCTCCTCAATTGGCATCCGGTTCCAGTCTCCGTCGATCGGGTTCACCACGAGACCCTTTGCTTTCGCCGCGGCGAGCACCTGGGGCAGGTCGAAGTGCCGCAGCACGTCGAAGGCGAAATCCTGATAGGGGATCTCGCGGTCGTACGTCTCGTCGCGCTTCTTCTCGTCGCTGATGAGCTTGTACGACTCCCGGAGCGAGGCCGGACGCTCGATAAACTGGCGGAAGCTGGTGAATCCGTCGCGTAGCGCGTACCATTTCACGCGCGAACCCTGCGGCTGCGCGAGCGCGAGCGTCACCGAGAGCGCCGCGCCGTGGCCCCTGCCATACAGGCCGGCGGGCTTTCCGGCGAAGTCCTGCGAGGCGTTCAGGTAGGCGAGAACGTTGGCCAGATCGAACGCCTGGCGCCAGACGAAGTTCTCTCCGAGGAGCAGACTCACGGCAGCCGCCCAGCCGCCCTTCGAAATGGCAAGCTCGCCGATGCCCCGCGGGTCGGCGCCGCAAACGGCCCAACCACCGGCAAGCGCGGCCTGGACGAGCGGGTCGCCGGCGAGTTCCTCCTTGCCGCCGTCGTGCGCAGCGACCAGCACGCCGCGCTCGTGGCCCTCCGGACGCAGCAGAAATGCAGGGACCACGATGCCCGTTTCCGAGGGGATTTTGAGCCGCTGTAACGGCGATTTCTCAATCCTCGGCTGCTGCGTTGGAAGCGGCGGAAGCGGACCCAGCGCCTCCTGAACGGCGCCGGCGCTGTATGCAGGGGGCAATCCGCGCACCAGGCGCTTCGCGGCCTCGACAAAGCCGGGGCCCGCGGGGTCATTCTTCCCCACCGGGAAACAGCGCAGCTCTTCCGAGTCCCATGGAGCGGTCTCGGTAGGCGGCTCGGCGAACGGACTGCCGTCGCCCTTGTTCATCAACCACCGCAGGAACCAGCCGTAGGCCGCCTCTCGCTTCTTCTGCTGATAACCGTGGCTAGTGGTGGCGTCTTCGCTGTAGCCGATCTTCCCCGGAACGCCGTAGGACCCGTAAAGCTCCTGCCCATAACGGTAGACCTCACGCACGCCCTCGACAGGGAAACTTTGGTCCTTGTGCGCGGCCACGATCATCAACGGCCGCGGCGCGATCATCGCGATCAGTTCCTGGTTGTTTGCGTAACGGAGGAGGCCGGGCACGAAGTGGCAGTGCTCGCTCGCGTGATACCAGTCGAGAGGCCGGCAAACGTGGATCTGCTCATAGAATTCGCTGGTACCGACGGCAGGAACCGCCACCGCAATTCGCTCGTCGAGCGCCGCCGTCATCCACGTGTTGTAGCCTCCCCCGGAAGCGCCCGACATGCCGATGCGTTTCGGATCTACTTCGTTGCGGGATAGCAGGTATTCGAGCGCGCACTGCGTTTCGTACACGGCGAAGCCCTGCTGGGAGACTCCGGCGAGCAGGGCCTCGGTCCTTCGGTGATCGCGGCGCGAGATGCCGCGCTCCCCCTGGCCGAAGGCGTCGAAGGTCAAAACGACGAAACCCAGCCGCGCCATGTTGATGTGGAATGCCTGAAAGTCCGTCCGGGTTTTGCTGTCGGCCCACCAGTGGCCGTTATAGAAAAGAATGGCCGGCGCAGGCGCCTTTAGGTTGTCCGGGATGTACATGTGCGCGGGTACGCGGACTCCGGGCAGCGTCTCGTAAATGATCTTCTCGATCCGATAGCCATCGCGCCGCACGACACCCACGGTACGGGCCGCGAGTTTCGGGGGCCACGGAAGCCGGCGGAAACCAAGCGACCATTCGAGCTTCTGGCGTAGTCCGGCGCGCGCCGCGTCGGCTTGCTCACGGGTCCGTGCCCTCGGGATGGCCGCGAGCGATTCGCGCGCGCGCCGCTCGAGGTTGTCCAGAACCGCAGCCTCGCCGGCGCTCACGTCCGACGGGCGGAGGGCGCGGAGTTTATCGGAAAGGTTCTGGCCACTCGAGATCCAAGCGGCAAGCACCAGTGACAGGATTAGACGGGTTTTCATCGGTTTTTGCGGGCCAGCGGAATTTGAGGATATCATGCTCTCGATAATTCCCGATTTTTGGAGTAACCATTCATGAGCACGAATAGCCGACGCGGATTCCTGAAACAGGCCGGCGTCGCCGCTACTTTTCCGTGGTTCTCGCCGGCCGCGTTGCACGGCGCGCGAGAGGAATCTTACGCCCACGAGATGCCGGACATGCTGCTGGCGCACTTGAGCAACAGGCTGAACGCCCTCGCTGCGAAGTGGGATCGGGAGCGGGAAGCGATCAAAACGCCGGCGCAACTCGAGGCCCGCAACAGTTTTGTCCGGCAGAAGCTTCGCGAGATGATGCACGGGTTTCCAAAACGCGCGCCGCTCAACCCGGTTGTGGTCGCCGTTCATGAGCGCGACGGTTACCGGGTCGAGAACGTGATGTTCCAGAGCCGTCCAGACTTCTGGGTAACCGGGAATGTCTACGTGCCGACGACCGGCAGGGGGCCGTTCCCCGGAATCATCTCTCCCTGCGGGCACTACCCTTGGGCGCGTATGGAGCCTGAGTACCAGTTCGCATACATGAACATGGTGAAGGGCGGCCTGGTCGTCCTTGCATTCGATCCGGTGGGCCAGGGCGAGCGGCGGCAGTACTGGAATCCGCAGACCGGCGCGACGGAGGTCGCCTCCGCCTCCACATACGAGCATTCCATGCCGGGGCAGGTGCAGCTCCTGATGGGAGAGGACCTGACGCATTACCGCGTTTGGGACGGCATGTGCGCCGTCGACTACCTGCTGACGCGTCCGGAAGTGGACAAGGGGAAGATCGGCTGCGCGGGCCACTCCGGAGGCGGCACGCTGACGAAGTTCATCAGTGCGATCGACGAACGCGTGAAATGCGTGGTGGTGAATGAGGGCGGGGCGACAAACCGCTGGCCGTCGGGGTACTCTCCCGGCAGCCGCCTGGGTCCCTCCGACGTCGAGCAGAACGTTTTTCCCGCGGCGATCTACGGAGTTGACGCGCACGACCAGCTTGTTGCCGTGGCGCCGCGGCCGCTGCTGGTGACCATCGAGCACTTCTCTCCAGGATTCAACCGCGCCATGGACCGCATCCGGCAACGGTACGAACTGTTCGACGTGGCCGAGAAGTTCGGCACCGAGGAAGCCGCCGACCCACACTCCTGGACGCCGAAGCTCCGCATCGCCACAACGGACTGGTTCTGCCGCTGGTTCCTCGGCAAGCGCGGTCCGGAGGTCGAGCCACGGTTCAAAGCAGAGGCGCCGGAGACGCTGTACTGCACCCCGAACGGCTCTGTCCGGTACTCTCAACAGGGGCAGACGGTCTTCTCGCTGATGCTGCGCAGGCAGGCGGAGCTGCCGCCAAATCGGATGCTACCCGAGAATGCCGCCGGCGCCGCTGCGTTTCGGACCGAGATGGCGAAGGAGATCCGGGGGCTGATCCATTGCGACAAGCCGGACCATCCGCTGGGCGTGCGCAACATCACAACCACACCGCGCAACGGGTACCGCATCGAGAAACTCCAGTTCCTCTCCGAGCCGGGCATCTACATTCCTACGTGGGTGTTCGTTCCCAATGCCAAGAACGGTCGTCTCCCGGCGACGCTCTACTTGCACGAGGAAGGCAAGGAAACGGACGGGGCAGAGTTCGGCCTGCTCGAGGAACTCACTCGCGCGGGCCATCTAGTCGTTGCCGTGGACGTCCGAGGCATCGGCGAGACGGAGCCCCCGCATCCTCCGGGCGACCGGTACGGTCCGTTCGCTCATCTGTTCGACGCCGAGACCGCGATGTCGTACATGGCATGGTACATGGACGAGTCGCTGTTCGGCATGAGGGTGCGGGACGTGATGCGAAGCGTGGACTACGCGCTGAGCCGGCAAGACGTAGCCCCGGGCGGGCTACGTGTTGTCGGGAAAGGGATGGGCGCACTGTGGGCGTTGTACGCCGCCGCGCTCGACACGCGCATCACAAGCGTTCTCGCGGAGGGCGGACTCGATTCCTATCGCAGCCTCGCGCGCGTCGACCGGTACACACACAGCGCCAACGTCTTCATCCGCGACGTCCTGCTCCATTTCGATCTGCCGCACGTCGCCGCCGCGATGGCCGGCCGCAACCTCGTGCTGATTTCGCCGACCGGGCCGATGAAGAACCCGGTCCCGATGGCGTCGGCTCACCGGACGTACGAGTGGACTGCCGCCGCATACAAGAACGCAGGCGCCGAGGGGCGCTTCCGAATCACGGACGGCTCCTTCGGCCTGAAAATGCCGTAGATCGCGGGAGGTTCGCATGAAACGTCTGGCCGTTTTCATCTTCCTGCTGATCCCGTGCGCCACCGCGGAGGCGCAGATTGGCAATGCCACCTGGGCCACGCCCGTGCCGAAGGACTTCGAGGAACCGGCGTGGTGGAACCAGGGAGTCGTATTCGTCGGCAACTGGGAGCCGCTCGTGTTCCGGTTGCGTCACTGGCCCGAACTGCCGGTAGACGTCGCGGAGCAGTACCGGCGCGAGCATACCGAAGAGACCGTCATCAAGCTCAAAGAGATGGGCGTGAACATGATCCTCACGCACTTCTACAAGACAGGACTCGACTCGGACCGCGAAGACATTGAGGTCGCCAAGCAACTCGGAGTGCTGTGCCGCAAGCACGGGCTGAAGCTCGGCACGTACATCGGCGGCACGATCTTCGCGGAGACGCTGCTGCGCGATGTGCCGGAAGCGAAGCAGTGGATCCGCTATGACGAGCACGGCGATCCCGTGCGTTACGGGGAGCAGACCGACCGTTACCGGCCCGACTTCAACCATTCGGGCTACGTCGAGCACATGAAGAAGGTGATCCGCATAGCCATCGAGGAGGTCAAGACGGACCTCATCCACATGGACAACCACGCGCTTATCGCTCCGCCGTGGACGGGCAACTCACCGGAGGTCAACCGGCGCTTCCGCGAGTTTCTGGCGAAGAAGTACACACCCGCACAGTTGAAGGACCGCTTCGGGTTCTCCGACATCCGCGCCGTAACCGTTCCGACGTGGCACGGCATCGCTCGGCCGGCGGCGATCTCTCCGATCGGCGATCCGTTAATTCAGGAGTGGGTCGATTTCCGCTGCCAGGATTTCGCCGAGTACTACGGCAAGATTTCGGACTACGCACGGAGTCTAAACCCGAGTGTCGTGATGGAGCTGAACCCGCACGGCATCTATGGGAGCAACCGGGCGTTTTTGAACGGCGTGGATCACGCCAGACTGGTGCGGCACGGCTCGGTATTCTGGAGCGAGGAGCCGAATGAGGCACAGGTCGACGAGAGTGGCATTCTGGTGTCGAAGATCCGTTCGATGAAGCTGGCGCGGAGCCTCGATCAGATGCTGTTCAGCTACACGGGCCCGCAGCGCGCCAACCCCGCCACGCGCTCCTACCGCCTCCTGATGGCAGAGTCGATGGCGTTCAACCGAAACTCCCTCGGCGACATCGGTGGGCCGCTGAACGCTTACGATCTGCCCGACGACGCGCGCAAGTACATACGCTTCTATCGCGACAATAACCGGCATTTCGCTTCGACGAGCGTAGTGGCGGACGTGGCGGTGTTGCGGTCGTTCCCGTCGATGGCGACGAACAGCCTCGCTCCGCACCTGGAAACTACGCTGGTCGAGCAGGTGCTGATCCAGCACAAGATTCCGTTCACCTACGTGTTCGATCAGGACCTGGGTGATCTGTCGAAGTACAGGGCGCTGATTCTGGCAAGCCAGGAGGCGCTATCGGACCGTGCGGTGGAGCAAATCCGCGACTACGTCCGGCGCGGTGGGGGCCTGTTTGCGACCGGCCACACGTCGCTGTACAACGACTGGCGGCGCGTGCGGGGCGACTACGGCCTAGCCGACGTCCTGAAGATCAAGGTGTCGCCTGGGCGTGCGCTCCCCGCCGAAGGGCGTGGACCCTTCGGGCAGGGAAGGTTCGCGTATCTGCCAGCCGTGACGCCGGCGCGTCCCATTCAGGACATGGCTTCGACAGGCGCAGCCGGCTTCGGCAATAGCTACTGGATGCTGCCGAAGAATGCGGGGCAGATCGCTTCGGCGATCCGATACGTGGCGGGAGGGCCGTTGTCGGTGGAATTCGAGGGAGCTCCCCTTACGACAGTTATGGAACTGACGGACAAGACCGATGGCGGCGAGCGAATTCTGCACTGGCTGAATTACAAACTCGGCTACCCCGCGGGTGGCGCGAGCGTAACGGTGGCGGCGCCGGGCGGGAAGAAAGTGAAGGCCGTGCACTTGCTTTCACCGGACCGCGACGGCGCGTCCAACGTAACGTTCACGGCCGAGCAGGGCCGCGTCCGCTTTGCGCTGCCTTCCCTGGAGGTTTACAATGTGGCGGTTTTGGAGATATCGAATTAGGCTTCTTTGTGTATTCTGCGTCTCGGTGGCTGGTCTATTCGCCGCGTCGCTTCGGGTAGACCATCGTGTGTTTCCCGGATTGCACCAGATGGACGGCAATTGGGCGGCGCTTCTTGCCGCCAGCGACGGAAAGGTCTACGCCGGTCTCGCTTATCACGGCGGCGACGGCCACCTTGTGTATTACGACTCCAAGGCGGACCGCGTTGTCGATGTCGGCAACCTCACCGAACTCACCGGCGAGTCTCAACTGAAGCGCGGGCCGCAGTCAAAGATCCACTCCAAGTTTGGCGAAGGCAAGGACGGCCGGATCTATTTCGGCACTCACGCTGGCTGGTGGTGGAACTATTCCCGGTTCGCCACCAAGGAAGGTTACCCGGGCGCCCACTGGATGGCGTTCGACCCGAAGACCGGGCGTGTCGATGACTTCGGCCTTGGCGTGCCGAACGAAGGCGTGAACACCGGAAATTACGATCCACGCTTCAATCGCATCTATGGAATGACGCATCCGCGCGGCCATTTCGTCTACTACGACGTGACGAAACAGAAAGCGGTGGACAAGGGCCGCGTCAACAACTGGGAATCGATCTGCAGGACTCTCGCGATCGATGACGAAGGCTACGTCTACGGCAGTTTCGGCGATGGGGGAATCTTCAAGTACGACCCCAAGGCCGACTCCATCCGCGAGCTTGCCGTGAAGGTTCCGACGCGGCCGAAAGGCATCTCGCTCGGACGCGATTACAACAAGTCCGAGACAGCGTTTCGCACGATGGTTTGGGACGCCAAGACGCAGCAGTTCTACGGCGTGGATGAGAGCGCGACGATTCTGTTCTCCTTCAACCCACGCGCTGGCACGGACGGCGAGATCCGCCGCCTGGGGCAACTGGCGATTCCGGAAATGGCTGATAAGAGAGAAGTCCCATACGCCACGCTAACGCTGACGATCGGCCGGGACCGGAAGCTCTACTATGGCGCCGCTGGCCGCGAGTTCGACTACGGTGGCAGCGCGGGCCTTGCCGCCGCCCACTTGATCACATACGACCTGAACACGGGCAAGACCGAAGACCTCGGCGAGATGCTGCTCGAAGACGGGAGCCGGGTGCTGGGCACGAACGCGGCCGACACCGGACCCGACGGCACGATCTACATGGTCGGTGCGATCGAGGTCCGGCCACAGGCGGGCAAGCCGGTGGAGGCGGCCGGCAAGATCGGAGAAGCATACTACCGCCTGGCGTTGATCATTTACCGGCCGAGGTGAACACATGTCGAAGAAAACTCTGTTTCTGTTACTCGCAGTTCTACTGCTTTCTCACGCCACCTTCGCGCAGCGAACGCTCGAACACGACTACTCGATCGTCAGCCAGGTCCGCATCGATCTGAGGGAACTCGGCTATCCTCCGGTCGACGTAATTCCGTCGGAGGAATCGGCGGTCCGCTCGCTTACGGTCGCACCGAACGGAGCGATATATGGCGCCACCAGCGGGAAGCACAGTCACCTGTTCGTCATGTTTCCGGTTCACGGCTATGTGCAGCCTCTTTGCTATCTGAACGGGGTTACCACCGTTCACCGTTCGATTGTTGTGTCGAAGTCGGGCGACGTATACATCGGCTCCGGCGACAAAGACGGCCACCTGTACCGCTACGTGACGAAGAACGACGAACACAAGCCGAACCGCGTGGACGTCGCCTGCGAGGTCACCGACCTTGGCGCCCCCGCGCCGGGCGAGGGGATCTATTCGCTGGCGATCAACCGCATGTTCGACACCATCTACGGGCTCACTTGGCCCAACGGGCAGTTCTTCAGCTTCGACATCGTCTCGGGGAAGTTTACGGTTCACGGCAAGGTCGCGGAGCGGAAAATCCCCGGTGAGAAGTTCGAAACGAACAAGAACATCGGCCGGGCCATGGTGCTGGATGATGCCGGCCGGGTTTTCAGCTCCGGCGAAAACGGCGCGATCTATCGCTTTCACCCGGCGTCAGGGCTCGAGAAGCTCGGCATCACAGCGTCGACGGTCCGCGGGCGCGAGCCGTACAACGGGGTCGATGCGTGGGCGAAGGACGCCTGCGGAATGCTTTACGGCGGCACTTCCGACGGCTACCTGTTCCGGCTCGATCCGAAGACGTCGGCTATTGAGAACCTCGGCAAACCGCTCAACCAGTACCGCATCCGCGGACTTGTTTTTGCGCGAAACGGCAAGCTGTACGGAGCCGGTGGCGACGACGATGAGATGGCCCGTTTGTTTTCGTACGACCCCTCCACCGGCGCGTACGAGATGCTTGGGATGATCGATGTCAACCGGCGTCCGTTCTACACTTGGCAGGCGTACGTGGTGGACTCGATGGCGATCGGTGCCGACGACACGATTTACATCGGCCAAGCCGAGCGCAAGTCGAAGCTGTATCTCTACTACCCGGAACCGGCCGTCACCCAAGTCGAGTGCGAAGCACCCTAAACTGTTCCTTTTGGCAGCAGTTTGACGATGTTGCCGCCGGTGACTTTCGCTTCCTCCGAAGGCGATAGCTTGAGCAACTTGACCTTGTACAGCTCGACGCGCGAGTCGAGCTCGGGGCCGTCGGTGCCGAAGATCAGCTTGTCCGGACCGGCCTCTTTCACCGCCATCTCCAGGAACTTGAAGAACACCACCGACGACGTGTCGAGGTAGACGTTCGGATACCGCTTGGCCACTTCGATCGCCTCGATGTGTTCCGGCCAGTTCTGCGAGGCAAAGCTGCCGAGGTGCGCCATGATAAAAGGAATCTGCGGATACTCCGGCGCGAGCATGTGAAAGCTCGATACGCGCGAGGGGTGATACAGAATCGGGATGCCGAGTTCGGCAACCGTGTCAAGCACTTCGCGCGTCGGCAGCTCGTGTAGTTTCAGACCTTTCAGCCCAAGCTTTTCGACCTCATAGCGCAGCATCTTGGCGATGCGTCCCGATTCGGTCTTCGGGTCGTGTTTGGCGAAACCGATGAACTTCTTCGGATAGCGCCCGCAAATCTCGGCGACCTCCTGGTTCGGCTTCTCGAACTCGGTATTGTTGATTGGGAAAATGACCGTCCGGTCGATGCCTGCCTCCTCCATATGGCGAAGTGTGACCTCGACATCGGCGCGCGTGGTCCAGGGGGCGGACATGGCCGTTCCCTTGCCGGCATGGCAGTGTGCGTCGATCACCAGCGGCTTGTTCTGCGCCCACAGCGGGTGGGTGACGGCAGCCGCCGGAGCGAGCAGGAAGTGGCGTCTTGCGGTCTTGTTGTCCATCGGCATAGAGAATACACTACATTGAAACCATAAGGAGACCTCGAACATGCGAGCTTTTGTTTGGGTATTGCTTGCGGCGGCGTCCTTGGCGCAGGCCCAGACCGGCGGCTTCGTATCGCTGATGCCGAAGAAAGACATCACCGAGTTCTGGATTGTTGAAGGCACCCCGCCGGAAACCTGGCGTGTGGAGAACGGAATGATTCGCTGCACCGGCAAGCCCAACGGCTTCCTCCGCAGCAAGCAGGTATACCGGAATTTCGTGTTACGAGCGGAGTGGAGGTTCCAGACCGAAGGCTGGACCGGTGCACCGCAGGAATGGCCGAACGCGGGCTTCTTCATCAACGCCGGCGCCATCGAAAAGGGTTGGCCCATGTCCCAGGAGGTCCAGGGTCACTTCGGCGAGGCGGGCAGCCTCTTCGGCGTACGAGGTGGCAAGGTGACGGGCGCTAAACGGGGTCCGATCGTGAAGGACCGTCCGCCGTTCGGCTCGTGGGATCGCTACGAGATTACACAGCAGGAAGGGCGCATCAAGGTCGTCCTCAACGGAAAGCTGGTCAACGAAGGGTCTGACGCCGAGCCGGAAGAAGGCACGATCTGCCTTCAGTCGGAAGGCTGGCCGGTGGATTACCGGAACGTCGCAATCAAGGAGCTGAAATAGCCATGACACGTCGCCAGATTCTCAGCGCCGGCGCTGCGTTGCTTGGCCGGGCGGGCCTCGGCGTCTCCACTGCCGCGGCGCAGTCCGCGCCGACGAAGTTCCAGATCGGCTGCATGACCCTTCCGTATGCACCCTTCCCGCTGGAGCGGGCGCTGAAGGGAATCGCCGCTGCCGGCTGCCGCTACGTTGGATGGGGTACCACGCATAACGAGTCATCGGCGAAGCGTGTGCCGGTGATGGCGCCGGACGCGCCTCCGCCCGCGGCCCGGGAGCTTGCCAAGCGCTGCCGCGACCTCGGACTCGAGCCGGTGATGATGTTTTCGGCGATTTACGTCAACGACCCCGAGTCGGTCAAGGTGCACACTCGCCGGATCGAGCAGGCAGCCGCGGCCGGCATTCCATTCATCATCACGTTCGGGCACACAAGCGCCGAGGCGTACGACGTCTGGATCAAGAATCTCAAACTGCTCGGGCCGATCGCACGGCAAAACGGCGTCACCCTCACGATCAAACAGCACGGCGGGAACACGGCGACGGGACAGCAGTGCGCGAAGATCATCGCGGACGTCGCCGACGACGGCGTCAAGTTGTGCTACGACGCCGGAAACGTTCTCGACTACGAAAACAACGATCCGATCCCCGACATCCAGACCTGCTGGCGGGACATCCGGTCATTTGCGATTAAGGACCATCGCAACACGCCGCAAGACCAGGACTGCGGTCCGGGTTTCGGCGAAATCGACCATTACAAACTGCTGATGCCGGTCTTGCGGACAGGGCTGACGATCCCGCTGATCTGCGAGAACATTTTCGAGCCGCTCGTCGAACGGCCGAAAGACCCCGAGGGAACGGATGCGCTGGTGCGCCGCGCGCGCGAGTATCTCGAATCCGTTATCCGCGGATTAGAAACCACGCTGAAAGCGTGAGGCGAGGTGTTACGGCACCCCCGCTACCGGGCCACCCCTTCGATCCTCAGGGCTTCGTTCACAAGGCCTTTGGCAGCGTCGACCTCATAGGTGTCGCTGCCTGAACCGGGGCGAACGAGGTGCTCGGACGTCCGTTGCGCGTCACCTTCGCGCCAGACGTGGGTCACGCGGAGCGCGGTGGGGACGCGCGGCTCCGAGCGTACGGCGCTGTTGGCGATCACCTTCTCGAAGCCGCCTCCGGAGACCGACAGGCGCAGCCGGCAGTGTTCGCCGTCGAGCGTCTTTCCTTCGATCACGTGGTTGAACCACATGTGATTCATGTCGTGCTCGGTGTGGCCGGTGAATCGGTCGAGCAGGCGCCATGTCCGGCCATCGTCCTCGGAAAGCTCCAGCGTGACAGATGTTCCGGAGGGTTTGCCGCCGACCGCGCGTGCACGGATGCTGATGCGCGCCTCGTCCACGGAACCCTTCGGACCGAGATCGAATGTGAGGACGCCTGGGCGTTGCGGGTCCCGTGGGCGCAGGTAGGGAAACTGGTCGAACGTATCGAGGTTCTCGAGGTGCTGGCCGGGGAGTTGCTCGCCTTTCTGCCAGAAGCTCTCGTTGTAAAACGTGCTGCGGGGTCTGGTCGAAACGCGGAACGTGTTGCGTCCCGCAACGAGCCGAGGTAACGCCATCGGTGAGAGTTCAACCCAGGTTCTGAACTGAAGGTCTTCCAGGCCCACCTGGCCGCTGCCCTTTCGGTCGATCCAGTCGAACTTCACCTGGTAGGCATACTTCCCGACGACGTGCCGGCTCAGGTCGACCTGAAAGGGCACCGCACCGAGCCAAAGGTTCTTCCACACTTCCTTCCAGGTGCGGCCGGCATCCGTACTGACCAGAATCCTGTTTTCATCCGAACTGTCGGCACGCCAGAAGAGTCCGCTCACGACGGCAGCATCGCTGTCGTCCTCGAAGTTCGTGAGGTCGTTCTGTAGCCCGACGATGACAAACGGGCTGTTCACCTCGACCACCAGCGACGCGGGACGATTCGGCGCCGCTGCCGCAAGCGGGGGTTTCTCACGGTCCTTGAGCACGGCTACTCCCTCCGACTTCGGGTTCTCCAGCCGGAACGCCTCTGAGCGGAGGTCCGGCTTGTATTCGATCAAGCCGTTTCCATACGCGGCGGGAGGCTTGTCGCACCACGCGAGCGAGCCCCGCCGGACTGGTCCCACGACCCAGTAGTCCTTGTAGACGGCACCAATGTCTTCGCGAAGCTGTGTCAGCAGATAGCGGTCTTTGGGCCGGTAGAACATCGTCACCGATTCGCCCGTTCGGACCGCCAGGTTCATCATGTGGGCGCTCGCATAAGGATGGTAGTCTCGGCGTGGCGTGGCATTCCGAAAGACGTCCGCCATGTCTTCTTTCCGGTCGAACGGGAAGAATGGATCGGGCGGATTCTTCTGCCTCACGAAGAGATCCGCGTCCTTGGTGAGGTCGTCGACCGAGGCCATCGTCTTACCGTCGGGCAGGTAGACGTAGCCGAACATGTCGGTGTCGATGTAATTCCAGCGGCCCTCGAACCAGACCTCCGGGATGGAGTGCCCGGGAATCGAGACCCGGCGCGCCTTCAGCCCTGCCGCGTTGTAAAGCGCGTTCATGGCGGCGGAATTGTTGCCGCAGAGCGCGAAGCCATAGACACCGATCAGCTTTAGCGGATCGGTCATGTACTCGCCGCGTTCTTCAATCGGCCCGTCAAAGTGAATGAAATGCGCCATGCCGAAGCGGTGCAGGGCCAGCGCTTTCTCGTGGTCGCTTCTGGCGTTCTTGGTGACCTCGGAGACGATGTCTTGAATGTTCCAACAGTTCGGTTGTGCCTGGCCGGTCAGGCTGATCGAAAACTGTTCGGCCAGCGCCGGCGCGGCGAGGAGGAGAAGTATTGCGAAACGTCGCATGAAGCTCACTGGCTCCTTTTCAAAGTCTCGAGAATCTGCTGAACGGCATAGCGGCGCAGTTTCTCCACGTCGTCATTTTTCGCGGACACAAAGAACGCCTTGTCGGAGTAAATTCGGTTATTGAGGATGATCCCGTCGAACATCGCCTTCTGCCGGCGGCGGATCTCGCCCCGGACCGCCTCAAGCCGAGCCGGCTCGCGCTCGGCGACGACGTTCTCGAGCGTCTTCAGATAGCGCACGTCGTCGATCGCTTCGCGGGCCGCCTCAATGCCGAGGGTCCGAACGGGTTCCACGCCGTCCACCGAGGGGTAGACCGCCACCCAGTCCGCGTCTGACTGCGCGGGACCCGTGCCTTTTTCGCTCCAGCCGTCGAAGTCGTCCCACGGGTTGCCGACATAATAGTTCCAGCACCAGAAGAACATCACCTCACTCCCGTAGTACGCCGGGATCTGGCCGTAGAGCAGGCGGATTTTGCCGAACGACTCGTCCGCCGTGACGTTGTTGTACGTCCAGAATCTCTTTCCAAAATCGCGGGCGAGCGTCCGGATGCGATCCAGGTCGCGGTTGGCTACCATGATGTCGCAACTGTGGAGTAGCGGTCCCGGGTCCTTCTCTGGCTGGAAGAACACGCCGTAGATCGGTATGTCGGGGAAGTGTTTCTTGATGAGGTGGTAGCGGTAGGGGTAGTACGCCATGATGTGCTTGGTCGGCTCGTCGTTGATCAGCAACGCGAGTGGAGGCCACCCCGCTGTCTTGGCGTGATCGAAGATCAGCCTTAGCCCTTCGAGGTACGGTTTCTCCCACCGAGGGTCGGTTATATCCATCAAAGTGACCGTCCGGCCCTCCAGTTCCCGTTTCATCAGCCGCAGTCCGAATGCCTCTGCTAGTTTGATTTCGTAATGGCCCAGCCAGCTATTTCCGAGCGAAAGCACGAGCGGCCCCCGCATCCCGGCGTCTTTCATGCCCTGAACGAAGGCGTCGTACTTCGTGAAATCCATCTTTACGCGACCGTTATCGTTCCGGATCTCGATCGCGTGGGAGCCCCAGAACCATTGCAGCGCGTCCATGCCATAGCGCTTCATGAACGCCCACTCGCCCTTGGCGAATGACTGCCCGCTGAGGAACGCGCCGAACGCGGGCACGCCCTTCCGGGTCAGTGTGAAGGGGAGCACCTCGACTTCGAGCGGCAGTCGAAGCCGGTTTCCCGAGCCGTCGCCGACCTCAATCGCCGTCCTGAACACACCTGCGCTCGTCGATTCTGGCACGCTCACCGTGACCCAGTACAGTCGGCTCGTGCCTTTCGGCGCTGGGTGTGCTGACGCCGGCCGAATGAACATCGGGTACCGCAGATAGGTCTTCTCGGTGCGCTCCTCGTCTTCGCCGCGGTATTGGATCGGGTGAAAGAGAACATCCTCAACCTTCGTGGCGGAAGCGAGCCAGGTGCTTCCTCCAGATGCGCCAGTGATCTTTCCGGAGACCGACAAGTCGAGCACATCGCGCAGCGCATACACCGAAAACGATTCCGACTCAATCTCCCCCGGCGTCGCCGTGAGCCGGAGAACGTCGAGTGTCTCCGATGGCCCGGGCTTCGAATTCGGCAGCACCTCGTAGTTTCGGTCCCGATGGTAAACCAGCCAGCCGCGCCGTGTGTCCTCAGGTTTCGGCGCAAGTGTCTCGTCCTGCGCGGGCAGAAACTTCTCCGCGTATCCGCGCCGCTGCAAGTGGTCCTCGAGATCCGCGGGAACCGGCAGATCCCCGCGCTGAGCGACACCGGGAAGAGCGAAGGCCGCCGGCAAGACGGCCGCCGCAAGGAATCTTTGTAGGGTCGTCACGGCCGTTTCACCGCGCCGCCGGCGACGCGTTCCACGTACCACTGCAAGTAGTCATCCGTGCGAATCGACGTCGCCACGCGAGCATTCGCCTTCCCGGTGACCTCGCGGGTAAAGCCCTCGTTATCGACCTCCAACCGGAGCTCTTCCATTTTGCAGAAGCTGTCGTTGAAGCTCAGCGTCACCGCGACTGGATCGAAGAGCGTGGGCGTTGTCTTGCCCCACAGCTTGTGGAGCGTGACTAGCGCGGCGGCGAGCGGCGTCCCGGAACCGAAGATGCGCTCGCGCATTGGCTGTTCGAGCTTCACCATCGTGGTTGCGTCCAAAGGAGCCACCACCAGCGGCACGCCGGACGTGAAGACGGTTTGCGCCCCCTTGATGTCGGATCGTATGTTCCACTCCCAGACTACCGGCGGTTTCCCGTTGTAGCCAACCCGCACCGCGCCGCCCATAATGACGACGCGCTTGATCCACGGCTTCGCTTCGGGGTGGTCGGTGATCAGACGGGCGATGTTGGTGAGATCGCCGACCGCGACCAGGGTCAGCACACCGGGATTCTGTTTCAGCTGTTTGAACAGAAACTCCGGCGCCAACTCCGCAACAGGCCTCTTTGGCGACGGCGACTCGAGACCGTAGCGGTACTGCCCCTTCTCTTCCGGTATGTCCCGCGGTCGGCGGCCCGCCGCGACGGGCACGTCGTCTCGTCCCACGGCGGCGAGCATCCGGCAGGCGATCAGCGCACGCGTGTGAGCGTCGGCGCTGACCGTCGTAACTCCGCGGAGGTCGATTTCGGGACTGGTCAGGGCGAGCGCGAGAGCGAAGGCGTCGTCGATGTCGGTACCGATATCGCTGTCGAGAATGATCGGGGTCTTCTCGCCGGCCGATAGTGGGATAGTGCCGCAAATCAGAATCAGAAACAGCAGGAAAGCAGTCTCTTTCATAACGGTTGAGGGTGCACCATCACGAGGGTATCATGCAGGATGTGACTCTTCGCCTGCTTCTGCTCTCGATCGCGGGCACGCTGTGCCTGAATGCCTCCGAGGCGGCCGCGCCTCGTCTCGACCGATGGAAAGTGATCGGCCCGGGCGGCGGCGGCTCTCAGTATGCCCCGACCGTAAGCCCGCACAACCCGAACGATGTTCTCCTCCATTGCGACATGACCGGTTCCTACATCTCGCATGACGGCGCACGGACCTGGCGGATGTTCAATCTCCGCGGCCGCACCCGCTTCTATCTCTTCGATCCGGTCGATCCGAACACGATCTACGTGCAGACCGTGGGCCTCTGGCGCAGCACGAACCGTGGCGAGAGCTGGAACCTGATTCACCCGAATCCGGCTACGGTCACCGGAATTCAAATGCCGGATGACCACGCCGGAGAGCAGATCATCTCCTCAGGAGAGCCGCGTGGGAGGGTGGCGGCGCTCGCTGTCGATCCCGCCGATTCGAAGATCCTGTACGCCTCGATCCCGGACGCGGGTGCACACACTCTGTACCTGTCCACCGATTGGGCTAAGACCTGGAAGCGGATCGCGGATCTCCCCGGCGGCGGCAGCCAGATCTATATCGATCCGAAATCACCACTCTTGGACAGGACCCTATACGTGATCGGCCGGAATTCCGTTGCACTGCGGAAGGGTGGCAAGTGGACGCAAGGACAGGCGCCTTCCGACGTGGATGCGTTCGTTGATACTTCGGCCGGTTTCCGAAAGGGTGGCGGCGATCCCGTGATCTATGTTGCTGCCGCTGCGGGGACCCTCGTCTCCGACGACGGAGGCCGCGCGTGGCGCCGCTGCTCGCTGCCTTCGATGCCGTTTACGCCGCGGGTGACTTCCATCGCCGCGAGCCTGTTTCATGGCGACGTGGCTTACCTCTCCTATGACGACGGGCGGGGCAACGACCGCCGGGGTCTGGGCGTGGCTAAGACAACCGACGGCGGCCGGACGTGGGAAGTCGTTTGGGACAAACCTCGCTCCACTCCCACGTTCGTACGGGAGGCGTGGATGTGGGATCGAAACGGCGCGGGATGGGGCAGAAACTTCGACGCGATGGGCATGTCCCCCACGGATCCGAATCTCTGCTACGGCTCCGACGCCATGCGCACCATGCGCTCCACCGACGGTGGAAAGACGTGGGAGGCCGTCTACGCTGTAAAGTCTCCCGACGGCGGATATACCTCGACCGGCGTCGACGTTACCACTTGTTACGGAGTCCACTTCGATCCGTTCGACAGAAATCGGATGGTGATCTCCTACACCGACATCGGCCAGTTCCGCAGCGAGAACGGAGGCAAGAGTTGGTCGATCTCGACGAACGGCATCCCGCGCGAGTGGCGAAATACGACGTACTGGATGGTCTTCGACCCGGACGTCAAGGGCCGCGTCTGGGGCGTGATGAGCTACGTCCACGACCTGCCCCGGCCAAAGATGTGGCACAACCGGTCTACATCGACGTATATCGGCGGGATTTGCCGCAGCGACGACAGCGCGAAGAGCTGGAACTGCATGCCGGACGCGATCCCGGCGACAGCGCCCACTCACATCCTGATGGACCCGGCGAGTTCACCTAAGGCTCGCGTGCTGTATGTCGCCGCCTTCGGCCGCGGCGTCTACAAATCGGCGGACGACGGCAAGACCTGGACGCTGAAGAACAACGGCGTCGCCGGTACGGAGCCGTTCGCCTGGAGATTTGAGCGAGACAGGGATGGCGTTCTCTACCTTGTCATCGCTCGGCGCAGCGAGGACGGCAGCTTCGGCAACGACGGCGACGGTGCGATCTACCGTTCTGAAAACGGCGCCGATCACTGGTCGAAAGTAGATCTCCCGAAGGGCGTCAACGGTCCGAACGGTCTGGCCGTCGATCCGCGCGACCCGAAGCGGCTGTATCTGGCCGCGTGGGGCCGGCGCACAGCCATCGGAGCGGTGGACGGCGGCATCTTCCTCTCCACGGACCGGGGAGCGTCGTGGCGCCCGGTCTTCACGAAAGACCAGCACGTCTACGACGTCACCATCGACCCGAGAAACCCTGACGTCCTGTATGCCTGTGGCTTCGAATCGTCAGCATGGCGGTCGACGGATCGAGGTCAGACGTGGCGGCGGATCAGGGGCTACAACTTCAAGTGGGGCCACCGCGTGATCCCTGACCCCTACGACCCGTCGATGATCTACATCACGACGTTCGGCGGAAGCGTCTGGCACGGGCCGGCGGAAGGCGATCCGAACGCGCCGGAAGACATTGAGACTCCGGCGGTCCGGTTCTCCCGCTGAGGTAGTGTGCCGGAGCAAAGGTTGAAAAAGCCGCAGACGAGGCACTATCATGCAACGCGATGCCTCTGATTCGCATGCTGTGCCTTCTTCTACTGGCTGGGCTGACGGTCGTCTCCGCAGGCAATCCGATTCCGGTCATTCTCGATACCGACATCGGCGATGACATCGACGATGCACTGGCGCTGGCCCTTGCTCTTCAGTCACCGGAACTGGACGTGCGTGCGGTCGTTACAGTGCTCCAACATCGGGAGCGGCGGGCCGACCTCTGCTGGCGGATTCTCGAGTTGTACAACCGTACCGACATCCCGGTCGGCATGGGCGCTGAGCAGCCACTGCTCACCAAGCCGAGGACCGGCCCGGTCCGCCAGACCGAAGCGCTGGACCCCGAAATGCGAATGCCCGACGCAAAACGCCGCAACGGCATCCGGCTGATGATTGACACGATTCTGTCGTCTTCCGAAAAAGTCACGGTGGTCGCCTATGGCCCGCTGACCAACGTCGCCGTGGCGCTCAAGGCCGAGCCGCGCATCGAGAGCAAGATCGAGCGCCTGGTGCTGATGAACGGCCTGTTCTTCACCCGGATCGGCGTCGAGTACAACACCTTGCGCGACCCGGAGGCGGCCGCGATCGTCTTTGGTTCGGGCCTCCCAATCGTCGTCGTCGGACTGGACGTCACCATGCAGTGCCGCCTCTCGCCGGAAGATATGAGGCGGTTCGATTCCTCTACCCTGCCGAACGTCCAGTTCCTCCGCCGGTTGATCCGCATCTGGCAGGACGGGGACGACGACCGGATGCCGGTTCTTCACGATCCGCTCTCCGTGGCCGTGACCTTCCGTCCCGAGCTGATCCGGCCGCTCGTGGGACGCGTTGAGGTCGAAACACGCGGCGAGCCCGGACGAACGTACGGAATGACCATCTTTCGCTCGGATGCGAATGGCCTGGTCCAGGTAGCCAAGGAAGTAGAAGCCCCGCAGTTCGTCAGCCTGTTCATGGAGCGGCTGGTCAGTGCTCCGCGCACATCATCCTCGAGCCGGTGATCAAATGAAGAACCTCTTTTTCTTGCTGCTTGTCTGCCTCCCTTGTGCTGCAGAGAGGATTGAATGTCCCGTGGCCGCCGATACGTGGGTCTCGATGCACCGCTGGGAGGGACCAAAGTCCGATCGGAATGACGCGCTCGAGAACCACGGCGCTGACGCCGCTCTCGTTATTCAGGGCCGGACGGCGTTCGCGCTGCTCCAGTTCGATGTTTCGGCTGCTCGTGGCCTCACCGTGGAGAAAGCCACGTTGCGGATCCACCGCAAACCGGCTCCGGTACCGCTCCATACGGTGGGCCTGTCCACGATCAGCGGCAACGGGCCTTGGTCCGAGCCCACGGTCAACTACTTCTTTCCGGGTCCCGAGAAGCAGGCATGGTCCTACCCCGCATCCGACCTTGTTGACGTGACGTTCGCGCAGGGCGGCAGCCTGTACTCTTACGAACGTGCACGGGACGCGGGAGGCGATTGGTGGGAGGCCAGCGTCCCACCCGCGCTCGTTCACGCTCTGATCGGCGGCGATCAATACGGGTTGATGTTGACCGACGAAAAGGGCCAGACACAGACCCGTCACGAAATCAGCAGCCGGGAGAGCGGAAATCCTCCGGTCCTGATTGTGGAGGGTTCGCGGCGGGACCGGACGGCGCCCGGCACGGTGCGCTCTTTCAGAACCGGGACCGTGATCGACAGCAGCCCTGCGGCGGCGAGAAAACTGTCTCGCTCGACGCTGCGCCCGGGCAGTGTCATTCTGCACTTCGGCGGCGCCGGCGACGACGCCGGACAGGGCGTCGCCACTGGTTACGAAGTGCGATACAGCGAGACACCGATCGCCACTGTGAGTTTCGACTCCGCGTCCCGAGCGCCACGCTGGATGCTCGACCCGCTGGCGCCGAAGCCAAATCCGTTCGCGACCTCGAATTCCCTGCGTGACGAGGTGAACGCGGTGGTCGAGCAACTCAAGCCTGGACAGGTGTACTACTTTGCCGCTCGTGCCATCGACGAGGCAGGCAACGCTGGACCGGTCTCGGCTCTGGGAAGCTACCGGGCGTACTCCCCTGAATTCCCGAAGCTACCTCCCGGCGACGAGACGGCCGGAGCCGCTTTCCAGCCGCCGGCGGCAGACGCCTTCTCCGTCTGGGCGGTCCCCGAGACGCTGAAGATCGACCCGCGCACGGGCGAATTGATCGAAAAAGACGACTTCGCCGGCCACCGCTCGCGCAACAGCATCTGGAATGCCTCATCCGCCACGGTGAGGCTGACGGGCGCTCGGAACGAGTTCCTCGGTTTCCATCTCGCCGTCGAGAGCAAGCAGCCGCTCGCGGGAATCGAGGCGCGCGTGACCAAGCGCCTGTTCAGCGAGAGCACTTTGCCAGCGATATTCAAGGAAACCGGCGCCATACAGCTTTACCGCGAGTGGGCCGTAGCGGACCAGCCCAAGCGCGGAATCCGGGAGTGGTACACCGACGCTCTGGTGCCGCTCGCTGGTCCGTTCGATGTGCCGTCGAAGGACAACCCGGTGCCTGAGCAGACGGTTCAGCCCATTTTCGTCGACGTCTATATCCCGCACGACGCGAAGCCGGGCGTCCATCGCGGTGAGTTGCTGGTCAGTGCGGGCGGAACCGAACGGCGCGTCGCCCTCCAGGTGGAAGTCCTGCCGTTGACCCTGCCGGACAAGTTGAACTTCATCGTGGACCTCAACTGCTATAGCAGCGTCCATTCCGGCTACCCGGTCAAGCGCGGGACGCCCGAATACCGCAGGCTGGAGCAGGCCTATCACCGAATGGCCCACCTGCACCGCACGAACCTGGACGTGCTCGGTTACTCGCACGTCGGCACCACGGTAATCGACCATGCCCCGCCCCTGTCGGGCGAGGGCCCTGCCACGCGGGTGTCGGATTGGGGCGATTGGGACGCGCATTTCGGACCGGTGCTCGACGGCTCGGCTTTCGCCGACCTGCCGCGGGCGTCGGTGCCGGTCCCGGCGCTCTACCTCCCGTTTTTTGAGAACTGGCCGGGCGACCTGCGCCGGAGCTACAAGTGGGACGACCCGGCGGTGCCTCGCACCCAGGAGGAGTACCAGCAGATCATCAATCGCCACGCGCTCGAATCGGGGCCGATCGAGCAGGGTTTCAGTCAGGAGTATCAGGACCGCTACGCCGCCGTGGTGGCCGAGTTCGCCCGGCATTTTCAGCAAAAGGGATGGACGAAGACCCGCTACCTCGTCTACTTCAACAACAAGTACTACTACAAGCGCCCGTTGCAGGGCGGCCGCGGCATCTCCTGGTGGCTGTTCGACGAGCCGAACCACCGCGACGACGTCCTGGCCACCAACTTTTTAGCCTACCTGACGAAGAAAGGACTCGAAAAGCATCCCGGCGTCCCGATCGTGCTGCGCACCGACATCAGCCGCGTCGAATGGATGCGCGATTTGCTTTCCGGGCAAGTTGATCTGAACTGCATCAGCGGCAGATTCTTCGAAAAGAACCGCTACCTTCAGGACGACCGCTACCGGTTCGGCCGCGAGTATTGGAACTATGCATCCACAAACCATCCCAGGCAGACCAACGTGAGTATGCGGGCGTGGTGCTGGCGCGTCTGGCTGAACGGCGGCGACGGCCTGCTGCCCTGGAACGCCGTGCGTGGTGCGGAAGCCTGGGACCGCGCGGAGCCGCTGACCGTGTTCTATCCGGGCAGCAAGTTCGGAAAAATGGAGCCCTACGCTTCGCTGCGCCTCAAGGCATACCGCCGGGGACAACAGGACATTGAGTACCTCATCCTGCTCGCAGCCAAGCACGGATGGGACCGCGATGCCGTCACGAACGCAGTCGCAGGAGCTCTGGACCTCTCAACCAAGGTCAGCATGGCGTCGGAGGAAGATGCCGGCAGCATCAGCTTTGGCAAGGTGAAAGACGCCGACATGGACCGGGTCCGCCTTCAGATAGTGAAGGCCCTGCTCGCGCGTTGACATGTCGGTCCGGATCATCGACGCCGCGGCGAATTCCTCGAGGAGGCTGCTGGTTGGTGCAATCCTGGTAGGCATCGCTGTGGTGTATGCGCTCTATGAGGGTAGCGTCACGTATCCGCCGGGTGTCCTCGTTTCCGAAGACCCGTCTCAGAGTCCGGCCGAATCCGTCGCGCCCTGGGAATACAAGGGCTTGACCATCAAGCCTCTGGCTAGCTTTCGCCTGCGTGCCCGCGTGCTTCGCAGCGAGCGCTACTGGTTCGACGGCGGAGCAAAAGTCGCGCCGGTCGATCTCGCGCTGGGCTGGGGACCGATGTCGGATCAGCGGGTGATCGACCGGCTATCGATCTGGCAGGGCCAGCGCTGGTTTCGCTGGATGCCCAAGGATAACCAGCCGCCAATCCCGATGACCGAGATTGCCAACCACAGCTCGAACATGCACATGATCCCATCCACGGACCAGATCAAGGACCAGTTGCTGGCGCTGCGCAACGGGCAGCTCGTCGGCTTGGGAGGCTACCTCGTCCGCGTCTCCGGTAAGGACGGCTGGAGCTGGACCAGTTCTTTAAGCCGCACCGACAGCGGAAGCGGTTCGTGCGAGCTCGTTTGGGTCGAGTACGTGGATCCGCGCTGAGCCGCCCTCACTCCACCCGGATGCTTCCGACGTCGTACCAGCCGTCGGGCTGCCTGCCCTCGATGGCCAGCTTCACCGCTGGGTTTCCGGTCCGCGGATCGAGGAGCCCTACTCGCACGCGATATTCCCCCGGCTTCAGACTGGCCGGGAAGGACACGTCGCCTTCAACGAGCGAGTCGCCCGGCATCCATTTGCGAACGTCCGCCGGGAGCCGAATGACCGATCCTGTATTTCCCGAGCGTAATTCCAGCGCCAGGTCGTAGGGATCGTATGCCGGCGCGACGCCCGCGTTCAGCCACCACATGTTCACGGGCATCTTCGCGCCGGCCTTCACTCGCTTCGGGTACTCCAGCCGCCGCAGGATGAAACGGTAGCCCATCTTCTTCTGGAACTCCTCGAACTTTCCCTTCCACTCCGGTGGGATGCGCGCCGACTTGATGTTCACGGACGTTACGTGCCAGCGGAGGGCCTGCTCCATGATGTAGTCGATGTTGTAGTTGTGGGCTTTCCAGTATGGCGGGACCCAACAGGTTTCGAGCGAGACCGGACCGCTCCGCCATGCCTCCTGCGCTCCGGCCCGCACGAGCGTCTGTGGATACGTGTCGAACATGTGCGAGAGGTACGTGCCCCAACTCTCCCAGTAGTTGCCCATGTCGCCCCAACAATCGAGCCGCCAGCCCGCACCGTTCTTCGTCGCGTGAGCCAAGGCCTCGGTCACGTCAAAGTTCATCAGAAGCGGGGTCTTCCGAAACGACTGGAGATAGGCGTCGATCAACGCCTGCTGCGCGTTCCAATCGGGCAGATAGGGTCCCCATCCTTCGCCCCAATAGCCAACAGTGGAGATATCCACACTATTCACACCGGGGTGGCCGTCATAGCGTTTCCCGAGTTCGCGCGTCAGCCTGTTCCAGTGCTTCAAGTACAATGGATCGCCCGAGTCGGGGGACCAGATCTGGCCGTCCGGGTCCGTCGGCTTGTTCGCGCGCCGGGCGCCGGTGTTGCGGTACCACTCCGGTAGCGGGTGTCCCTCGTCGTAGGGCATGACGCGGAAGTCCAGTTTCTGGCCGCGCTTCTGCGCTTCGGCGATCGCGTTGTCGACGATTTCCCAGCGGAATTGGCCCTCTTTCGGCTCGATTTGTATCCAATACCAGCGAAAATAGGCGATTGAAGAACCGGGGTAGTCCGGTTTCGCGGTGGGCACCGGCGACGGTCGGGTCGGGCCTTCCTCGGACCACGTCATGTCCCGGAGCGGCGGGTCTCCGTTGAACCGCTGGAACGTCTGAATGCCCATGCCGGGGTTCACCAGCACATCGTGAATCTCGACGGGCCGGATAACGACGGTGTCGCGCGGCGACGGCGCCCGCCACTCGTAGGTCCACTCTCGGGGGGCGATCTTAAGCTTCTTTTCGTTGAGATCGACACTCGCCTCCTGGCCGGTGAAGTTCTCGACCACCCAGCTCCCGTCGTCGAACAGGTACAAGCCGGCCTCGTTGGGCGCGCTGAAAGCCACCCGGAACGGCCGCAGGAGCGGCTCTCGCATCACGTCCAGCTTTTCGCGTGACAGTTTCAGCAGCGACTTCGGGTCGCCCCCGACCGGCAGGATCTGCACGTTTTCGACGTCCAGCTTCACCTTTCCTCCCAGCCCCTGCACCAGGCCGTCAGTGAGTAAAACCGGCCTGCCACGTCCGATCAGCCGTGACAGCTTCTCGGCGAAGTCCGGGTCCTTTAGCGCGTGGACGGAGAAAAACGCCGCTTGCGCGTCCTCCGGGAACTCGTGGCAAGGAACGAGCGGCAAGCCAAGCATCCCGATGTAATCGAAGATGAACTGTTCCTTCTCCGGATGGCTGTTCGGTGGCTTGTACGCGGCGATGCCAGCGGGCTGCCGTTTGCCTACCTCGTCGGCGATCACGAACAATTCCGGGATGTGCCCGCGAAGCTCCTCAACGTTCGCCGGCCCGGTGTTCCTGAGCAGGCCGCCGTAACAGAACAGCATCGATTCGCGCGCGCCTCCCAGCACGGTCTGGCGCGCCTGCTCGATATAGGTCTGTCCCGTCGTGTCAAACGGATCGTACCAGCCGCCGCCGGTCTTGCTGCCGCCGAGCCGTCCCAGCCATCGCATGATGAAATACGCTTCGTAGGGCACGACGCCGCCCTTGTCCCGATCGCGCGTCTCGGTGCCTACCCAGATACGGTCGAAGTCCGCCGTCTGCCGCGCAACCTCGTACCCGCGGTCGTGAAAGCGGTCGTACCATTGCGGGTACTTGATGATGAGTCGCGCCTTCGGGTTGACCTTCTTTGCGGCTGCCAGCATGTAGTCGCGCGAGAGGCGGACCATCAGCTCGCAGCGGTAGTCTTCCCATGTGTCGCCGGGGACCGGGTAGGCCTTGTCACCGACTGTCGCCGTCCGCGCCTTCCGGGCTGCTTCGCACTCGGCGCACGTGCAGTCGGTGAACCAGAAGTCGTCGATCATGATCTCGTCGAAGATCGACGCGGTGAACTCGAAGACCGACTTGATCTTCTGCTGGGTGGGCTTGTCGGTGTAGCAGGACAACGGCCGCCAGCCGGTCGAGCGCTTGCCGACACCGGTCGTAGTGATGCACCCTGAGACGTCGATTCCTGCCTTCTGAAAGCGCTCCTTGGCGTGCAGCAGCGTCTGCCGCTCGGCCTGGTAGCCGTCGCGGAACGATTCGATGTAGACGCGCGTCACAGCAGTACGCTTGCACCAATCGATGGCGGCGTCGATGCTGTCCCCGGTCGAGAGGCGGTCCCGCACGTCCTGCGCCGTGAAAAGAGTTGAGAACCGGTGCACGTCGCGCTTACTGTTCGCCAGCTCCCACAGGTCCGCCGCTCCCACGCTTCCGCAGAGCAGAAAGGACACAAGAATGATTCCGATCCTGATCATGCAGTCACCAAATCCTCTATGATTCTCGATGATGCGATACGTCCTGACAATTCTACTCGCTCTTGCGGCGGCCGCCGGTTCCGCGCGGCAGCCGTTCCACGACCGCACTCATCCCTCGAAGGTTTTCGGGCAGCCGCGCTATTACCGCATCTTTCTGCCGCCCGCGTACGAGACGAGTGGGAAGGCCTATCCCGTCATCTACTATTTCCATGGACACAGCGACCGCTACACGCTGGAGCGGTACGACAACGGCACGGACACGGTGCCCAAAATAACCGATTTCGTCGCGAAACATGACGTGATTGTCGTCGCCGTGGATGGATTCGTCGCGAAGAATTACACCGGCTTCTACGGCGGCTCGCCATGGGATCTTCTGGAGAACGGCGGCGATAATGACTTCGGCGAATACTTTCAGGAACTCGTCGCCCACATCGACTCTACCTACCGGACGCTGACGGACAGGCGCCACCGCGCGACCTCCGGCCTCAGCATGGGCGGCTTCATGAGCCTGTGGACGAGCGCACGGTATCCGCACCTCATCGGGAGCGCCTCGGCGTTCAACCCCGGCCACGAGTTCTACGTCGGTGACAAAGGCCGCCGCACGCTTTGGCGTTTGAAGGACCATGCCGCGAACCATGGGCACACGATGGTACGGCTCATTCGCGCCAGCGGCGACTACATCAGCCAGTACCACGAGGAGATGCGCGACGTGTACGCTCGCGCGCACGAGGTGGATTTCGAGTACCGTCAGGACGAGTACCATCGCCACTGGGCGACCTCCATAGGCGAGACCTTCGACTTCCACATGCGGGCCTTCGCTAAATCCGCGCTGGATAATGTGCCGGAAGTCTTCAGTCACGCAAACCCGTACCGTAAGTTCGAGGTCTGGGGCTATCGCGTCGAGGCCGAAGGAAACGAGCCGGGCATCACCTTGCTGGAGGGCGTCAGGCAGGAGGGTCTACGGGTGACCACGCGCCGCTGGGAACCGGACGGGCCACCCGTTCGAGACCGGCGGATCACGATCACCACCCCTCCGCTCTATCAGGCAGGGCGCGCGTACAAACTGTTCGACCACGATCTTTCCGCCGGCAAGACCAACACCCGTGAAGTAACTCCCGACACCGCCGGCCGGATGAGTTTCACCGTCGACGGAGCCGGGCACCAAGTCAGCTTCTCTGGACCGGGTACGGGCGCCGAACCGCCGGTTCTGTTGCCTGTTACTCCGAAAGACCGGCTTCGTCTGCCGCCCGGCACCGAAGTCCGGATGCCCATCCGCATCTACAATCCCCGCGGCGAGGCGATGACCGATGTGAAGGTCGCGGTGTCGAGCGAGTATCCGACCGTGCGGCTGGTGGCGGAGACGGCCGCGGTCCCGAAGATCGAACCGGGCGACTTCGTCGACCTGTCCGACCGGCTTCGCGCCACGTTCACCGCCGGTACCGGCCACTTTGCGCCGGCCCGCCTTACAGTCACAACGACGTTCGACGGCTGGCACGAGACGTCGAAGAACGTGGACGTCCTGATCATCCCGGAAGCCATCCCCGTGCCACTGGCGGTCGAGATTCTCGACGGCCGCACGATGACGTTGAACGTCTTCCGCCAGAAGGGCAACCAGGGTGGCGGTGGATCGATTTCCCGCACGGTAACCGAAGGCAAGGGCAACGGGAACGGAATCCTCGAACCGGGCGAGGAGGCGACTATCTGGGTCAAGCTGGCCTATGGTATGGACCCGTTCGACAAGAACAACTGGTACCGTACGAAAGTCTACACCGATTCGCCCCATGTCACGGAAATCGGCGACATCCAGGAACAGAAGCAGCTTGAGTGGACCAGCTCGAAAGAAAGGACCAGCCTGATCCGCCTTTCCCCCGATGCGCCCGCCGGGGCGAAGATCCTCCTGTTGCTCGACAACGAATCGTGGAGCTATCACTACACGCCCGACGTACGCTACGGCACGGAAAAGCTTTACCAGGCATTCCAGTTGCACTCGCGGCATTTGCACCGGCTCGAATTGGCGGTGCCGCGCAATCCTGCACGGCCCGCAGCCCGGCGGGTAAACTGAAAGCTCATTTTACGGAGGACTCAAATGGACACATCTGACAGTGCCCGCAGGCAATTTCTAAAGGCCGCAGGGGCCGCATTCACGACATCGATCTTCACCGGCAGCATCCGCGGAGCGAACGACAGGATTCGCGGAGGGTTCATCGGCACCGGCGTGATGGGCTCGGAGAACCTCGGCGTCGCCGCCCGCCAGCCGGGCGTGGAGATCGCCGCCGTCTGCGACGTATTCCAGCCCAACATGGAGCGGGCGGCCGCAATTGCCCGCCGCCAGAACCATCAGCCGAAAGAGATCCGCGATTTTCGCGAGATTATCGCGGACAAGTCGATTGACTTCGTCTGCATCTCGACGCCCGACCACTGGCATCCGTACATGGAGGTCGAAGCCTGCAAGGCTGGCAAGGACGTCTACGTCGAGAAACCGGTTTGTCTCGGTATCGACGAAGGCCAGAAGATGGTCGCGGCTGCGCGTAAGTACGAGCGCGTCGTGCAGGCCGGCACCTGGCAGCGCTCCGGTGCCCACTTCCAGAAGGCCGCTGAGATCGTCCGCAGCGGCCAATTGGGGAAGATCACGTTCTGCCGGAGCTGGATCTACGAGAACGCGCCGCAGGCAGGCATTGGTAACCCACCGGATGGGACGCCACCGAAGGACCTCGATTACCAACTGTGGCTCGGGCCGGCGCCGGACCGCCCCTTCAACCCCAATCGCTTCGGCGTCTACCCGCACAGCTACTCGTTTTTCCGCTGGTTCTGGGATTACGCGGGCGGCCAGCTAACCGATTCCGGCGTCCACATGCTCGACATTCTGCAAATGGCGTTAGACGACCCGATGCCGAAAGCCATTACCGCCCTGGGCGGGAAGCTCTGGTTCACCGACAACCGCGAGACGCCCGACACGATGCTGGTGTCCTTCGAATACCCGGGATTCATTGGCTCCTGGGAGCACCGCTGCAACAACACCGAAGGAATGACCAGCCGTCTGATGGGCGTTAACTTCCACGGCACGCGGGGCACGCTCTACGTCGACCGCAACGTGTGCCGCGTGACGCCGGAAAAGGGCTCTGACCTTGAGGCCTTCGAAATGAAACGGGTGGCCGACCCGCACCCGCTCCACTGGGTCAACTTTCTGGAGTGCGTGAAAACGCGTCAGCGCCCGAACAGCGACATCGAGAAATGCTATCGGTCTTCAGCGACCTGTCTGCTCGGCAACGCCTCGTATCGCTCCAAACTTCGCCTCGATTGGGACGACCAGAAGCAGACCGTGCTCCAACAGGAAGCGCTCCAGTACCTCCTCCGGCCGTACCGCGCGCCATGGAAGCTCGAAGTCTGACAGGGAACCTGTACGGGCGTCTTAGCGTCCGCCCAGCCACTTCTCGAGCCAGGCGAAGGCATCCTCCTGCATCTGGACGTTGAACTGGTGCGGGACATCGTAGAACCTCGCCTGGTACCGCTCGGGGTGTTTGAGGTCCGAGTACACGGCCCGGATCTTCTCCGCCGACGACTCCATGCCCTCTCGCGTAAAGAGACGGTCGCGCGCGCAGTTCTGCACGAACGTCGCGCAATCGGGCGCAGCCAGAGAAGCGATGTCGGGGTGATCAAGATTGGCATGCGCTCCGTGAGCGTCGAACAGCGCCGAGTGGACTGAGTATGTGATGTCGAGCGTTGTCGGCAGCGACGTCATCCAACCGACGATCACGGAAGCCCTAATGCGAGGCTCCATGCCGGTGAGATAGGTGGAACGGTACCCGCCGCCCGACAGCCCCAGGCAGCCAATGCGTTTCGCGTCCACCTCCGGCAGCGACGCCAGCACATCCACACTACGGCGGTCGTCATGAACCACGATGCCCATCCAGCTTGTTCCGCAAAACGACAGCCACGTGTTGAGTTCCGTGTTCCGCTCTCGCAAATAGGAGTTCACGGCGAGCACGTATTCGGTTGACGCTGGATCGAGCCCGGCGAGCCTTTTCTGAAAATCCGCCGGCGGTTGAGCGTACTGGAGCCTTCGCTCGCCCCAATAGAACGCATCCGGCACGATCACAACGAAACCGCGCTTCGCCAGTTCATCGGCGAACGTTCGTCCTCCGTAGTAGCGCTCGCGAAAGTCCTTCAGCGACTGGTGCTCTCCCTCCATGCGGACGAGTTTCTCTTTGCCGTGGAAAAACCACCCGCCATGGTCGTGCAGCGCCACGACGCCGGGGTACGGCCCCTTGCCTCGCTTGGGAACGAGCAGGAATGCCGGCACGCGGTAGTGCGGCGAGGCGGCGAAGGTGATCCGGCGGATCTCGTAGCCGTCCCGCTCAACGGTCGACTCGACTTTCACATCGAGCGGTACGGTCTTCGGCGAGTACGACAGCGCCCGCTGCACCTCTGCCCGCCCCCGGCTGCGCCACTGATCGACAGGCAGGCCTTTCCGGTCTGCGTACGACATAGGGAATCCGCGTTCCTGATGAATCGAACGTATGATCGGAGCGAGGTTGCCAAGGAAGCTCTCGGTGCGCTGCTCCTGAGCGGGCAGGCAGCAAGACAAGATCAGCAACAGGAAAATGCGTGTCATCGTCCGTACATCGTACACCGCTTTCGATGTAGTCTTGTTTTCATGCGTGCGCTATTGTTCCTGCTCTTTCTCGCTGTGAATGCCCTCGCGCAAGCGCCGGGCGTACGCCTTTGGGCTGTCAGTGAAAACGTCCGGGTAAGCCCCGTGACTGGCAATCTCATCGAAGCCCAGCCCCTGATTCATAAGGATTACCCCACCGGCAATCCCCGCAACGGGAACATCGCGTGGGATGCCGCGTCGAAAACGGTTCGCCTGAAAGCCGCCCGCAACGAGTTCACCGCCTTTCAGTTGATCATCGAAGTTGTCGAACCCCAGGCTGGTTTCGATGTGAAGTTCTCGAAGCTGGAACAACTGGGCGGTGCGCGAATCGAAGGCCGGAATATCGCGATCTTCAAGGAATGGTACACGGAAGTCCGGCGCCCGTCCACCGGTTACGAGAAGACGTCGCTTGGCCGCGACTGGTATCCGGACGCTCTCATGCCCTACCGGAAAACGAACTGGCTTCCCGACTTTCCGTTCTCGATTCCGGACCTGTACAACAACATCCCGTACCAGCGGAATCACGCCATTTGGGTTGACGTCTTCGTGCCCAATGAGCGGAGCGCCGCACCGCCGGGGCCGTATACCGGCACGCTCGAAGTGACCTGGGATGGCGGCCGCGACAGCGTCAATGTAGCGCTCGACGTTTGGGACTTTGCGCTTCCACAGGAGAACCACCTCAAGGGCGACGTCTGGAACGGATCGATAAAGAACATGCCGCCGGCGGAGGAGCTGGCCTACTACCAACTCGCCAAGCAGCATCGCTTCCTGCCGCTGGTTTACGCATACCGTCCAGGTCTGAAGGTGCAGGGCACGAAAGCGGAGCTTGACTGGACCGAGTACGACAAGAGAATTGCGAATTACCTGGATGGTTCGGCCTTCACGGACAAGCACGGCTACTGGGGTCCCGGCTACGGTGTGCCGGTGAGCCACATGATGCTCCCCTTTGACATCGAACGTCACGGCAACCCGGCCAATGCCTGGCCGCTCGCGTTGCCGAAGGAGGGTCGCACGCCCGAATACGACGCGGTCTGGAAGGACGTCGGCAGGCAGGTTCGCGAGCACCTCGACCGCGACCCTCACGCGCGGAAGGTCATGAAGGTCGCATTTCTGAACGGGCTGGAC
>DATIFQ010000185.1:0-3949 GCA_035455185.1 Bryobacteraceae bacterium | reverse complement strand
GCTACATTCTGTCGCAGGAGGAGGTCTTCGCAAAGATCCAGGAAACGATCGATCTCGGGGGCACGGGCATCCTGATGCAAGGCGGGCTGCACCCGGACCTGAAGATCGAGTGGTACGAGGATCTGCTGCGCTCAATCAAGCAGCGGTTCGCGATCCATCTCCATTGCTTCTCGTCGCCGGAGATTCTGAACATCGCGGAGGTCAGCGGCCTGTCGGTGCGGGACACGATTGCGCGGCTGCGCGACGCGGGCCTCGATTCGATTCCGGGCGGCGGCGCGGAGATTCTCGACGACGGCGTCCGGCAGCGGATCAGCCGGCTGAAGTGCACGACCCAGGAGTGGGTGGACGTTCACCGCACGGCCCACGCCCTCGGCATGCGCACCACGGCGACGATGATGTTCGGCTGCGGCGAGACGCTGGAACAGCGGGTGAACCATCTTGAAATCGTGCGGCAGATCCAGGAGGACACCGGCGGTTTCACGGCGTTCATCCCGTGGACCTTCCAGCCGCACAACACGTCGCTCGGCCGCTTTGTCAAAGAAGAGGCGACCGCGGTGGAGTATCTCAAGACTCTTGCGGTCAGCAGACTGTACCTCGAGAATATCCGGAACGTGCAGTCGTCGTGGGTCACGCAGGGGATCAAGACGTGCCAGATCGGACTGCGCTTCGGCGGCAACGACGTCGGCAGCATCATGATCGAGGAGAACGTCGTCTCGGCCGCCGGCGCGCACCACCGCTCGAACGAAGAGGAGCTGCGGCGGATCATCCGCGACGCCGGGTTCGTTCCCAAGCAGCGCGATACGCTGTATCGCACGTACTTCCTGAATTGAGAGATGGGAGAGCCCTCCCACTTTTCCGACTCGCGGATTGCGTCACAGCTTGAAATCGCGGCGAGACTGCCGGGAGAGCCGGGCCGTGACGCGCTCGGCGAAGTCTACCAGTCCCTTGTGCCGCGGGCGCAACGGCACGCGACGGGCGAATACTACACACCGTACTGGCTGGCGTCTCTGCTACTCGACGAAGCCGGATACGAAGGGGACACGAGCGCGCGCCTGCTTGACCCAGCCTGCGGCAGCGGGGTTTTTCTGCTCGTTGCGATCGAGCGGGCGTGGCGGCGAGGCGCGGCGCTCGGGCAATCCCCGGAGGAAACCGCGCGCGGGGTACTGTCGGGAATTCGCGGGTTCGACGTGAACCCGCTGGCCGTACAGGCCGCGCGGGCGAATTACCGGCAAGCGCTCACGGCCGCGGGGTGGGAGGCGCGAGACGACGAGATCCCGGTCTTCAGGCGCGATGCCCTGCTTGAACCGGCTGATGGCGGCACGTTCGATCTGATCGCGGGAAACCCGCCGTGGGTCCGCTGGGATCATCTCCCCGCCGAATATCGGGAAGCGACTCTGCCTCTGTGGAAGTCGTACGGGCTGTTTTCGCTGAAGGGGTTCGAAGCGCGGCTTGGCGGAGGCAAGAAAGACCTCTCGATGCTGTTCACGCTCGCGGCGGCGGACCGGTATCTGAAGCCAGGCGGCGTACTGGCCTTTCTGATCACACAGGAGGCGTTCAAGACGAAGGGCGCCGGCGAGGGATTCCGGCGGTTCCGGCTGCCGGACGGCACGCCACTCGGAGTGATCCGCGCGCACGACTTCACGGGGGTCCGGCCGTTTGGAGGCGCGGCGAACAAGACGGCGGCGGTCCTGTTGAGGAAAGGTGAGGAGACGGTGTATCCCGTCCCGTACGTCGTGTGGACGCGGCACAACAAAGAGTTGGAGAGGACCGAACTGGAGGCGCGTCCGATGGGATCCTTGTACGGTCCTTGGCAGACGCTGCCGGCGGGAGAAATGGGAACAGACAGCCATTTCGCAACGGCGGCGAAATGGTGGTCAGTCCCCATTTCTCCCCCCAATTACCGGGCGATGCTCGGCGCGAACGCCAATCCGTACGGGGTGTTCTGGCTGGAGATTCTGGCGGGTGCGCAGGGCGGGACCGTGCGAGTCCGGAACATGGCCGAGAGAGGGAAGCGGCCGATCGCGCCGGTGGAAGCGGAGGTCGAAGCGGAACTCGTGTACCCGGCCGTGCGCGGGGCGGACATCGCACGGTGGTCGGCGGGGCCGGGTGTCCACGTGCTTCTCGTGCAGGACCCGGCCGCGCGCCGCGGGTATGCCGAGGCGACGATGCAGGAGCGCTGGCCGCTGACACTCAGGTATCTGCGCGGGTTCCGGGAAGAACTGCTCCGGCGAGCGCTGTACCGCAAGTACCACGAGGAGGCCGGGAATCCGTTTTACAGCCAGTTCAACATTGCGGTGGAGACGTTCTCCCCGTTCAAGGTGGTCTGGAAGAGGATGAGCAACGACCTGGTAGCGGCGGTGATTTCGGACTGGGACGGACCTCTCGGACGAAGACGGATGATTCCACTTGAGACGACCTCGTTTATCCCGGTGGAGAATGCCGCGGAGGCGCATTACCTCTGCGCGGTGCTGAATTCAGGGCCGGTGCGGGAGTTCGTGAAGTCGTTTTCGTCCGCCGGGAGAGGGTTCGGAACACCGTCAGTGATTCGCCACCTGAGGTTGCCGCGGTTTGACGCGGGCAATCCTGTGCATCGGGAACTGGCGGAGATATCGGAGCAGCACCACCGTCCGGGCGCGGACGAAGGTGCGGGGCAGAAGCGGTTGGAGAAGCTGATGATCGAGAAGTTGTGAGGGAAGAAATGGGGACAGACAGCCATTTCGCAACAGCGGCGAAATGGTGGGTCAGTCCCCATTTCCCATCCAACGTTCCATCTCCTCCCACGAGAGGATGCCGTCGACGCCGCCGAGATGGGAGGCGGAGAGAGCGCCGGCCGCGTTGGCGTGCCGGGCGGCGGATCCGTGGGAGAGACCACGCGCGAGAGCGGCGAGATAGCCTCCGGCGAAGCAATCGCCCGCGCCTGTCGTGTCGACAACCTCGATCGGAAATGCCGGGACACAGAACTCTTCGCCGCCGGCGAACACGGCACACCCTTGCGCGCCGAGTTTGACGACAACGCGACCCGCTCCGGAGTTTAACAGCGCTGCCGCGGCTTCTTCGATGCCGGGGCGTCCGGAGAGCATCCGCGCTTCGGATTCGTTGACGAACAACACATCCACAGACGGCAGGCAGGGGCCAAGGTCCTCCATCCACCGTCCAAGTGCGTCCCAGCCCGTATCGAGGGATGTAGCGAGACCCGCCGCCTTCGCCCGGCGCAAGGTTCCGGCCGCGTTCGGGCGCAGGAGCGGCAGCGCGAAGACGTTGGCGAGGTGGAAATGCGAGATCCCGCGGAGGATTTCGGGGGTGAACTCGATGGGCTCCCGGAATGCCACACCACTCGCACCGGGACGGTGCAGAAACAAGCGGTCGCCGCCGGGGTGAACAAGCGCAATCGTCGCGGGGGTGGGCGCCTCCGATCGTGTTACGCGGCTCACGTCCACGCCGGCGAACTCGAGACGGTGGAGCAGTTCGTCTCCCGACGGGTCGTTACCGACCATGCTGAGCAAACACACAGGCACGCCGAGTTTGCCAAGAGTGAACGACGTGGCGGCGCCATTGCCGCCAAGGCTCGTGTGAATTTCCTGCACCCACGTCGTCGTGCCCCACTGGAGCCGGTCGACCGGCCTCACAAGCGTGTCGTGAACAATGTTGCCTGCGCAGAGAACTCCGCGGGGCGAGCCGAAACCCATGTCAGAGCGAACCGCCGGTGAGGCGTTCCAGAAACTCGCGCTGGACGGGCCATCGGCCGAGAACGCGCCGGTCCTGATGATGGAATGAGCCTTCCGCCAGCAAACCGCTGAGATCGCCCGGGTTGGGCGTCTGCTTCTCCCGATTGAGGAGGCTGCGCAGAAGGCGTGTGACTCCTTCGAGTTGGAACGAGAGGACGGAGGCGTCTTGCGCAGTCCGGCAGGCGACCTCGAGGCGGGCTTCGAACCGGCCCTCCTGCGCCGCA
>DATIFQ010000184.1:0-2839 GCA_035455185.1 Bryobacteraceae bacterium | reverse complement strand
GGAGGGAGCTCTTGTACGTGCAGTCCGATCAGCCTGGCACCGACCTCATGCTGGTGGAGAACTTCCGATAGCTGGACCCGCCTCTGAGATACCGCTGAGACCTTTGGATGCTGCGATTTAAATGGTGCCGAGGGGCAGAATTGAACTGCCGACACCGTGATTCTCAGTCACGGAACGCCAGATTTCATCGACTCACCGACTTTCTCGTCCAGCCTGATCGCGCGCGCGCGCAAGTTCGTCCGGCAGTACCCAAAGCTCTAACAGATGCTCAACACTGCCGGGATCGGCGCGCGGCCCGAGGTGGTCTTGCCGATTGTCGAGCATGTGCGACGGACGTGGTTCCGGTAAGCACCGGGCGGACGCGGGAAAGGCCACTAACCGCAAAGGACGTTGCACTCGTGCAACAGAAATTGAGGGGGTGCAGAAGTAATTCCGTGCCCTGCGGCAGCTTACCGAAACGGACCATGCGATAGCACCCCGTCCAGCCTGTCTCAACCGTAACCCGTTGCCCGATGGCCGCGCCCACCCAGCACCACCTTGGCAATGACAAACGATATCCCCACGGCCGCGAGTGTGGCGAGAAGATCCAGAATGTCGAAGGTGTACCGCACTCTCTGTAGGATGCCCGGACGCGGAAGTAGCTGAACCAATTCCAGACCCACGGAAATGGCACCAACACACATGGTCGTCTGGGCAACCGAGCACCGTGACACCTTGCCCGGGCTGGAGAGGAGAAGGAAAAGCAGGCCCGAAGGCCCCAGGAGGCTCGGAGCTACCCCAACGGCCACACTCGCGGTCGCCGAGGAGTATCTAAGCAGCTTCACCGGAATGATGAGGAGGAGTAGCACCGCGCCAACGTAGCCGAGAGCACGCCGCCCTCCACTCACATGAGGCACGTCGGCGTTCATAGTCGTCACCGGTTCCGATTCAGAGAGCATAACGGATGGCGGCTCACCCGCGGCGGGCCGCCATTAACGTTTTTTTATTACGATAGATCCCGAGCGGCCGCTGTCGGGTGCAGCCGCTTTTAGGCAGCTCCTCTGCTTTTCAGGATCCCTGAGATTTCAGTAATGTCGGCCAAGCGTTTCTCATGGTGCTCTCGTTTGAATTCAAGCCAACCGGCAATCCAGTCAGACTCGGCGATGCCATGCTGCGCGAGGAGGCGCAAGGCCAGGAGATCCGCCCCCCACGATTGCCCGTCGGTCGCAATCAGAAATAGATGCGACGACAGGGCGCGGACGTCCTCCGTCGGCCATCCGCTGACGATCTCTCGCAAAACCACCGCCTTCCATAAGTCGTCGCGCGAACCGAGCACCTCCGACACCTGCGGTGCCAACCGTGGCCCGATCGAAACGAGAAACTGACACGCCGGCTTTGATACAGGCCACCACTCGACGCGAATCCATTTCAGAAGGTCGAGAAGGATCGGATCCACAGCAGGATATCCGTGTGCCGCGATGGCCTCGATGGCCGTCACGTCTTCCTTGTTCGAAGGAAGCAGCTTCCGAAGCTCCTTGCGTAGAAGGCGCTGCTTGTGTTCGATTCGCATGCGTCGCCTCCTGTCTGCCTAGACAACATGGCTGTCACGGCTCGTGACAGCGTTCCGAGCAAGTAAGAAAAAGTGACCGACCGTCCTCGAGTTCTCGTGGATTATGCGGACGTCTGATCAACGGCGCACAGCGCCACACGCGAGGAGGTCGGTCATGAGGAACCGTAGCATGTTCGTGGGGTTGGATGTCCACAAGGAACGATCGACGTGTCGATTGCGGGCGGGGACCGGCACGGCGAAGTCCGCCATTACGGTGTGATCGCGAGCGATCTGGAGCCGCTCGATAAGGTCGTCCGGGCCCTGCGGGCGCCGAATCGAACTCTGCACTTCGTCTACGAGGCCGGGCCGTGTGGATTCGGGATTTTTCGACACTTGACCAAGCGCGGCGAGGACTGCATGGTGGTCAGTCCGTCGATGACGCCCAAGCGGAGTGGGGATCGCGCGAAGACGGATCGACGCGACAGCCTGGCACTCGCGCGCCTTCATCGCGCCGGCGAGCTCCGCCCGATCTATGTGCCCGACGACACGGACGAAGCGATGCGGGATTTGGTCCGCGCGCGTGAAGACGCGGTTGCGGTCGGCGTACAGGCCAAGTATCGACTGAAGGCGTTTCTGCTGCGGCAGGGCCGCCGCTATCCCGGCCGCGACGGATGGACGCTGGCCTATCGGCGCTGGTTGACCGACCTCAGTTTCCCGCGGGCCGCGCAGCACATGGCGCTGCACGAGTATCGCGACACGGTCGATCAAACCGAACGGCGACTGGAGCGGCTCACCGAGCAACTTCGGCAGCTGGCGCCGACCTGGCGGTGGGTGCCCGTTGTGGCGGCGCTCCCGTTCGCCGTATCCTAGACGCGGAGCCATCTCGATGCACAATGAATTCACCGCTGTTTTTGAACGCGACGGTGAGTGGCACGTCGCCTATTGTCCCGAAATTCCCGGCGCGAACGGCCAAGGTCGAACCAAGGAAGACGCTCGCCGCAGCCTCGCCGAGGCGATTGCGCTCATCCTCGAGGACCGACGCGAGGAAGGTCTCCGCGGCGTGCCACCCGACGCCGAGCGTGAAACCGTCGTCGTGAAGTGAAACGCGCCGCCCTGCTCCAGCATCTGCGCCGGCACGGGTGCTCGCTCAAGCGCGAAGGTGCCGCGCATTCCCTCTGGACCAATCCACAAACGGGGCGCGGTTGAGGCGATTCCCCGGCACAACGAGATCAGCAACAACCCGGCGCGAAAAATTTGCCGTGGCCTCTCTGTTCCGGAAATCGGCCACGGCTGACGTCGAGTCTGTCTAAC
>DATIFQ010000183.1:0-3142 GCA_035455185.1 Bryobacteraceae bacterium | reverse complement strand
TAGAACACTCGTTCTCTCCTTTCGCCCTATGTACCACAGAAACTTGATTCTCCTTTGGATAGTGCGACCAGCAGCAACTTATTCGTGGCTCGCGGAAGCCGCCTGGGAGCGCTGGTACCGCATGGCAAACACTTCGGCCGGTCCGGCATCCCCTCTGCTGCCTAACACAAGCAGAACCAGATCGCGTTTCGGGTTATATACCATGGCTCGGTTTTGGCTGGCCCGCTGGCGGGGCTCCACCTCGGTCATCGGTGGAATCTCGACCAGACGCCAAGAGTTTTCAGCGACGCTGTATTCCCACAGCGCCGGTTTCGTCCGCTCCCCACGCGAGGGACCGTAAATCAGGACGACATCGTCGCCGGGAAGGTAGACCGACTCGCGCGTGCACACCGGCGGCTGCGCTCCCGCGGGCGCGAGCACCTTCGGCTCCATGTTCTCCCAGCGCCGGGTTTTCAAATTGAAGATCCAGAGCTGATCCCGGTTCTCTCCGCCCCCGTGCAGGATGACCTGATCGCGACGCGTATCGTAGGCCACGCTGGTCATCTCGTAGAGGTTCCCTGGAGAAGGCTGCGGATCGCCTAGCCGGATCCACTCGTTCTTCGCGGCGTCGAAGAGGAAGAGCGGGTTGTCCTCCGCGTCATTGCTGCCGGGAAGAAGATAACCGCGCCGGTCCAGCCGCGATCCCCATGCGACGGTGGCCCCGATCACTCCCCGCGGCGTGGTGACGAGCGCGGTGACGCCGGGAGGCGCGGATGCCAGGCGCTCCCATGTTTGCGTCTCCGGATCGTAGGACCAGGTAGCACAACGCGGGCATGCGGACGTCTCGGCCTTCAGCCACTCGGGCTGGTATCCTTCCGTTAGCCCTACCGGCCGGGCCATGATCATTTTTCTACTGACAGGATCGTAGGCGAATATTTTCCGCCCGTGCTCGTTCCACGGGTTGCCACCGAAGGTGACTCCCGCCAGGCTCACGCCCTTGTCCCAACTGCGGCCCGGGTACTCGGGTTCGGGTTCGCCACGCCACGTGTGGGCATCGACGACGTAAGCGTCCACGTCGCTGCCGCCGTAGCCGCAGTGACCACCGCCCCAGTTGAGGATCTGGCCGCGGTCTATGTCGAACGTCGCGCTGCCCCAAGTGCGCAGCGGCGCAACGCGGCCCGGATCCGCCAGGTGTACCCAGCGGTTGACGGGCATCATCCGAAGACGCTCTGACTGGGCTGCCTCGCGACTCCTATCCGGTTCCGTGCCCTTCATCTCTTCCGGAGCCCGTTTCGGCATGGGCATATGAGCCTGCATGGCCTGGTCGGGATGGAGCATGGTTTTCACATCGAGGCGGTAACCGAACGTCCTCCGGACCGGGTACAAAGTGTTGCAGTTCATGCGTAAGTCCGGTCTGCGCTCGTTGGTCACGAGGACGATGAGGCGCTCGTCGGGAGCGATATCGGCAGAGATGTAGAAGGCGGTGGGAACGTCGCCGGCCAGCCGTTGCCACCGGTCCCTGGCCGCGTCGTAGCTCCACATGTCGCGCAAGTCGGTCCGGTTGTATCCCCCGCCGATGATAACGAGCCCCGTTTGTGGATCGAAGACGGTGAAATGGCCGGCGCGGGGTGGCGGACCGGAACGCGCGCCTGACACTTTCCATGTTCTGGACTTGAGGTCGAAGATCCAGGTGTCGGCCAAATGCGCGTTCTGCGCATCACCGCCGAACACAACCAACACGCCGTTCTTCGTGTCGGCGACCATCCGCGTGTTCATGCGCGGAGGGGGCTGCCGGCGCAAAGTTAGCTGTTGCCAGTCGTTATCCCGGTAGCTGTATACCCACGTGCCCGTATAGCCCTTCAGCGCCCTCCCGGAACCCGCTTCGGCGATGTGGCCGCCTCCGGCCAGCACCATCTCGTCTCGCACCGGATCGTATGCGATTGCGCCGCCGAGAACGGGCGGCGGCGAATGAGCCGGCTGCAAATCCCTCCATGTCCGGCGCTCCAGGTCATAGGCGGCGGTGAGTCCACCTGTGAAATACAGCAGCGAGTTGTCAACGGGACGGTACGCCACCTGATCGAACACGATATTCAGGGCGGGTCGCGGGACGCCGTCGTAGGCTTCGGCTTCGCCCCGCATGATGGTGCGGCGGCTGCCGGTAGTGATCCCCATGTAAGTTCCCGGAGAGTACGCCATGGGTAGCTGCTTGCTCCACTCCTCCTGCTTTTCGAGTGGAAGGTGGTTCCGCCACCGCCCGCTGGACGGATCGAAGAGAACCATGTCGTACTCGCTGACCTTCATCAGCCGGCCTTCCAGGTCCGGGTCGTCGTTCATGAACCCCCAGAGGAAGAACGCCCCGGCTTTCGATGCGAAGCGGACCCCGCAACCGCGGCGGGCGCCGGCCGGATCGTTCGCGAGCTCGGTCCACTGGTTCGGCGGCAGACTGCCCGCCGCGCCCGTTTGCGGGTTCGCCCAAGCCGGCAGCAGTAACAGACAGATCACCGCGTTGTGCTTTGCGGACATTGTCATACCCCCGGATCAGTTTCTGCGCGATCCTATCACAACCAGAAGTCTGAGACCGGGCACTCCTACACTTCCGGACGGGACGATCCGCATCGCTACTCCGATGTTCGTCGCGGAGCCGAAAGGCGTGTGGGCAGCAACTCCGCGCCGGGGACCTCCTGTACAACCGACTTCGGCCCTGCATCACAACTCCGGCGGGACCTAAGCTACCCGTTGGAATGCTGGTGCATGGTCCTGCTATATACTGGCGAGTTCCCGGCTTCACCGGATTCGGAAGAATCTCTCAACGGGTAACTTGAATGGAAAAACGTGCGCTCGCCGCCGTTTGCGCTGCTGGATTTGCTTTCTCGGCCAACTACACCAATCACGCACCGATGGTGCCCGCGCTTCAGGCCGAATTCGGATTCAACCAGGCGAGCGCCGGCCTGCTCACTACCGGCATTTTTCTGACACACGCCCTAATGCAGGTACCGGGCGGACGCCTGGCGGACCGTCTGGGCGCGGCTCGCGTTCTGGCGGCGGCCCTGACTTGGGTGTCTGTGGGAAACTTCGGTATCGCCTTCGCCGGCGCCTACTGGCAGTTCCTCCTATGGAAGGTATTCGTCGGCATCGGGACTGGCACGTGTTTCACGGCTGGTGC
>DATIFQ010000182.1:0-54293 GCA_035455185.1 Bryobacteraceae bacterium | reverse complement strand
ATGCCAGCATTGTGGGTACGCGCTATCTCACCTATGTTTCGGCCGGTATGGCCGGAGAGATCCGAGCTGACTATGTTGGCACGGACTCATTGATGCAACGCCTCCTGATCTGGATCGGCGTCGCATGGCGGTATCACGCGGTCCACATCCCGATTTGGAGAAAACTGCGTAGGCAGAAAAAGCAGGAGCAACACACCTAAAGGGCTGGTCAGCACCACGCCTCCAACGTATTGAAAACAGGGCAACGTGTTTAGAATGGGCGGCGGTCGCGATAGCGAATCCCACCCTCACCGCCAGCTATCCGAAGACAAAACAATCTGCATCCATGCTCTTCGGCAATTCCACGCCACTCGGTTGTGTTCCACGTGCCGCTGAAAGCGGCCGACGCTTCTCACCGGTCAGAATACGTAACGGCTCAAATACCTCTTGGGTTTATGCCGAGCTTACGCATCCTGGCCTGCAGAGTGGTCCGTTTCGTGCCGAGGGCAGTCGCGGCCCCGTGCTGGCCGCTGACGCGGCCGCCGGAGTTTCGCAGCGCTCGCAGAATAGCCTCCCGTTCGGCGTCTTCGAGCGTAATCACGTCCGGGGCCGGTGCGGAGGCTGCCGCGGACGCTGACAATGCGGCTGCCTTTTCGAGTTGTTGCACTGGAATCGCGAGAACAGGTCCCGAGGAGAGGATTACCGCGCGCTCAATCAGATTTTGCAGTTCGCGAATATTTCCCGGCCACGGGTAGCTCACCAGTGCGCGCATGTCCTCGGCAGGAATTGTGGCTACGCTCTTGTTCATCCTCCGCGCAAACTGCTGGACGAAGTAGCGGACGAGTAGTGGTATGTCTTCCGGCCGCTCCCGCAGCGGGGGAACGGTAATTGGGAAGACATTCAACCGGTAGTAAAGGTCGGAACGAACTTGTGATCCCGTACCATGTCCTCCCGTGTGCGGTTGGTTGCGCCGATGACCCGGGCGTCCGTCCGCATCGTCCGTGAGCTGCCGAGCCGCTCGAACTCCCGTTCCTGCAAGACGCGCAGCAGCTTGGTCTGCAGCTCGAGCGGAATCTCGCCGACCTCGTCGAGGAAAACTGTCCCCTTGTGCGCGAGCTCGAACCGGCCGACGCGCTGCGCGATCGCCCCGGTAAACGCGCCTTTCTCATGGCCGAACGTCTCGCTTTCGAGCAAGCCCGTGGGAATGGCGGCGCAGTTCAGTTTGACAAACGTTCCCTGCCGCCTGCCACTGAGGGCGTGAATGGCGCGCGCCACCAGGAAGCGCGCGTGAAGCAGGCGGAGGCCACCCACCGGTCGACCGTCTTGACCGCGCTGGAAGAGACGGAGAACGCGCTTGTCGGCTATTCCAACGAGCAGGAACGCTGCGAGCGCCTGCAACGAGTCATCCGAGCCGATCGGACGGTACTCGAACTCGCGCAGGCGCAGTACCGGGCCGGGCTGGCGGAATTCCTGACGGTGCTCGACGCCGAGCGCGCTCTCTCCGAACACGAGGATCAGCTCGCTCAGAGCCAAACCGCTGTGGTTACCCGCTTAATCTCGCTTTACAAAGCGTTGGGTGGGGGCTGGTCGGTGCCGCCCAGCACACCGTGAGAAAGACTACGTGAACCGCCACGATGGCGAATCTGCACGCAAGAACGGATCGGGAACTCACCGAAGTAATCGAACGGAAATGTGCCACCTGTAAACACTTCTCGCACATTGTCGATATGGGCAAATGCCTTTCGATTCACAGATAGAACGGATTCAGAATCTGCGTTGGAGCCACTCTCTGCTCAACGCGGTTGATTGACAGCAAAAAAAGGAGACAAGAAACAATGGAAACAAAACCCACGCACGAACAGGCGCAACTTCACCTGCAGGTCTATGATTTGCGCCGCGAGGCCAGGCTGCGCCAAGCACGGGACTGGTTCTTTAAGAATTACATCGTGGACACTTTCGAGGAAGCCATGCGCATCGCAGCTCCTGGCACGGAATCCGGCGCGTTCGCAGGAATGGTGATGAGCTACTGGGAGCAAGCCTGTGCATTGCTTAACTATGGCTTGCTCCATGAAGATCTCTTTTTCGAGACCAGTGGCGAGTTTTTCGGTGTTTGGGAGCTCCTCAAGTCCATCGTCCCGCAGGCTCGGGAACGGTTCGCGGACAAGCAGTTCCTCGGACACATGGAAAAAGCGGCGCAGCGTTTCGAATCCTGGTCCGAGCGCCGCTCGCCCGGTCATGTTGCCGCCATGCGGCAATTCATGCAGCAAATGCGTACTCAACCCAAAGCGGCCCAGAAAGCCAGTGCTTAGCTGCGTGGTCGTGCCGGGCCGCAAGTCGCCGTCGGTCGAGGTGCGTCGGTCTCCAGAGGCCGGCGCACCCCGGCATGAGCGATCGTCATCCGGCGGCAGAAAGGCGACCAGCCTGCCCCTGCGGGCCGTGCTCCAAGTTGTCTTTATAGCGGCTCTGATCGCCGCGGCGTGGAGGAGGTAATTCCGGGGCGGCAAGTCACAGCTTCTTCCGCCGATAGGTCGTCGACATGAACTGGTGCCACTTGCCGTCATCACCGAGCACCTGCGATATGAGCAGCCGGTTATCGTTGCTCTTGAACTGGATCACGTCCTGGTACTTTGTCATCTTGCCGTCGCCAGCCATGCTGGGACCCTCGGTGTCCAATGCCAGCGCCAGCCCTGCTGAATCCAGAGCGCCGTCGTAAACCCAAAGGTGGCTCATCATCGATCCGACCCAAGTGCCTACGTAGCGCTTTTTCTCCGGGTCATAACCAAGGGTCATCATCGTCGTGGCGTGGCCGCAGCCGGGTATCTCGCCCTCCCCCTCGGCCAGGATCCAAAGGGGACCCAGTGATCGCACGCTCTCGGTTCCCTCGCACTTTGCCGGCGGCTCGCCCGGCTTCATCGCCACGTCACTTTCATAAGTCCACTCGCCAACCAGCTTCTGTAACCACTGATGTTCCTTCTGCGGTTCGGTCTGCATGATCGACTCCCGTCACTAGTTCTTCGGAAAATTCGGATCGGCCTTGACCTCGAGGATCTGCTTCGTGTGCCGCTCGCTATGGGCGGAGATGAACAGAAGCCACTCGTAGGCGTCCAGGGGTTGGCCAAGCGGCGAGTCCGTGACATGCTCCCGCAACCCGGGTGTGGACGTGAGGAATGCTATCGTCCTCTCCCGGCTCTTCAGAAAATGGTCAAGCCACTCCTAGGGTGACCAGCGTCCCTTAGGAATCACCGGCTCGGGCGCCTGCGCTTTATGGGTGCGGTCGGCGATAGCGCTCAAAACCATCTTGTCCGTGCTCTTGTAGTCGCGGTCCGCCTTGCCTGCCGGCGCCTGCATCACTTCTTGGGACGTGTTCTCCAACAGGAAGTCCTCGACGAGCAAGATATGCTCCAGGACCTCCGCAACGGACCAGCGCTCCGGCCCACGCTTGAAGTTCCACTGGGCCTCCGAGAGCCCCTTCGTCGCCTCGACCTCAGCGGCGCGGGTCCGATTCCCCTCTCGTCTCGATTCTCAGCGGTTCCTCTGCGCTGCTTCATTTGCGGCGGAACCGCTGTCCTTACCATGTAGTCGCTCGGGGACAGCTCAAATCGACAACAGACATCCCGGCCAGGTCTTTTTTTACATCTGTGGCGACCGCTTGCCGGAATTTCAGGGTTCCATCTACCATAGATTTCAATGCCACGCCGCTTGAGCTTTCTGCCGGCGTTGTCCGTCTTTTGGCTTTTCGCATTCGCTCAAGAGACTCCGGAGCGGATTCTGCAGCAGGCCATTGCCGCGCATCGGGCTGGTAACATGGAGACGGCGATTCAGCAATATCGGGCCTACCTGAAGCTGCGGCCCGACGCTCGCGACGCTCGGTCGAACCTGGGCGCCGCGCTGGCAAGCACTGGACGCTACACGGACGCGATCACCGAGTATCAGCAAGCATTAAAGCTCGGGCCGAAGGACCCCCGTATCTGGCTGAATCTCGCTCTGGCTTTCTACAAGGCGGGAGAAATCTCAGAAGCAGCCCGCGAGTTGTCCTCCTTGCACGCCGCCGATCCCGCCAACCAACAAGTCACGCTGCTGCTCGCCGACTGCTGGCTCCGGCAGGGAGAAAACACCCGCGTGGTCGACCTACTCACTCCACTTGAAAAGCAGAACCAGAATGACCTTGCCATTGCGTATCTGCTTGGAACGGCATTGCTCCGCGACAAGCAGATCGAACGCGGGCAACAGATGATTGACCGCATCTTGCGAAACGGCGACTCGGCGGAAGCACATCTTCTTCTCGGAACGGCCAAGCTCGAAGCGCTCGACTATCCCGCCGCCATCGCAGATTTCCAGAAAGCCGTGAAGCTAAAGCCCAAACTTCCGGACGTCTACTCTTACCTCGGCCGGGCTCAAATGCTCAGCGGCAACATGCCGGCAGCTCGTGACGCCTTCGAAAAGGAATTGGAGCGGAACCCCAACGATTACGAATCGAACCTGAGGCTGGCAGTACTGCTCAAAGAGAACGGCGAGTTCGATCGCGCGCAAGGACTGCTCGCGCGGGCTCTCCGGGTGCGCGCGGGGGACCTGCGCGCTTTATATCAGGTCGGCGCCACCGACCTCGCCGCTGGCAAGCTAGAAAAGGCTTGCGCCACTCTGGAAGAGGTCGTGAAACAGGCACCGCAGTTTCTCGAGGCGCACGTTTCCCTCGCCCAGGTTTACTATCGCCTGAAGCGCAAGACCGACGGAGATCGCGAGCGGGCGCTGGTGCAGAAGTTAAGAGCCGAACAGGAAGCCAGCCAGGCCAGGGGCAAAATCGAAAAGTAGAAGCGAAGTTCAGTTCGCCGTCTCCTGAATTTCCAGAATCTGGTCCGCGGCAACATTCGTGAGTGTTTGCCGGATCCCGCTCGGCCACCTGATTTCGATCTCACGGATACTCTTGGATGCGCCCAGCCCGAAATGCACCCGAGAGTCGCTGGAGCAGGCGTAGCCGACCGCAGTGGTGACCTCGTTGTACTGCTTCAGGCCATCGTCGGCTGTTATGCGGATCTGCGCCCCCAATGCCATGCGGTTGCTTTTCCGGCCGGTAAACTTCAGCAGAATCCAGTGGTTGCTGTTCCGCGAAATGTTGTGGAAGTATTTCGCCTTGTCGTTCAGGACCGTCACGATGGCGTCCACTCGGCCATCATTGTCGATGTCGCCGAAGGCCGCCCCACGATGAGGCGCAGCCTTCTGGAGATCAGTCCCCGCATTGCTGCTGGCATCCTCAAATTTACCGTTGGCGAGATTGCGGAAAACAGTATTCTGTTCGCCGTAAGTGCGGTCTGAGAACTGCGCGATGTTGTCGAGAACGTTTCCGCGGGCCACGAAAAGATCCTTCCAGCCGTCGTTGTCGAAGTCGAAAACCCCGTTCGACCAACCGGACATGTGCCGCGTTCCCGCAAGGAGACCTGGGATCGTCTTGTCCACGAATTGACCCCCTCCCCGGTTTTGATACAGGGGAAAGGATTCGTTCTCGACGGAGGTGTGCCAGATGTCCGCGCGCCCGTCGTTGTCCACATCGCGGAAATCGGCACCCATCCCCGAGAGAGGATGTCCGGCTTGGGAGTAAGCGACGCCGCCCTCCAGCGCGACTTCTTCGAACTTCTTTCCCTTCAGGTTGTGGAAGAGGAAGTTGGGATAGGTGTCGTTGGCGACGAAGATATCCATGAACCCGTCCCCGTCGTAGTCGGCGATGGCCGCTCCCATGCCCTTACCGGGATGCTCGCCGATGCCGGTCTCGGATGATACGTCCGAAAATGTTCCGTCCCCGTTATTGCGGTATAGAGTGTTGGGCAGCGCTCCGTAGTTCTGAGGATGGCAGTAGGCCCGCAGGCTCGGCTTGGGGCCGCAGAATGGGTCTTTGTTGACTTCCCATTTACAGTAGTTCGACACAAAGAGATCGAGCAGACCGTCGTTGTTGTAGTCCAGCCAAGCGGCCGAGACAGACCACATCTTCTTGCCGTCGAGAATCCCGCCACTCACACTCGCCTTGTCAGTGACGTCCGTAAACGTCCCGTCGCGATTGTTGCGGAAGAGCTCGTTCCGAGTCACGTTTACCACATAGATATCGGTCCAGCCGTCGTTGTCGTAGTCGCCGGTGGCCGCCCCCATGCCGTACCCGTCGCCCTTCATGCCCGCTTTCTCGGTCACGTTGGTGAACGTACCATCCCGGTTGTTGTGGTAGAGCCGGTTCCAGAACTGAGGGGTTTCCTTCTTCAGCGACGGTATCGTCGCGCCGTTCACGAAATAAACGTCAAGATAACCGTCGTTGTCGTAGTCCAGCAGCGCGACGCCGGCGACCATCGTTTCGGGCTGATTCTTGTTCGGGGTGGGGGAGCTGTTCGAGACGAAAACGAGGCCGGACCGGCCGGCGATATCCTCAAAGACCACACTCACTACGGAACCTGCCAGAAGCCCGAACGCTCCGACTACAATAGAAACCAGGACTTTCACGTCTGGACGCCTCAGTCTACCATGCGGCACGCTTTCCCAATCGGATCGCGCCCGGCATCCCGGGAGGGCCGCATGATACGCATGGCGGTTCTTGCGGCGCTCGTGTTGTGTGCATGCTTATGGGGGGTGCTGCTGTCAGGACGGCCCCCCAAGGCCGCCGGACGGCCTCATTTTGTGGATGTCGCCTCCCGCTCGAAGATCTCCTATAAAACGAATAACAGCTCCGAGGGACGCAAGTGGTTTCCCCAGCCAATGTGTGGCGGCGTGGCGATTTTCGACTTCGACAATGACGGCCGGATGGATATCTTTTTCACCAACGGCGCCCATCTTCCCGAATTAAAGAAAACCGATCCTTCTTTCTACAACTGTCTACTCCGGCAGCGGGCCGACGGAACGTTTGAAGACGTTACCGCCAGGGCGGGCCTCACTGGAGATCACCTAGATTACAACTTCGGTGTCGCGGCCGGCGATTACGATAACGACGGCTACGAAGACTTGTTCATCGCGAGCGCCGCTAGAAACGTCCTCTACCACAACAATGGGAATGGGACTTTCACCGATGTAACGGAGGCTTCAGGCATCGGTGGCAAGCCGGCCAACACTCTTAGTGTGGTCGCGGCCTGGTTCGATTACGACAACGATGGCCTGCTGGATCTCATTGTCTCCGATTACACATTCTGGAGCCCAAAGAACGACTTCCGCTGCACAATGGACAGTAAGGATTACTACTGCGATCCACGCCGGTACCCGAGCGTTCCTCCCCGGCTTTACCGGAACCTGGACGGCGGCAAGTTTGCGGACGTCACCAAGAAGTCGGGGCTCGCCGCCGCGCCCGGCAAAGGAATGGGCATCTCGATCGCCGACTTCAATAACGACGGATGGCCGGACATATTCATTGCGAACGACACCGAGCCCAATTCCCTTTTTATCAACCAGAAGAACGGAACGTTCGAAGAGAAGGGATTGGAGTTGGGAGTCGCCTACAACGAGAGCGCCCACACGGGATCTTCGATGGGTTCCGACGCCAAGGATTTCGACAACGACGGCAACGTGGACATCTTCTACAACAACCTTATGACCCAGATCTGGCAGCTCCTGCGCAATCGCGGCGATCTGTTCGTGTTCTATTCCTTTCCATCGAAGATTCAGGCGCTGAGCATGCCTTATTCCGGCTGGAGCAACGGGTTCATCGACTACAACAACGACGGATGGAAGGACATCTACTCGGCCAACGGGGATGTGGACGAAGTTAACGAAAACTCGCCGCAGCACGACACAATGTTCGAAAACGTTGGCGGAAGGACGTTCGTGGACGTTTCGGAAGAGATGGGAGGGGACTTCCTCCGGAAGGGCTACCAGCGGGGCTCGGCCTTTGGCGATCTGAACAATGACGGGTCCGTGGACATTGTCGTGACGTCCCTGAACCAGTCGCCCCGCATTCTAAGGAACACCGCCGACAGCGGTAACCGCTGGCTCGTCCTGGACTTGGTGGGGCACAAGAGCGCGCGGGACGCCATCGGAGCCAAAGTGAAACTCACCACCGCGTCCGGGCGTCGCCTTCACAACCATGTCGCCGTCAGCGTCGGCTTCATGTCTTCGAGCGACAAGCGCGTACACTTCGGCCTCGGCCAGGAAACTAAAATCAGCTCCCTCGAAATCCGCTGGCCCAGCGGGATGCAGCAGGTGTTGGAGGACATCCCGGCCAACCAGTTCCTCAAAATCGACGAGCCCCGGGCTAAGTAACGATCCCGGCGGTCCCATGAACTAGTTTTAATCGTGGCGGGCAGAGAGCGGCCAGGAGGTAACCCTTGTAACAGATCAATAGAATCAATTAATTACCTCACGGCAGAAAATAACTATTGCTTTGCCCTCACTAGTAGGATTACACTATTCCCAAAATTCTTGATGAGGGAGTGGAGTTTTCCCTCATTTGTCTGGGGTCGTTGCCACTGGATGGGTAGGGAGGGGAAGATGAGAGCCTGCTTCCTCGCAGTACTTTCGCTTTTGTTTCTGTCGGCCGCGGAAATGTCGGCCCAATCCCTTTTCGCAACTCTAACTGGTGTGGTGACTGATCAGTCCCAAGCCGTTGCTCCCAACGCGAAAGTGAAACTCGTCAACGAGGCATCCGGGTCCACCCGTGAAACAGTTACAAATGACGAAGGTTTCTTCACGTTCACTTCCGTGGCTGTGGGCAACTTCACGTACACGCTGACGGTGGAGATGCAGGGCTTCGTCCCCTATAAGGCGACGGGTCTTGCCCTCCAGGGCGGCGAAAGACGCAACGTGAACGTTACCTTGACTGTCGGCACCACCACAGAAGCCATTGAGGTCACAGGGATTGCCGAGTCGATCGTCCCGGTGGATTCCGGCGAAAAGTCGCAGACGCTGACGACGAAGGAGCTCGAAAACTTCGTAGTCTTGGGCAGTAACGCGGCTCAGTTCATCCGAATCATGCCGGGGTTCGGCATCCAAAACGGCGTGCGGAACAAGTCGAACTATGACGGTCAGACCATTGGTATCAACGCCAACGGCGATGCCGGCAGCCAGAGCCCGCTGAACAACGCTTACTCCTACAATGGGTTACCGAGCAACTCGCTGGATATCACGGCGGACGGCGCGCACGTTTCCGACCCCGGTTGTAACTGTGACACGCCGGTAAATCCAAACGCCGACATGGTTTCGGAATTCAAAGTGCTCACCTCGAATTTCAGCGCCGAGAACCAGAAGGGCCCGGCAATTGTCAGCACAGTAACAAAGGCCGGGGGCAAGGAGTTCCACGGCTCGGCGTTCTTCTCCGCGAGGCACTTCTCGTTGAACGCCAACGACTGGCTGTTCAATAAGAGTGGCCAGAAGGCGCCGGAGAACAAGTACTTCTTTCCCGGCGGCACGATCGGCGGTCCGGTCCTGATCCCTGGCACGAACTTCAACAAGAATCGCGACAAGCTGTTTTTTTTCACCGGGTACGAGTACTTCTACCAGACTCTGGATACCGGCCTTGTCCGTGCTACGGTTCCGACCCCGGACATGCTGCAAGGCAATTTCACGCCGGAGGAATTGGCGAAGCTCGGAACAAAGACGGCCCTTGGCGTAGCTCCCCAGCAGCTCAACGAAGCGTCGCTCCTGAAGTGGCCAGGGGCGAGGATTCCGGCTTCGCAGCTCGATCCGAACATGGTCGCTCTCGCAAAACTATATCCCGCTGCCAACGCGGATCCAAACGCGACAGGGGGATACAATTTCGTCAAGGCGCTGAACTTCAACCAGAACAACATCCAGTGGATGTCTCGGGTGGATTACAACATCAGCGATAACACCAAGCTCTTCGTGCGCTATAACTTGCAGCGCGAAACGCAGCGGTTCCCGGTCGGGCTTTGGTGGCGCAACACCGATCAGGTTCCTTATCCGACACCGATCCTGGGCAAGAACCGTTCCGATTCGATTTCGGCATCGCTGACCCATGTGTTCAGCCCGTCGATGACGAACGAGTTCGTCTTCGGCTACACCTTCATCGGCTTCCCGAATGTCTTCGACGATCCTTCAAAGGTGGATCGCGCGGCGGTCGGCTACAACTACAAGGGGCTGTACAAGAACGGCGTCGCCCAGATTCCGTCCTTCGGCGATTACGGACCCAGCGAAGCCGCGTTCATGTTCAATCCTGGCGGCTTCGAAGCGGGCGGCCCCTCGTCGGGTCTGTATGCCAACAAGTACATGCCCAGCGTCAGCGACACGGTCGCAAAGGTGTTCGGCACCCACACCGTCAAGGCGGGGTTCTTCTGGGAGTGGATCCGGAATGCCCAGCCCGCCAACGGCAATAGCAACGGGTTGCTGTCGGTGAGAGCCACTGCTAACCCAAACACCACCGGATCTACGTATGCCGACCTGCTCCTGGGCGTGCTGAATTCGTACAACGAGCAGTCCTTCAACCGCATCAACGACATCGCGTACAACACATACGAGGGCTTTGTGCAGGATTCCTGGAAGGCCAGCAGGCAACTCACGGTCGAGTTTGGGGTGCGCCTCACGCACTTCCAGCCATGGATAGACCGCGAGGGATTCGGGTTTTCGATCTTCGACTACTCAAAGTACAGTCCGACCTGTAAACCCAGTGACTATTGCGGATTCTTGTGGCACGCACGTGATCCCAGTGTGCCACTAGGCGGATTTCCGACGAGAACCGTCTTCTGGCAGCCGCGTCTCGGTTTCGCTTACGATCTTTTTGGCAAAGGCCAGACCGTCTTGCGGGGTGGCTGGGGCCGGTTCTACTTTCACGCCGGACAGTTCACTAATGGCCTCGATGTCGCGGCGGGTGTCCAGACCATCAATCTCAGCAACACCGTCGACGGCGAGCCACTAACGGCAGCGCGGCTCGACACGTTGAGTTTCACCAGTCAGGCGCTTTCACCGGCCGCCGTAGACGGCACGAGCGACAAGCAGCCGTATACCGACAGCTTTAGCTTCACCGTTGCGCAGCGAACGCCTTGGTCTGGCTTGCTGGAGTTGGCCTACGTCGGCAACCGGACCCGGGATATCCCGAGCTCCGGCAATGGCGGCAGCCTGGGCTTCAACACCATGAACATCAATCTCGTCCCGGTCGGAGCGATGCTTGCGTCGAACAATGGTGGAGTGGACCCGAACACACTTACGGCGAACGACTTCCGTCCTTTGAAGGGGTTCTCGGACCTCAATCTTGCCACTTTCAACGGGTATTCGAACTACGACTCGCTGCAAGTGACGTGGGTGAGGGCCAAGGGCCGGTACAACGTCAATCTGAATTACACGTTTGGCAAGGCGATGGGACTGATCAATTTCGACGACCAGTTCAACCTGCGCAACAACTACGGAGTTCTGCCGAGCGACCGCAGGCACCTATTCAACGTCGCTTACTCGTTTGAACTGGGCAACCCGGTGAAGAGCAAAGTGGCGGGCGGCGTCCTCAACGGCTGGCAACTCTCCGGCATCACCCAGGTCCAGAGCGGCGCCAACCTGTGGCCCAACAGCAGCAACCGGAACTTTGGCATGAATCTAAACAATGCCAAGGTTCTGGGCACCGACCACAACATCAGCAACGTGTCAATCCTGGGGACGCCCAATCTCCAGCTCAGGCCGCTGCTGACATGTGACCCACGCTCGGGCCTCGGCAAGAACCAGTACATCAACGCCAGTTGTTTTGCGATGCCCACGAGCATTGGGACGAACGGTCCAACGGTGCTACCGCCCATCTACGGACCGGCTTTCTTCAACTGGGATCTCGGGCTCTTCAAGAACTTCTCGATCAGTGAATCGAGGAAGCTGCAGTTCCGCTTCGACGGGTACAACTTCCTGAACCACCCGCTGTGGTCCTTCCCCAGCTCGAACAACCTTAACCTCATCTTCAACCCGGCGACCGGAAAAGTGGACAACCCGAACTTCGGCATTGTCACGGAAAAGGAAGGCCGCCGCCTCATCCAGATGACGGTGAAGTTCTTGTTCTAATCGCTGGCGGAAAGCCAATCTCGCCCGGAAGAGAAGAGTGTCCCGAAAAGGACGCTCTTCTCTTGGGGCGGCTGGCGTTGATAAGTCTGCCCCGGGTCGTTGATCCGAGCTCGGCCCCGCTGCTACCGCAATACCGGCAAGAACAGGTAGCCGTCCGGGACGAAGAGGCTGCCTTCGGTGGTGCCTTCGGGGACGATGGATTTCAGCTCGGCTGCGAGTTGCGTGGGTGGGGTGGCGCCGGCGAGTGCGCGCTGAAACGCACGGACAATTCGGCGGACGGCACCGGCGGATTCGTGCACGAACTCCAGACGGAAGTAGCGGATGCCGGCCCGCCTCCAGGCTTCGAGATGGCGGCTCGCCTCCTGCGCTTCGGCGCCGAACACCGTGTTGCGGCAGCCCACGTCTGCCATCACCGGATGGGCGCGGCCGGCCTGGTCCTTCAGTGCTACCCGGTGCTTCTCGCAGGGCCGCCCGCAATCGCGATAGCTCGTTCCGTTCGAAAGGAACCGGCAGAACACACAGTGCTCGGTGTGGAAGACCGGCAGGTGCTGGTAGACAACCGCCTCGATGCGCTCCGCGCCGGCACTCCTTGCGAGGTCTGCGACCTGCTCGGCGTTCAGGTCATGCGTGGGTGTCAGCCGGGAAAGCCCCAACTCCAGATAGGTTCTGGCGGCCAGGACATTCGCAGCGTTCAGGCTGAAATCGCCGATGAGCGGCGGGTGCTCTCGCGCGCGCAGAGCGTGCAGCATTCCCGCTGACCGCAGAAGAATTGCGCATTCCAGGCTGAGCAGGAAATCGACTATGCGCCCTTCGCCGGGCTTGAGGACGCGGGGACTCGCGACGCGGGCCTCCAGGCCGCCAGACTTGATGCGCTCCAACGACGGGCGCAGACCGTAGAGGTCGAGATAGTCGAGCGTAATGCTGGCGGGATTGAGCGCCTGTGCGGCTTCGAGCTGCTCCGGCGTGCGAACAAGCAGATGCAGTTCGGGCGGCGCGTCCTCGGCCGGCGCGTCAGCGGACCTCTGCCCGAGCACCGCTGAAACGGCCGCCGACGGATCGTTGACCGTTACGTGACGCGGCCGGCTCTGGAGCGACTGCAACTGCTCCACCGCCTCCCTTCGCAACTGATTGAGCAAAGACGCAGGGGCAAACGGCGCGCCCTCCACGTCGAGCGCCACGCCGGCGAGCTCGTAAGGCGTGTTGCCCAGGCGCCCGAACTGCCCACGCAGGGATTCCGCGGAGAGACGGCGGTTCTGCGCCCGATCGAGCGAAGCGAGGGACTTCACGGTCACGCTCGCGCCCGGCTGGTCTACCAGCGACCATTCAGCGACGAGTGGCGCTCCCTCGACGGCGATCACCTTGACGTGTACGGGTTGCCGCGAAACGGGCGCTGGCGCGCCGGTGTAAGGCCCGACGACGCGATCGAGGTCCGGGTCATGCGTACGCCAGAGTAGATCTCCGGGGCGGATCCGCGAGAAATCGATCGCTCCGTTTCCGAACCGTAGTGCCAGCCTGCTGTCCGGCGCCGGCAGAACCTCGTACACGCGGCCGCCTTCCTCCGGGTCTTCCGGGCTGCGCCAGTCGGCGGCGTCAAAGACGACCCCGTCACCGGGCTTCAGAGGCGCGATTCGATGGGTGTTACCGGGCTCAATGAGCACGCGGTCTGATTCCACTTGAATAACACGACCGATGAACACGCCACGATGGCGCGGAGCCCGGCCCCGGACTACCTCCTGGTGGTTCGTCCCAACCAGGAAGAACGGACCCATGCCGCGGGAGTACACCTGTTCGAGCTGAAGTTCCTCCTCCCGGCTGATTCTGGACTTCCGGCCCGCCCAAGCCTCGTCCACGGCTTTGCGATACGCAAGGGTGGCCAGCGCCACGTAGTCCGCGTCCTTGTAACGGCCTTCGATCTTAAGGGCAGCGACTCCCGTTTCGACGATCTCGGGAATCTGGCTCAGCGTGTAAAGGTCTCCGGGCGAGAGCAGGTAGCGGGCGTCACCCAGAGGCTGCAGCCGCCCGTCGACAATCAGCTCATACGGAAGCCGGCAAGCCTGCGCGCACTGGCCGCGGTTCGCGCTCCGTCCGCCCCAGGCTTCCGACGAGAAGCACTGGCCGGAGTATGCGACGCAGAGCGCGCCATGGACGAAAATTTCGATCTCGCACCCGGACTGATCGACAATGGTGCGGACTTCGTCCAGAGACAGTTCCCGGGCCAGGGTCACGCGGCTGACTCCGAAGCTCTGCGCGAGCTTCACGCCGTCCGAATTGGTGATGCTCATCTGGGTGCTGGCGTGCAGCACCATGTCCGGGGCGATCTGGTGCGCGAGTTGGAGGACGCCGTAATCCTGCACGATGATCGCGTCCGCGCTTGCCTCGGCGATCGCGACGATCGCCCGCGCGGCCTCCGCGAGTTCGTGTTCGAAGACTAGCGTGTTGAAGGTGATATATCCGCGCACGCCGCGCTGGTGAATCGTGCGCATCACGTCCGGGAGCTCGTCGAGCGGGAAACCCACTTTCGCGCGGGCGGAGAAGTGCTTCAGACCAAAGTAGACCGCGTCGGCGCCGGCTTCGACGGCCGCGCGCAACTGCGGCCAGTCCCCGGCCGGGCTCATGATCTCAGGTTTGCACCGCCGCCTCATCAACGCGTCTCGATTCAGCGTAGCGCGGATGATCAGGTGTCCGTCGCGGAAGCGAGCGCGAAGGCGACGACCGTCTGCGGCTACTTGAACTGCATTGTGAGCGAAACGAACGGCAATCGGGCCAGCTCATACCGCCCGGCGAGCTTTCCTTGCAAGGGATTGTAAGGTGTGTCGAGCCGGGCTGCACCGAGATCGGCGTATGAGACGGCGAAGCCGAGAATCAGTCCCACCCTCCAAAGGTACTGCCAGCCCGTGGCGTAGCGGATCTGCCGGTCAACGGGAAGGTCTGGAGTGCGGTCCCAATACGACACCGGATTACTGTCGTAGGAGACGCCGGCCTGTAGCATGTGGCGGTCATTGAGCTTGCGGCGCATGCCGAGTCCGATCCTAAACGTATCGCGCCATTTCCGATGGACCGTGTTCTTCGCGCCGCTTGGCAGCGTGTAGGTCTTCTCGCCGAAATGCCGCCAGGCGGTCCAGCCTACGTCGGTCAGCAGCGCGAAGCGGTCGGTGACGTCGTGATAGAGACTGACGTCGGCGGCCTGCGGCATCCGCATCCGGTTGTCCGACTTTCCGTTTCTGGCGAGGGTGGTCGCTAGGGGCGTCGTGACGTCCTCCATTTCGATCGTTCCCTTCATGACGTACTTGATGTAGGAGTGATACGTTACGCCGATCCGGGTCCGCCGCGAGGGTTCGATCAGGGCTCTGTACTGGGTTCCGAACCCCCAGTCATGGTGGCTGGCGTGAATGAGACCGTCGGGGTAGCCGGAGACGAACAGCGAATTATTGCCCGCCTGTTTCTGTGTGAGCGAGGCTCGCTGAATGGCCGCGCCGAATCCGAGCGACAACCAGCGGTTCACGCGGACGCCTACGGACGGGTGGAATTCCAGGATTGCCATCGAAATGTGCCGAGAGAGGTAGCGGCCGATCCAATCTTCGGAATAGTCGAGTGACAACCCGATGGGAGCGTTGAAACTGAATCCGAACTGTAGCCTGTCGGTAAGGCGGCGGACGACGTAGGTGCCGGGCAGCAGTGCGTACTCCCGAATGTCGCCACCGTCGGAGCCCTTCATCGTACTGAACGAATTCGGCTGAAAACGGACGCCAAGCGCCGCCAGTTGTCCGCCGATCAGCGTCTCGGAGCTCTCTAGCCGGGTCATTCCAGCGGGGTTGAGATACGCGGTTGAGGCGTTATCGGCGACCGCCGCTTGGCCGGCATAGGCTTCGCCCAGGTTCGGAGTTGCCACCTCTTTGACGGCGATGGCGCCTCCCTGCGCGAAGGCGGACAGGGTGCAGGCGAGGCCCACGAGGAAGCCAGGCGCGACACGGCGCATTACTCGGGGCGCAGCAATTCATGATGGAAAACGCACAGATAATTCCCTCCAACCAACTCAGAAGCGGGCCGCCACTTCCCCGTGTCTGAGACGGCATCAGAAGGCACAAGGGGACTGTTGATTATATACAAGATAAAAAGGTCTGCAAGTCTTGCAAGCGCGGATTTCTGATTTCCGGCCAGAGCCCCCTGGGGTAGCATGAAGGTTCAGGATTTACGGAGTTAATCGACTGGGAGGCCTGGCTTGGGGGGTCCGAGCCGAGACCGTTTAGCCCGGCCTACGCTCCGCACCACTGGCGGGGGTTTCCGGAGTTCGGCTGCGGCGCCATCGGTGACATGGCGTGTCACATCCTCGGTACGCCGAACATGGCGTTGCGACTGACTGCGCCCGTCAGTGTGGAGTGCGTGAAACAGGAAGGCAAGGGCAAGTACACATTCCCTCAACGGTCAATCATCCGGTTCGACTTCCCAGCGCGCGGGCCGATGCCGGCGGTCAAAATCTTCTGGCATGACGGAATGGACGCACAACCCAAGGTCGACGGGGTGCCTGCGGGAGAGATGCTGGGGGACGATGATGTCAACGGAAGCCTGTTCATCGGCGACAAGGGCATGGTAACAACGGGATGTTACGGCGGCCATACGCGGCTGGTCCCGGCCGAGAGAATGCAGGACTACAAGCTGCCGCCGCCACTGCTGACGCGATCTCCCGGTCATCACCGAGACTGGATCCGCGCGTGCAAGGGCCGCGAACCGGCGTGCTCGAACTTCAGCGTCGCTGGCCCGTTCGCGGAGTGGATGCTGCTTGGCGTGGTCGCGATGAAGTTCGAGGGCAAGCTCGATTGGGACGCCGGCAAGAAGCGCTTCACGAACAACAGCGAGGCCAACCGCTACCTCAAACCGAAGTTCCGCAAAGGCTGGAAGTTCGCAGGCTAAGCGAGCGGGGAGGAGAGCAGATTCCGGCCCCTCAGCGGATCTTGTAGCTTACCGACATACCGTCGCCTTTTTCCGATGACGCGCGGATAATGACGGTGTCGAAATTGGGGCTCGTCTGAACGTAAGCCAGGAAATCCGCCATCGCTTTTTCGGACACGATGACGTTGTCGGCGACGATGACGGCGCCCGGCTTCAGCTTCGGCTCGATCAACTTCAGGTACTTCATGTAATCCTGCTTGAGCGCATCGAGAAAAACAAAGTCGAATTCGCCGGTCAGGGTGGGGAGCGTCTTCAGCGCGTCTCCTTCGACGACGGAGACACAGGTTTCGAGGCCCACTTTTCGCAGGTTTTGCCTGGTTTCCTCGGCTTTCTTGGGATCGATCTCCAGCGTATAGAGATGCCCGCCGGTTCTCTCGAAGGCGATGCCCATGTTCATGGCGCCGAATCCGCTGGCGGCTCCCACCTCGACACCCCGTTTCGCGCCGCGGCTCTCGACGAGGATGCGGAGCATCATGGCGTCGCCGGGAGTCGTGTTCAGTCCAGTCCGCTGAAATCGTTCCAGGAACTCTTTGCGGAATTCGGGGCTTTTCCTGGCAGGATCGGCCGGATACGCGGCCAGCGCCGAAGAAACCAGAGCTGCCGCGGTCATCAATGTCTTGGTTCGATGAGGTCGTTTCATGATCGTGTCTTTGTAGCTGTCCGAATGATGTAACTCTCGACTATACCTTGTCCGGTTCGGGCGGATTTGAGATCTTCAAGGGTACTGAAGGAGCGCGCAGAGTATGAGCGAAACCCGACGTGAGTTTCTGAAGACTGCCGCGGCGGCTACCGCCGCGTCGCACAACCGCATCCTCGGCGCCAATGACCGCATCCGCGTGGGCGGAATCGGGACCGGCGGCCGTTGCCAATATCTTCTGAGTCTGCTTGAACAGACCGGAGGGGCGGAGATCGCGGCTGTCTGCGATGTGTACGAACCGCGGCGCACTGGGGCCAGAGCAAAACTGGCGCCCAACGCGCGTGAGTTCACCGAGTACCGGGAACTCCTCGAGCAGAAGGACATCGACGCTGTGTTCATTGGCTCTCCCGACCACTGGCACGTGCCGATGACGATCGACGCGGTCCGCGCCGGGAAGGATGTGTATGTAGAGAAGCCAGTCAGCCACAAGATTGCCGAGGGACCGTCCCTGATCAAGGCGGTCGAAGAGGCGGGCCGGATCGTGCAGGTGGGATACCAGCAGCGTAGCTGGGACCTTTTCGACATGGGCCGGGAAATTGTGCACTCCGGCAAGCTCGGGAGGGTCACGCTGGTGCTGTCGCACTGGTACCAGGACTACATCCGCAATTTCGGCCGGTTGAGCCCGGTGGACACCGCAAAGCTGGACTGGAAACGCTTCCTGGGTTCCGCGCCCGAGCAGCCATTCGAACAGCGCCGCTTCCTTCAGTGGCGGTGGTACTGGGATTTCGGAGGCGGCGCGCTCACCGACCTGCATTCGCACTGGGGCGACGTCGTCCACTGGTTCATGCAGTCGGACCGGCCGCTGGCCGCGCAAGCCACGGGAGACCGCTACCATCACACGTATTGGGAGTGTCCCGACACCATCACCGCATCCTGGAAGTATCCGGACTACAACCTCGTGTATAACGGAACCATGGTGGGCCACCTCGAGGGAGGGACGCTGGTGTTTCGGGGGACGAACGCCATGATGCGCATCACGCGCGACGGGCTGGCCGTTTACCCCGAGGGCGTCCTGCCCGCCGAGAAGACGACCTACCCCGAGCCGGTGATCACCGCCCGCGCTACACACGATGGAACTGTGGACCACGTGCGAAACTTCCTGGATAGCGTCCGCAGCCGGAAGAAGCCGAACGCGGACGTGAAGTCGGCGGTGGCGGCGGCCCAGGCCGCCCATGTAGGCAACCTGGCGTACCGGGAGAACAGGGTTGTCCGGGCGGCCGACTATCTCGCTTGACAACCTTGACACAGCCGGACTTGATAGCGTGGTACACTTGTGGTTGCGCCACCGGGTGGTGGCGTACTATGCCTGCTACGTTCGCCCGCCCAATTGTCCGGCCGACACGAGCTCGCCAGTGAAAACTAACTGCCTATGGGCAGCTCAGAGGAGTAGAAGATGACGAACATTTTCGTAGGAAACCTTTCCTACCAAACCACGGAAGATGAGCTCCAGGGAGCATTTGCCGCCTACGGCACGGTCGAACGTGTCAGCATTGTGCGTGACCGTGACACCGGCCAGCCGCGCGGCTTCGCGTTTGTCGAAATGGCCGGCAGCGACGATGCCGCCAAGGCCATCCAGGCACTGAACGGCCGTGAGCTGAACGGCCGCGCCATGAACGTCAACGAGGCCCGGCCGCGCGAGGAGCGTTCCGGCGGCGGCAACCGGTTCGGCGGCGGTGGCGGTGGTCGAGGCGGAAACCGCGGCGGCGGTGGTGGCTTTGGCCGGCGCCGTGAACCCCGCTGGTAGCGAGCCGCTCAAACTGTGAGATAAAGGAAAGACCACACCTTGGGGTGTGGTCTTTCCGCATACGTGCGCTGGGTAGCACCCCCGTCGCCGGCCAACTGTCCGGTGGCAGGTACTTAATGAAAATCCTGCTATACAACCCGGACAACGGCGTGACCCGCAACTTCATGCCGCACTTGTGGATGTTCCTGCTCCAGGCGCTGACTCCGCCGGGCCACGAAGTCCTGCTGATTGACGGCAACGCGGAGCCGATGAGCGATGCCGAGCTTGTGCGGTTCGTTCTAAAGAACAAAATCAGTCTGGTCGGAATCGGGGCGATGACCCGAATGATCGCCAAAGCCTACCGGGTTGCGGACGCGGTCCGGGCTGCCGGCGTGCCGGTAGTAATGGGCGGTCCGCACGTCACCGAGATCCCCGACGAAGCACTCGGCCGAGACGGTGGACCCCGCCACGCCGACGCGGTGGCGCTCGGCGAAGCCGACGAGACGTGGCCTCGCATCGTGGAAGACGCCGCGCGCGGGCAGTTGAAGGAAGTCTACACACCGACGGACGAATTCGGCCAGGAGCGCAAGCCGAGTCTCCAGGAGTATCCCCGCATCCCCTGGGACACGATCAACATCGATCAGTTCAACCGGATACCCGCCTTCGCAAAGCCGGTAATGGAGCACTTCCGGACGGAGTGGGAGACCTTCCACATCATCCCGATCGAATCCGGCCGCGGATGCCCTTACGGGTGCGAGTTTTGCACGGTGACGGGCTTCTTCGGGGATTCCATACGATTCCGCTCCAACGAGAGCATTGTCCGCGAGATGCTGGAACTGAAGGCGCGCTCACGCCGCACGCATGGCAAGATCGCGGTCTTCTTTGTCGACGACAACTTCGCGATCAACGCGAAGCGCACCAAGGCGCTCCTCCGCGACATCATCGCGGCCGGAGCGCAGCTTTCGTGGGTCGGTCAGATCAGCGCTAACCTGCTGCGCGATGACGAACTGGTGGACCTGATCGCCGATTCGGGCGGCAAGTGGATCTTCATCGGCATGGAGTCCATCGATGCTGCGAATCTGGCGAGCGTCAACAAGACCTTCAACAAACCGGCCGATTACTCCGCGGTGCTCGAACGCCTGGCGCGGCGGAACGTCTACGCGATCACCTCGTTCATCTTCGGTCTGGACAACGATGTTCCAGGCGTCGCCGAACGCACGTTGCGCGAGATCAGCCAGTGGCCGCCCGTCCTGCCGGTGTTCGGCCAGATCACACCCTTCCCCGCCACTCCGCTCTATGACCGGCTGGAGAAGGAAGGCCGGCTGACCCGGCCCAAGCACTGGCTCGATTTCGCTCCGTTCCACATGGCGCACACGCCGATGAAGATGACCATCCCCGAGGTGCAGAGCGAGGTCACGGAAGCCTGGAGGAACTCCTACAGCCCAGCGGCCACGCGAAGAGCGCTGAACTCAATCCGAAACGAGCCGGTACCGTACCGGATCAGCCACCTGATTGCACGGCTCTTCTTCCGAGGCATCTACTTCCCGCAGAAAAACACTTGGGCTTGGTTGAAACTGGTTGCGCAGAACCGAGTAGCTATCTTCGGCCTGATTCGGGACTCGTTTACGCGCTGGCACGGGGCGAAAAACGATGGCCTCCCGCTGGCATTCGATGCGCCGCCACCCAGCCGCACAGATCCCGCCGCTCCGTAGGTCACGCCGGGAGCGTGTCTCTCCCACCGCTGGTTTAGTAGAATCGCTAGTCCACGCGCTATGCTACGTCGAACCTTTCTGCGGACGGTTCCGGGGGCCGTGGCAGCCCAGCAAACGACGCGAGTCACTGGGTACGAAGTCTGGAGCTGGGACCGCTGGCATGAAATCACTGGCGAGAATCGTCCTCAGATCGTGTCAGACCAAACCGGCAAGGCGGACTTGGTGGATCTGCTGACATTCAATGGGCAAAGTATCAATGCTGCCGGCGCTTGGTCCAGCCGGCGACGCTCCATTCTCGGCGTCATTCAGGCGATTCTCGGTCCGTCTCCCGCCACCAGACCTCCGCTCGAAACGAGAACCCTCGAAGAGACCCCTTCCGAAGGCTACATAAGGCGGAGGGTAATGTACCAGAGCGAGCCGGGTGAGTTCGTACCCGCGTTCCTGCTCGTGCCCCGGAAGCTTGATGCCCCAGCGCCCGCCGTCATTTGTCCCCATCAAACTGTTCAGGAGGGCAAGAACGAACCGGCGGGGCTGGCGGGCAATTCCCGGCTGCACATGGCCTTACATCTGGTTCGGCGCGGTTTTGTGACTCTCGCCTATGACGCCGCCTGCTTCGGCGAGCGTCACGATCCAGCCAGCGGCCACTATGGCGATGCGATCGCCTTCTACAAGAAACATCCCGAGTGGTCGATGATGGGCAAAATGGCCTGGGATCTCAGCCGTGGGGTCGACTACCTGCGGTCTCTCGACTTCGTCGATCCGGCGCGCATCGGCTCGATCGGGCATTCTCACGGCGGGTACACAACTCTGTTCGGGATGGCGCTCGACGACCGGATAGCCGCAGGCGCCAGCAGTTGCGGTTTCGACACGTTTCGGCATGACGGCAACGTGTTCCGCTGGTCCCATGCGACCGCCCTGATGCCACGGCTCGGATTCTATCTGTCGAGCTCGTACATCGACATGCGGTTCTACTCCGGAGTGCCGGACTCGGAGACCATCCAGACACCGCTCGACATGCATTACGTGCTGGCGATGATTGCGCCGCGGCCGCTGTTCCTTTCGACTTCTGACGAGGACTCAGTCTTTCCCAACTCAGGTTGGAGCGCCAGACAGGCGCTGGCGCGCCTCGAACCGGTCTACCGGCTGCTAGGCGATGAGGATCGGATTGGAAGCTACTACTTCCGCGGCGGGCACGGATTCCCGCCGGAGGCGGCGGAACGCGCCTATGGCTGGCTGGAACGGTGGCTTCGGCGATGATTCCTAGCAACAGGGAACCGGTCATGGAACGTACAACAATGAAAATGCCGCGCCGCGCCTTTCTTGGGAGTCTGGGAGCGGGCGCAGCACTGATGCTGCGGGCGAGCTCCGCGCAGGATACTCCCGGCTCAGGCAAGGTGATCGACGCCCACGATCATCTGAGTAATCGGCGCCAGAAGGGGTGGGAGGAGGCCGATCGCCGGATGATCGACGCCGCGGACAAGCTGGGCATCGATCAGATCTGTTGTTCCATCCTTCCGCCGGAGAGGCCCACCACCCTCGAAGGGTTTCGCCAGTGCAATGAATGGATGGCCGATGCCACACGCCGGTTTCCGGGCAGGGTGCTTGGCTACTGCTTCGTCAACCCTGGCTACACGAAGGAGGCGATCGAGGAAATCCGGCGCTACGTCGAAGGCCGTGGCTTCATCGGCATCAAGCTCTACAACGACTACCGGATCACCGAACCCGTCCTCCGGCCAATCATCGAACTCGCCATCGAACTCCGCGTACCTGTCCTGTCTCATGCGGGCCACACATCCTGGCTGCCGGAGCCGCAGCCGCGCATCAGCGACGGCGGGCACCTGGCCGAGGCCGGCCAGGCGTATCCGGAAGCCACGCTCATCTGCGCCCACATCGCGGGTGGCGGTGACTGGGAATGGACGGTCAAGGCATTGCGTAGCGCGCCGAATGTCTACCTGGACACGAGCGGCAGCGTGATCGACGAAGGTACGGTTGAGATGGCCGTGCGCGTTCTGGGCGCGGACCGGTTGCTGTTTGCGTGCGACATGTCGCTCACGGCGAGCGTGGGCCGCATCCGCGGCGCGGACATCAGCGAGGCTGACCGACGGAAGATTCTAGGCGGGAACATGCAGCGGATTCTCAACCGGAGGCGGGTCTGATGATCGACGTCAACGCATATCTCGGACATTTCGCCTTCCGGCAACTGAGGAACAACACGGCGGAAGGGCTGCTCCGCCTGATGGACCGGAAGCGAATCGAGCGGGCGGTGGTTTCAAGCGCAGCGTCCATCACTTACCGGAACGCTCACTCGGGGAATGAGGAGATCGCAGCGGAGATCAGGGACCACCGGGACCGCCTGATCCCGTTCGCGGTGCTGAATCCCGCGTACGCCGGCTGGCGCGACGACCTCAAGACCTGCCACGAGGAATTCGGCATGAAGGGATTGCGCCTGTACCCGCGCTGGCACAGCTACAAGCTGACCGACCCCGCGTGCCTGGACCTTGTTCATATGGCGGCGGAGCTGGGTATGGTGGTTTCCATTCCCCTCCGCGCGGAGGACCGGCGCCAAAGAAGCTGGCTCGTCGATGTGCCGGACGTCGACAAGGATGAGATCGCCGGGGTAGTGAAGGCCGCGCCGAAGGCGCAATTCATCCTGATGAGCGGCTCCGGATTTACCGGCTCCGTGCTGGGAAGGAAGAACAACGGTCTACCGGCCAACTATGCTGTCGAGATTTGCCTGCTGTCGGCGCTGCTCGCGAACGAGCTTGGCCAGATCCTGGAGAACCTCGGTGAGGACCGCGTCGTATTCGGCACGGGAATGCCGTTTCACTATCCCGATCCGGCGATTTTGAAGCTCGACGTTCTGGAGGCGAGCGAAGCCGTCAAGGAAAAGATCCGGCGCGGAAATGCAGCTCGGCTTCTTCGGCTCACCTGAACGGGAATGTGGCCGAGCGATGTCAGGCCAATAACCGCACGACGGTGGCCACTGCGAACGTCACCAGGAACGCGATGGCGAGCGGCATCAGGGCGCCGATGGCGGTCCATTTTCCGCTTCGCGTCTCCTTCCACATCGTCAGGATGGTGGTTGCGCAGGGGTTGTGCAACAGCGAGAACAGCATGAGATTCGCTGCCGTCAGCAGCGTCCAGCCGTTTTGGCCGACTAGAATCCGCCGCAGATCGTCGAACGACGTTACCTCGGTCATCATGCCTGTGCCGAGGTAGACCATCAGCATGGTCGGCACCACGATCTCGTTGGCAGGGATGGCGATGATATAGGCGAGCAGGATGACGCCATCCAGCCCGATCGCGTGGCCGAACGGATTAAGGAAATCCGAGATGTGACGCGCCAGGCTGACGCCGCCCACATTAATGTTCGCAAGCACCCAGATCACAGCTCCCGCCGGCGCAGCCGTCATGATCGCCCGCCACAGGACGAACAGCGTGCGGTCGATCAGCGACGTGTAGAGAATGCGCAGGACGCTTGGACGGCGGTATGGCGGCAGTTCCAGCGTGAACGCGGAAGCCTCACCGCGCAGAATCGTGCGTGAAAGCGCCCACGACACAATCAGCGTGAAGACCACCCCGATCAGCACCACGCCGGTGACCGCCGCCGCGGCGGCGAACGAGGCGAAAGCCGGCTGGAATTGCGCCGCGACGAAAATCGTCGCCAGCATGATGAGCGTGGGCCAGCGTCCGTTGCAGGGCACGAAATTGTTGGTCAGGATCGCAATCAGGCGCTCGCGCGGGCTGTCGATGATGCGCGCAGCCACGACTCCCGCGGCGTTGCAGCCGAAGCCCATCGCCATTGTGAGGGACTGTTTTCCGTGAGCGCCGGCGCGGCGGAACAGCCAATCCATGTTGAAGGCGACCCTCGGCAGGTAGCCGAGATCCTCGAGAATCGTGAACATCGGGAAGAAGATCGCCATCGGCGGCAGCATCACGCTGATCACCCAGGCGAGGCCTCGGTACACGCCGTTCCACAAGAACCCTGTAAGCCACCAGGGAGAGCCTAGCCCCTGGAACAGCTCCGCCCCGCGCTTCTCGAGTGCGAAAAGGACCGTCGCGATCGCCTGCGAGGGATAGTTCGCACCGATGATGGTGATCCAGAACGTGGTGCCGATCAGGAGCATCATCAATGGAATGCCGAAAATCGGGGAGGTGACAAGCCGGTCGATCCGCTGATCGAGGTCCCACTTTCGCTCCTGGCCGGACTTCACCGCACGGTTCGCGATGCGATCCGCCTCGGCGTAGAGCGACTCCACCATGCGGTCGCGAAAATCGCCGGAGAGCGCGCTGCGAAGCTTGTCCGCTCTTGCCAGTACTCCCTCTGAGACATTCATGCCGGCGCTCATTGCCTTCCCTCGATCGACATCAGGCTGCTGCGCCGGTCGAGCGGCTGTCCTTGCGTTGCCGCCAACTCGGACAGTTCGCCGGAAACCAGAGCCTCGCGAATCCGGTGATCGCCGTCGAGCAGGCGGTAGGCGACCCAAGGTGCGTTGGGAACTCCCGGCACCGCCTGCAGAATCAGAGGTGCAAGTTCGTCGATGGCCTTTTGAAGCTCCGGGTGATGTTTCGGGCGGAACGGGCTGGTCTTGATCTCACCCTGGATGACACCCGCGACCGTGCTAACCAGTTCGTGCAGACCCTCCTTGGTCCGCGCGACCGTTGGCACGGCAGGCACTCCCAAGTCCCGCGCCAGGCTCCGGACGTCGACGTCCAGCCCCTTCCGCCGCGCTTCGTCCATCAGATTGACGCAAACGACCACCTTGTCGGTGATCTCGAGTACCTGGAGTACCAGGTTCAGGTTGCGTTCGAGAGCAGTCGCGTCGACGACGACGATCGTGCAGTCCGGCTGGCCGAAGAGGACGAAATTCCGGCTGACCTCTTCGTCGGGTGATCCCGATAACAGCGAGTAGGTGCCAGGGAGGTCGACGAGCTTGTAGCGAAGTCCATTGAACACGTAGCCGCCCTCGGCGCGGGACACCGTCTTGCCTGGCCAGTTGCCGACGTGCTGCTTCAGACCCGTCAAGGCGTTGAAAACCGAGGACTTTCCTGTATTCGGATTGCCCGCCAGCGCGACCAGCCGGTCATACTTTGTCAGGCTGATACCCATCTGCGCGAGTTGCGCGTGGGCCGGACAGGTGTCGCAATCATGGCCGGGGAGATTCATGATGCGCGCACCTCCTTCTCCGTGTTGGCGTGCTTCCTGACCCAAATCTTCGATGCCTGCTCCTTTCGCAGGGCGATTGTGGTGCCGCGCACCCGGTAGGCCAGCGGATCGCCGAATGCATTGGTCAGGTGAGCGGTGACGCGAGAGCCTGCCGTCAGCCCGAGGTCGAGAAGCCGGCGGCGGGTAAAGCCGCGAAGCTCCTGGTCGAGAAGCGCCACTTCGCCCGCCTCGCCCGGTACCAGATCCGACAGCCGCGCCAGCGACTCGCGGCGGGCGGCTGTCTGCGCCGGCTGGATCACCTGAATGTTGCCCGCAACGAGCAAGCTGAGCGTATGCTCTTTTTCCCCGTCGGTGATGGTGAACTGGTCCGGCGAGCGCCGGCGGATCTCAACTACCGAGCCCGGCCGGAGACCGAGATCAGTGATCTTCCGAAAGACCGCCACCGGTTCATCTTCGACGTGAGCGATCTGTGCCGGCGTGTCCTCAGGCCATTCGGTCAGCGGCCGGGCCTCGAGAGATGCAATCTCGCCGGAAGCGGTCGGAATGGGATCGCCATGTGGATCCTGACGGGGGTGGCCAAGATACGCGTCCAGTTCATCGATCTGCTTCGAGGTGAACTTGTGCTCGGCGCGTTCGGCGCTCTTGTGCACTTCTGCCATGGGCATGCGCGCCTCATTGGCGAGCCACGTCTCCCAAAGCCGATGAGCACGGACCACTTGGAGCGCCCACCGTTCGCCTTCGGCGGTGAGTTGTACCCGGCCGGCGTCGGAGCGAACAAGACCGGCCGATTCGGTTCGCGCGATCAGCCGGTAGACCTTTTGGGCTGGCAGATTGAGTTGACCGGCAATGGATTGGACGCTGGCTTCACGCCCCTCGTGCCGCCGCGTAAGAATGTGCTTTAGAACGTCTTCCAGCAGCGCCCGGGCGTGCAATTCGCGGCGCTTTGCCAGTTCTCGCCTGATCCCTGGCCCCGGCCAGAGAAAAACTGCGGCGAGGGCCAGGCAAATGACGAGTATGGCCACTCCGATAGACAAGTTGGCGAACATAGATACGTTCTACTTAACTCAGGTTAACCACTCCTAGTATAGCAAGGTTATGCGCCACGCTTCCCCGCCGAGCCGGCTTGAATCAGCTTCTCGGCGTGTTTCAGAGCCTCCGGGGTGAGTTTCTCGCCACTGAGCATACGGCCGACCTCCCGCGTGCGAGAGTCTCCGGTCAGCTCCAGAATCGTCGCCACGGTCCGGCCGTTTGCCTCCTTCTTCTCGACGTAGTAGTGATGGTCGGCGAAAGCCGCGATCTGGGGCAGGTGGGTGACGCACAGAACCTGGCTGGAGGCGGCCAGATCCTTCAGGCGGCGGCCGACGACCTCGGCCGCGCGACCCCCGATGCCCGCGTCCACTTCGTCGAAGACGAGCGTACGCGGCGCTCCCTCCCCTTTGGTGGTCTTCCCGGCGCCCGCAGCCACGCACGTTTTTAGCGCAAGGGCGATGCGGGAAATCTCACCGCCGGAGGCGACTTTCTCAAGTGTCCGCGGCTCCTCGCCGACGTTCGGTGAGACCAGGAAGCAGACTTCGTCCACGCCATGTTCCGACCATGCCGCAGGTCCGACGCGAACGCGGAACGCCGTGCGCTCCATGGCCAGCGATGACAGCTCCGTCTCCACGCGTTTCTCAAGCTTGTGTGCGGCGTCTTTCCTACGGTCGCTCAACCGCGCCGCCGCCGCTTCATACGCCGCGGCAAGGCTTCGCAGTTCCTCGTTGAGCGCTGCCCGCCGGCTCTCCGTGTTCTCGAGTGCGGCCAACTGCCCGCGGACCTCTTCGAGGTAGGCGAGCACCTGTTCGGTTGTTTGCCCATATTTGCGTTTCAGTTTTTCGATCGCTGCCAGGCGGGTCTCGACCTCCTCGAGCCGGCCAGGGCTACCTTCGAGATGCGACAGGTAGTCTCGCAAGGAGTAGGCGGCCTCCTCGACGGAGAACTCCGCGGATTTCAGGCTTTCACCGAGCGCCCCGAGGGATGGGTCGATGCGAGCGAGTTCGTCGAGCCTGCGCGCAGCGTGCCGCATGCGGGCGATCGCCGACTCGGGCGACTCGTAGAGCGCCTCGTAGGCCGATGCAGCGTTCTCCTCGAGCTTGGCAAAGTTCAGCAGTCGCCGCCGTTCGCTTTCAAGTTCAGCGTCTTCGCCGGGTTTGGGTGAAGCCTCCTCAATCTCGCGCCGCTGGAAGCCCCAGAGGTCCGCGAGTCGGAGCTTTTCCTGCTCGTTACGCTCCAACTCGTCGAGTTCCCTCCGGCAAGAGCGCCAGCGGAGGTACAAATCCGCCACCTCGGCGACGAGATCGGCCGAGCCGGCGAAGGCGTCCAGCATTTCAATTTGAGCGTCTGCGTCGAAGAGCCGCTGCTGCTCGTGCTGGCCGTGTATGTCGCCAAGGTGCGGCGCGAGTTCGCGGAGCAGCGAGGCAGTAACCGGACGGCTGCCCGCGAATGCCCGGGATTTGCCACCCGCCAGGATTTCGCGCTCGATGAGCAGCTCGCCGTCTTCGATTTCGACTCCGGCGGCTTCGAGCACCTGCCGGAGCCTTCTGGACACGCCGGCTTCGAAGATGCCGGAGATGCGCGCCCGTTCGGCGCCGGTCCGCACCATGTCTCCGGCGGCGCGCCCTCCGAGCAACAGGCCGAGCGCGTCGACCACGATTGACTTGCCGCTGCCGGTCTCGCCGGTAAGGAGGTTGAGCCCCGGATGAAAGCGCACCCGTAACCGCTCGATGACCGCATAATTCTCGACAACCAACTCGACGAGCATCCGAGGGCATTATAAGGGAATGCGAGCGCCGGAAGAAAAAACAAAATAGACCATCTTTGTTGTAATGCCGGTGGCGCGAACGAACGGCGGGTGCATTATCATGGTCTTTTGAGAAAGGAGAGGTGTTGACGATACTCTCAAGCGCCGCCGCTTTCTGGATTCAGGTGAGCATCTTGGATCTCGTGATGCGTACCAGTCTGATTAGCAAGGCCGTTCTGGTCATTCTGCTGGTGTTCTCCGTCGTTTCGTGGGCGGTGATCTTCTCGAAGTGGAATGTCTTCCGGCAGGCGAGAACCTCGAACGTTCGCTTTCTCCGGGCGTTCCGCAAGGCCAACGGACTGGAGGCTGTTGCGCTTGCGAGCGAGCAGTTTCGCCAGTCTCCGTTGGTAGCGCTGTTCGAGTTCGGCTACGAAGAGGTTGAGCGCCAGGTGAAGGCCCGCGGGACGCTCGGAAACAAGCTAGCCCTCGAGCGCTCGCTCCAGCTTGGAACCAGCGAGGAACTGACTAAACTGGAGCGCAACATGAACTGGCTGGCTACCACGGCTTCCGTCTCGCCATTTATCGGCCTGTTCGGCACCGTGCTCGGCATTATCGACGCGTTTCATTCCATCGGCCAGGCAGGCGCATCCAGCCTGCGCGCGGTCGCGCCCGGCATCTCCGACGCACTCGTCGCCACGGCAATGGGTCTCGCGGCCGCCATTCCAGCCGCCGTATTCTATAACCACTTTGGCCACGTGATCCGGGAGATGGGCGCTCGCATGGATGACTTCTCCCTCGAGTTTATGAACCTGGCTGAGCGCAACTTCGAGGATTGACGAATGGCCTTCTCCGCGAACTCCTCCAATGGCGGCCAGTACATCGGACGCAGGCGCTTCCGCGGGGCCGGATCGCTGTCGGAAATCAACATTGTTCCCCTCGTCGACGTCGTGCTCGTGCTGCTCATCATCTTCATGCTGACTGCACACGTGATGGAGTTTGGCCTCGAGGTGGAGGTCCCGAAGGTCCGTCAGGTCAAGGACAGCGCCGATGAGCTCCCGGTAGTGTCGATTACCGTTGACGGACGGTTGTATCTCAATGAGCAACCAGTCAACATCAACGAGCTGGCGGCAACTGTTCGAAAGCGCTTTGGAGAGGCTCAGGCTGTCTACTTGCGAGCGGACAAAGGCACGGTGTGGGATCCGATCGCCCAGGTACTGAGCGCGCTCGGCGAAGCTGGGCTCAAAGTGAACGCTGTTACCCAGCCGGTCGATGAGGCGGAGCGGAAGCGCTAGAATTAAAGTCAGTTAATTATTACTTACGGTGAGTAAATGAAGGCCCACGTCGACATCCTGGAGGGGCAAGAGTCGCTGCGAAGGCCCCTCGGCGTGTCGACGATCTTACATGCCGTTCTGATATCCGGCCTTGCTCTGCAGGGGCTGATCCCCCGGCGGGCGCCCGAGTCGTGGGGGCATCCGGATTCGCTTGGCGGAAGTGCGGTCGGCATAACACCGGTGAGCCAGATTCCTCTGCCGTCCCGGGGGGGAGTGCCGAATCCGCTGGCGAGCGACACCGAATCCAGCGTGCCTGAGCCTCCGGCCGCGAAGGTCGAGACGGTGAAGGCGCCGGAACCCGATCCGGCCACGGTGGCGATCAAGGGACGCACGCCGAAACGGCCAGCTAGAGCGACGCAAAGCCGGCGGTCGGGGCTGACTCCCGAGACCGGTCCGGAACAGGTCTACAGCAGCACGGGCCGCGGGCTTTCCTCGCCGCTAGTCGGACGCACCGGTTCGGGTGGCGTTGGCATCGGAACCGGAGGAGCTTTCGGCAATCGTTTCGGATACTATCGTGATCTGCTCGAGCAGAAAGTCGCCCAGAAATGGCGTACGGACGACGTAGACCCCAGGCTCCAAACCGCGCCTCCCGCCATCGTTACGTTCGTCATTTATCGCAATGGTTCGACTACCGACGTGCGGCTGGAGCAGTCGAGCGGCAACCGTGCGCTCGACTACTCGGCGCTGCGGGCGATCTATGAAGCAAGTCCGTTCCCGCCGCTGCCGGCGGGTTACGAACGGAATGATGCGAGAATCGAATTCTGGTTTCAATTGAGGCGATGAAAACACGATACCTGACGGCCACTGCTTGTGCGCTGGGCATTGCGCTTGTTGTGGCCGCCCAGCAAAGCGACATTCTGATCAAGATCACGAAGGGGGAGCGCGCGGCAATCGCCGTGCCGGACCTTCGCGGCTCCGGCGGTGCGCAACCCTTCATGGGCGCCTTTAACGAGACGCTTTTTGCCGACCTGGAAACTTCGGGCCTGTTCCGCATGGTCCCGAAGACGATGTACCCGATCGAGGTCCCCCAGCGCCCGCAGGACTTCCGGAAGCCACCGGAACCGCCCAAGCCCGGACGCGGCCGGCCGCCGGCTCCGCCTGCGGCGACGGGCCTGTGGCTGACGGATTGGGCAGGGCCGCCCACCAACGCGACATACCTCACGGTGGGGTACGCGGGCGTGCAGGGCGACCGTCTTGTACTCTTCGGCTGGCTCTACAACGTCACGCAGCAGGACCTCAACAACGCCCAGGTGTTCGGCAAGATTTATTTCGGCACGATGGACGAGACGGGCGCGCGCAAAGTCGCCCACGAATTCGCTTCGGACATCATGGCCCAGTTCGGCTACAAGAGCCTGCTGGGTTCAAAAATCTACTTTGATTCAGACCGTACCGGAAGAGGCCAGCGTGAGATCTGGGTGATGGATTCGGACGGATCGAACCAGAAGCGGTTGACCACGTACAAGTCGCTTTCGCTGATGCCGGCTGTTTCTCCGGACGGAACGAAGATTGCCTTTACTAGCTATAGCAGGGGCAACCCTGTTATATTGTTGCATTCGCTTGTGACAGGTGGTCGATTGCCGTTCTACAACCAGACAGCCTCGATGAACGCGACCCCGGACTTCACGCCGGACGGCGGGAGGATCGTGTTTTCATCGACCGCGGCTGGCAGTTATGCGCAGCTTTACATCTGCAACGCCGATGGAAGCGGCCTGAAGCGGCTAACGTATACGAACACAATCGACATTGAGCCGAAAGTGAACCCGAAGACGGGCAACGAGATCGTATTCGTCTCGGGGCGCTCCGGCATTCCGCAGTTGTATAAAATGAACTTGGACGGAGCCGACGTCCAGAGGCTGACCTCAGGGGAAGGAGACGCAGTGAATCCCTCCTGGCACCCTGACGGACAGCACGTGGCATTCTCGTGGACGCGAGGCTTTGCGCCAGGCAATTACAACATCTTTGTGATGGATGTCGCAACGCGTCAGTTCGTGCAATTGACGCACGGCGCCGGTCGTAACGAAAACCCGGTCTGGGCCCCAGATGGCCGCCATTTGGCCTTCTCCTCCAATCGTGAGGGTGGGAACCAGATTTGGACGATGCTCGCTGACGGCACGCAGTTGCGGAAGCTCACCACGCAGGGCAGCAACTTGCGGCCAGTGTGGAAGTAGAATTTGAGAGTTCGTGATTCATAGGAGGCGAAGTTCAGGATGAGCAAACGAAACATCAGCATTCTGTTATTGGGGTTCTCCCTGATTCTGCTCGTGGCAGGCTGCAAAAAGAAGGTGGCGCCACCGCCACCACCGCCACCGCCCAAGGAAGAAGCGCCGCCCCCGCCGGCAAGACCGACGATTTCTCAGTTTGTCGCCGAGCCGTCGACGATCGAGCGCGGGCAGTCTGCGACGTTGCGCTGGGCGACCAGCAATGCAACCGATGTGACGATCAGCCAGGGAATCGGCTCCGTGCCAGCAACCGGCGACCGCCGGGTGTTCCCGAACGACACGACGACGTATACGCTGACCGCCAAGGGTCCGGGTGGAACCGAGACGCAGTCCGCCACCGTCAGGGTAACCGTGCCGCCGCCACCGCCACCGCCGCCACCGCCGCCGCCGAAGAAAAGTCTGAGCGAGCGGCTGTCGACGGAGGTCCAGGATGCGTTCTTCGACTACGACAAGTTCGATATTCGCGAGGACGCGAGGGCCACGCTGACCCGCAACGCCGAGGCTCTTCGGGACATCTTCCGCGACTTTCCAGAGGCGAAGATCACTCTTGAGGGTCATTGCGACGAACGCGGCTCCGCGGAGTACAACCTCGGTCTCGGCGACCGCCGTGCCACCGCCGGCAAGGAGTTCCTCGTGCAGATGGGAGTACCGGCCGACAAGCTGAACACGATCAGTTACGGCAAAGAGCGGCCTCAGTGCACCGAGTCCAACGAGGACTGCTGGCAGAGGAACCGCCGCGTCCACTTCGTGGCCGGCCAGTAGCTGAGTTAATCCCGCGGGCTGGAGGCGCAGCTTCCAGCCCGTGGCGTCCTGTAATCGGGAGAGCACGATGAAGACGTGTGTTCTGACTCTGTTGCTGTTCTTGTGGCCCTTCCTGGCCTTTGCGCAACGCAAGGAGTACGTCGAATTGCAGCGGGACATCGCAATTCTCCAGGACCAGGTCCGCACAATGCAGCGCACGCTGGACGAGAAACTGGCGCAGATGACGCTGCTCGTTCAACAGTCGCTCGACAGCATCAACAAGGCGAACACATCTCTCGCCGTGCTGGAGAATAACGTCCGGGACCGGCTCCGAGAGCAGGAGAAGAGCGTCTCCCAGCCAGTGGCCGGCATCAACAGCAAGGTCGATCAACTCTCCACGCAGATGCTGGCGCTCAAGGAGTCTATAGACAGCCTCAACGTCCGGTTTGGCAAGCTTGAGCAACAGATGGTTGACGTAAATACCGCCGTGCGGACCCTCCAGGCTCCTCCGGTGCCGCCTGGCGAGGGCGGCGGACCGGGCGGCGCATCTGCCGAACAGCTTTACCAGGGCGCGTTGCGTGACAAGAACGGCGGAAACCTCGAGTTGGCCCTCAAAGGCTTCACGGACTATGTCGCACAGTTCGGCGGCACAACGCTTGCTCCCAACGCGCAGTATTACATCGGTGAGATCCTCTATCTTCAAGGCCAACATGCGGAAGCTGTCAGGGCTTTCGATCTGGTGCTCGAAAAATACCAGGAAAACGATAAAACGCCGGATGCGCACTACATGAAAGGCATGTCGCTGATCAAAATGAACCAGCGCGTCAAGGCGCGCGATGAGTTCTACACTCTGATCAAGCGCTACCCGGAAAGTGAATTGTCGGCGAAGGCGAAGGCACAACTGAAAGCGATGGGGCTGCCGGTCAGCCCGGCGAAATCGAAGCGTACCCGCTAGCCGGCTCGCGCCTTCCTGGAGACTGTTTCGATGAATACCGAAAGTCCACAGGTCCGTCCCCCGATTTCCACGTATGAAGCGCTGGCCGGGATGATCGACCACTCGCTGTTGCGGCCCGAGCTCACCGAGGAAGAGGTCGAGCAGGGCTGCCGGCTGGCTCGTGAATACCGCGTGGCGACCGTCACCGTCCGTCCGGCGGACGTCGACCTGGCCGTGCAGTGGATGCGTGACAGCGGGGTGCCGGTCGGCACGGTCGCCGGGTTTCCGCACGGATCGGCCGCCACGGCGGCAAAACTCTATGAGACACGCGATCTTCTGCGGCGCGGCGCGCGGGAGATCGACATGGTGATCAATATCGGTAAGCTGCTCTCCCGACGCTTCCAATACGTCGAAACTGAACTGAGCCAGATGGCCGCCGCCTGCCACGAATCCGGCGCGCTACTGAAGGTCATCTTTGAAAACGCCTACCTTACCGACGAGCTCAAGATCATCGCCTGCAAGATCTCGACTCGCGCCGGTGCGGATTTCGTAAAGACCTCGACGGGCTTTGCCCCATCAGGCGCCACGTTGGAGGATCTGCGGCTGATGCGGGCCCACTCCGGGCCTTCCGTGAAGGTCAAGGCGGCCGGCGGGGTTCGCACCCTCGACAAGGCCATGGATGTTTACGCCGCCGGTGCAGACCGGTTCGGCGCCACGGCCACCGCCTCGATTCTCGATGCCTGGCGAGACAAGCTTCGGCAGGCAGCCCAGCCGGGGCAGTGATTTCGAGGCTGCGGGCGCAGCGGTTCGTGATATTCTGGTTCGTCGCCGAAGTCAGATGCCGCCTCTAAAGTCCCTGCCGCAGATCTGTATTGCGCTTGGGTTTGCCGATGCCGGGACCCTCGCCGAGCACGCAAGACGGGAGTTGGACGAAGGCGAAACGTTTTTCGAATTTCGCCTGGATTACCTTCCGGACCCCGCCGAGGGCGTCCGGGCTATTGCCGGATTCCTCGAAGAACACCCGGAATGCACTATCCTGGCAACCTGCCGCCGGCATCAGAACCACGGCCGTTTCAACGGCAGCATCGAAGAACAGATTCACATCCTCGAAGCCGCCGTCAGTGCGGGCGCCCGGGCCGTTGATGTGGAAATTGAGAGCGCCGAGGGCGTGAACGCAAAGCTCGAGCCGTTGAGAACCGGCGCGAACCTTATCATCTCCTATCACAACTTTGAGGGAACGCCACCGCTCGAGACGGTGCTGCGGCGAATGCTGAAAGTCCCGGCCGACGCCTACAAGGTGGTCACGACCGCGCGGAAGCCGTCCGACAACCTCCGTGTTCTGGTGCTGGCGAAATCCCACCCTCGTGCCCGGCTGATTCTGCTGGCGATGGGCGAGGCGGGCTTCCCGACTCGCGTGCTTTCGCCGGTGTTCGGTGGATTATTCACCTATGCGGCGCCTTGTACGGCCGAGGGTACGGCCGTCGGCCAGGTGAGCGCGAAGCAGATGCGACACCTGTACCGGATCGAAAGGCTGTCCAAGGGCGGCAGAATCTACGGGGTAATCGCGGACCCGATCCGGCACTCGATTTCGCCAGCGGTCCATAACCGGGCCTTCCAATCGCGGCGCGTCGACGCCGTCTATCTGCCGTTTCTCGTGCCGCCGGTCCACCTGCGGGATTTTGTCACCATGGCCGAGAAACTGCCGGTTGCGGGTTTCAGCGTGACGATTCCGCACAAGCAGAAGATCATCCGCTACCTGGACGTCGTCGACCCGTTGGCGCGCCGGATCGGTGCCGTGAACACGGTGTGGCGGAAAGCGGGAAAGTGGCGTGGCGCCAACGCCGACGCCGAGGGTGTGATCGTACCGCTCTCCCGGCGGCTGCGGCTGAATCGGTCGTCCGTGCTGGTCGTGGGCAACGGTGGCGCCGCTCGCAGTGCAGTGTTCGCACTCACTGACGCCGGTGCGAAGGTTTCCGTTGTGGGGCGCAATCCGGACCGCGTGCGCGCCCTCGCCAAGGCGGGCGGCGCCGAGGCGGTAACGCGAGAACAACTGGAGACCTTACGTTTCGATGCGCTCGTGCATGCCACGCCGCTCGGCATGTTTCCCCATGTCGACGAATGCTTCTTCGAAGACCTCATCCCCGCGGATCTCGTTTTCGACATGGTGTATAACCCGCTCGATACGCTTCTCATTCGACGCGCCCGGCAGCAGGGCAAAGAAGTGATCCCGGGCCTGGAGATGTTCATTGAACAGGCCGTCCGCCAGTTCGAAATCTGGACTGGCGAGAGCGCGCCGAGAGCGGCGATGGAGAAGGCCGCGCGGGAAACGCTCGGTGCGAACCACCAGTGAACGTCGATCGAGCCAGTCCTTCCGGGAACAGCGCGGTCCGGGACCGGAGTAGGATTCTTCAGAAAGGTGCAATCATGATTCGAACCGTTCTCCTCACTTTAACGGCGGCGGGCGTTCTCTCAGCCCAGCCGGCTTACGACCTTCTGCTCAAGGGCGGGCACGTAATCGATCCGAAGAACCGAATCAGTAAGGTCATGGATGTCGCCATCGCGGGCGGCAAGATCGCCAAAGTCGCGCCGGATATTCCTGCTTCCGAAGCGAAACGCGTCGCGGACGTGCGCGGCCTCTATGTCACACCGGGTTTGATCGATATCCACGTTCATGTCTACACAGGTACCGGCCTGCGCGCTCTGACCGGCGACAGCAGCGTTCAGCCGGATGCATTCTCCTTCCGGACCGGCGTCACCACGATGGTGGACGCGGGCACCTCCGGCTACCGCAACTTTCCCGACTTCCGGCAGCGCGTCATCGACCGAGTCCGCACGCGCGTGCTGGCGCTGCTGAACATCGCCGCCGGAGGTATGGGTCCCGAGCCCGGCGGTGAGGACGACCCGAAAAACATGGATGTCGAAGCCACGGTCAAGATGGCGCGTGAACACAAGGATGTCGTCGTGGGTTTCAAGTCTGCGCACTACAAGGGGCCGGCCTGGTTCTCGGTGGAGCGGGCTGTTGCAGCCGGGAAAGCCACGGATATGCCCGTCATGGTGGACTTCGGATACACGACGAAGGAGCGCAACCTCACAGCTCTCCTAACGGAAAAGCTGCGCCCCGGAGATATTTACACGCACTGCTACTCGGGGCACCGCGATGAGTTGCTCGGCGGCAAGGTCAACCCTGCAATGTGGGCAGGGCGCAAGCGCGGAATCATCTTCGATCTCGGCCATGGCGGCGGTAGCTTCTACTGGTACGTCGCCGTGCCGGCGTTCCGCGAAGGCTTCGACCCGGACGTGATCTCCACCGACCTCCACAGCGGCAGCATGAACGCCGGCATGAAGGACATGATCAACGTCATGTCGAAGGTTTTGAACCTCGGCTCGTCCATCGAGAATGTCGTCCTCTGGTCGACATGGAAGGCCGCCCAAGCGATCAAACGGCCTGAACTCGGACATCTCGACGTGGGCGCCGGCGCTGACGTCACCGTGCTACGCCTCGACAAAGGCAGGTACGGCTTTGTCGACGCCGCCGGTGCTCGCATGTCGGGAGACAAGCTGCTAGTCGCCGAAATGACCATCCGCGACGGCGAGATCATGTGGGACCTGAACGGCCGCGCGTCCGAGGACTGGAAGGTTTTCAAGTACAAAAAGCGTGAGGCGCCGAAGTAGACCGCTTCGAGAGGCCGGAGAATCAAAATGAGCGAAAGACGCCGCATCCCCACGCGCAGAGACTTCCTGCGCTCCGCCGCCGGCGCCGCGACGCTGGCCTCACCCGCCATCCTGCCAGCACGCGCCGGTTCGCGTTCCCGGCCCAACGTGCTGTTCATCATCTGCGACGACCTGAACGATTCCGTGGACGGAATGGGCGGCCACCCTCAGGCGCGCACACCCAACATCCACCGTCTGATGAGCCGGGGCGTCCAATTCACCAACGCCCACAATAACCAGCCGTGGTGCGCCCCGTCGCGAGCGAGCCTCTGGAGCGGCATCTATCCGTTTAAGAGCCACTACCATGGCTCTGGAAACTGGCGGCAGAACCCGGTTCTGGGGCAATCCGTGACCCTGATCGAGCACATGAGGAAATCGGGGTACGCCGTGTACGGAACCGGAAAACTGTTCCACAACGGGCAAGAGCCGAAAGACCTCTATACCGAATACGGCCACGACCCGGAGTTCGGTCCCTGGCCGTGGGACGGAAAGGAGCGGCGCGAACATCCGACCCTCAACTGCCTTTTCGAGACCGCGTACTACAAGAACCTCCCGCTGCTGCATGAGACGCCTCCCATGCAGACCTGGGGCCCGCTCTCGGACGTGCCGGAGTTCATGCCCGACCCGGCCAAGGGGATTCCCGGTTACCGGGGCTGGCGGCAGTACAACGCCTCCTTCCGCTACGTGAACGAGGAAGATCGTGACTTGATCGCCGACGAACTTTGCGCGAAATGGGCCGCTGACGTACTCTCCCGCAAGCACGAGACGCCGTTCTTTCTCGGCGTCGGCTTCTCTCGCCCGCATATCCCACTGTACGCTCCGAAAAAGTACTTCGACATGTTCCCGGCCGAGAACATCCAGCTTCCGCCGTACCTGTCGAACGATACGGACGACTGCGCACGCGCCCTTCTTCTGGCCGACGCTAAGGGCCTCGAAAAGTTCCGCCTGCTTCACGCCGCCGGTGGCGAGATGATGTGGAAACGGTGGATTCAGGCCTACCTCGCCTGTGTCTCGTTCGCCGACGATCAGGTGGGGAAGGTTCTGAACGCGCTGGAACGCAGTCCGTATGCCCAGGACACCGTCGTCATTCTCACCAGCGACCACGGCTTCCATATGGGTGAAAAGGACTACATCTTCAAAAACTCCCTATGGGAGGAGTCGACTCGCGTTCCGCTGGTCATCGACGCCCCGGGAATGAGCAGGAGCGGTGCGCGCTGCGACCAACCAGTTTCGCTGATCGACATGTACCCGACGATAGCCGACCTGTGCGGCTTGCCGGCGGAGCCGAATGCCCGCGGCAACGGTTACCGGCTCGACGGATTCAGTTTGCGCCCCTTCCTTGAAAACCCTCGGGACGGATACTGGAGTGGTCCGGCCTTCGCCCTCACGGAGCTAGGCGCCGGCCAAAAGGCGCACTTCTCCATCCGCGGCCGGCAGTGGCGTTATACGTTGTGCGCTAACGGCGAGGAGGAACTCTACGACCATGCCGCGGATCCGAACGAGTGGACGAATCTCGCCGGGGATGCGAAATTCGACAAGGTCAAGGCCGAATTGAAGCGCGAGCTTTTGCGGATGACCGCACAGTCGTAGCCCGCGCTCTGCCCGCTATCGGCAGAACTGCGCCGGCTGGCCGGTGGACGCCAGCACCGACATCCAGACTTCGCTCTCCGGGGACAGCCGCTTTGTCTCGCGAATCGCCAGCGAGATCGGAACGTGAATGAACGTGTTGTACCACAGCCCCATGAGCACGTCCGTCTTGCCCGCCATCGCCGCATGGACCGCGTTTCGCGCCAGGCGGTCGCACAGCAGCGCGTCGTCTGTATTGGCCGGAACGCTGCGGATCACGTAGCTCGGATCGAAGTACTTCATACCGGCGGAGATGCGCTCGCGAGCGAAGTAGTCTAGGATCTTGTCGCGCAGAAACGGTCCGATGTCTTGAAGCTTGACGTTGCCCGATGCGTCCGTTCCGGCTTCGCCCTGCCAAACGAGGTCCTGCCCGGCTCCCTCGGCGACAACGATGACGGCATGACCACGGTTCAGGATCCGCCGCTTCAGGCAGTGGAGGAAGCCGTGCTCGCCTTCCAACTCGAACGGTATCTCCGGAATCAGCGTGAAGTTGACCTCCTGGCTGGCAAGCGTCGCCCCGGCGGCGATGAAACCTGCGTGGCGCCCCATCAGCTTAACCAGGGCGATGCCGTTCGGAACGCCCTTCGCTTCGGCGTGCGCCCCATCCAGGATCTCCCGAGCCTTGTCGAGAGCACTGTAGTAGCCGAACGAGCGCCAGACGTAGTTGAGGTCGTTGTCGATGGTCTTCGGAATGCCGACGATGGCGACGGGGAGCCCACGCCGCGTCACCTCCTCGGCGATCGCATGGGAGCCGCGCTGGGTGCCGTCACCGCCCACGCAGAAGAGGATGTCGATCCGCTCCCTTTCCAGAAAGTCCACCATCACGCGAGGCTCTTCCGATCCCCGCGACGAACCCAGCACGGTGCCGCCCAGCTTGTGGATCGACTCGACGAACTCCGGCGTCAGACGAACCGGCGGAACTCCGTGCACCGGGTTAAGTCCCTGGTAGCCGTACCGGATGCCGACCACGTTTCGCACGCCGTAGTTGTGATGCAACTGGAAGAAGACCGAACGGATCACGTTGTTCAGGCCCGGGCACAGGCCTCCGCAGGTAACGATCGCGGCTGTTGTACTGGCGGGATCGAAGTACAGTTGCTGCCGGGGACCCGCCTTCTCGAAAGACAGATCGGCGCGGATCGGATCGCGGGGCGAAAAATCCGGACGGAACAGCATCTTGGCATCGTCGGGCACAAAATCTCCGATTCCGTCGCCCCGCATCGTTGAGAGCTTCAAGGGTGAATCGACGGTTCGCTGGCCAAGACAACGGACGACAAGTTCGTTCGGTATCAGCATCTCTTCTACTCTGGCACAGCACTCGGGCGGCGCAAGCGCGGGCGCGACTATAATGGCCGCATGGTACGAGCAACGATGACGCGCCGCGAACTGGCCGCCGCGCTGGCTTCTTCGACGTCGCTCGTGAGAGCACAGGAGGAGCGGAAACTCACGCCGGAGGAGGTGCTGGCGCAGGAAAAGGCCGATGTCCGCAGCGAGTCCGAACAACTCGAAAAGTTCAACGTGCCGATGGCCACGGAGCCGGCTTTCATCTTCAGACCTTGACCGCCATGGCCAATATCCCCGACGACGTTTTCTTCGCCACGATCGCGGAGCTGAATGGGAAGCTGAAGGCGAAGGAGTTTTCCGCGGTTGAACTGGCGCTCGCCTTTTCGGAGCGCCTCGAAAAGTCCGGACCCCGCTACAACGCGCTGGCATTGTCCCTGCGCGAACACGCGCTCCGCCAGGCGCGCGAAGTCGATGACGACATCAAGCGCGGCCGTTTTCGTGGAGTGCTCCAGGGAATTCCATACGGCGCCAAGGATCTGCTGAGCCTGGCGGGCCGTCCCACAACGTGGGGCGCGCGCCCTTACGCGGGGCAGGTCTTCGATTTCGACGCGACGGTGGTCAAGAAACTCGGCAAGGCCGGTGCGGTTCTTGCCGGCAAGCTTGCGATGGTGGAACTCGCGGGCGGGGGGGGGTACCGGTATGCGGCGGCATCCCTCACCGGCCCCGGACTGAATCCATGGGACACCACGCGCTGGTCTGGCGGGTCCTCCAGCGGGTCTGGCAGTGCGGTTGCCGCGGGCCTTGTGCCTTTTGCCATCGGTTCGGAGACGTGGGGATCCATCCTGACCCCGTGTGCTTACTGCGGCGTCACCGGACTGAGACCGACGTACGGCCTCGTCAGCCGGTACGGGGCCATGGCTCTTTCCTGGACGATGGACAAGATCGGCCCGATCTGCCGTTCGGCCGAGGATTGCGGGCACGTCCTGCGCGTGATCTCGGGCGGTGACTCTAACGATCCAGGCTCGGCTGGAAAGAGTTTCTTTTATGCGCCGCAGTACGCTCGCAAGCTCAGCGACCTGCGAGTCGGCTTCGCCCCAGTGGACTTCGCGGAGTGGGCGGAGCCCACCGCGCGGCCGGCGTTCCAGGCGGCGCTCGAAGTCGTCCGCGGACTCGGCGTGAAGACGGTCGAAATCGCTCTGCCGGACCTCCCATACAGCCTGGCGGCCGGCACGATCATCTCCGCCGAAGGTGCGGCGGTCTTCGAGCCGCTCATCAAGAGCGGCCAAGTGGATCAGCTCGCCGATCAGCACCAGATCGCCGGATTGAAAGCGGGACTGGATATCGCCGCTAAGGACTACTTGAAGGCCATGCGCATCCGCAGCCTCATCCGCGAGGCCATGCGGAAGATCTTTATCGACGTGGACGTGCTCGTATCGCCAAGCGTCTTCGGGCCGGCCTCGAAGATCAGCGATCCGCTGAATCGGGGGTTCCGGCCGAAGCCCGAGCCGAAAGACCGTGGGCTTCGTGACCTTGGCGCTGTCGGCAACCTGGCCGGTCTTCCTGCGCTCTCTCTGCCTTGTGGCTTCACGTCCGAAAAGCTGCCGGTGTCGATCCAGCTTGTCGGGCGGTCCTTCAGCGAGAACAACTTGCTCGCCCTCGGCGTGGAGTTCCAGAAGCGTACGGATTGGCACCGCCGCCGGCCGCCGGTATAAGCTCCGCTATCGCAAGAAGAGTCGCAGCCCGTGGTGCAGCGCGGCCGCCCCAACCGCGCCCGTAAGCGCCGGAACAAGCGCCGGTGCGGGCCCGCGCCTCCGCAGGTCGCTGTGCACGGCGTGAAAACCGAGGAACAAGAAGCTGCCGCCCACCAGTGCGAGCGGCAAGCCCATCCAGTGCAGCCCGAGGTAGGGACCGAGCCAACGGTTCAAGAGTTCGCCGCTCATGGTCGGCAGCTGTGTGGCGAGCACCCCAGCGAACGCACCCGCCCTGGAGCGCAGCGCCGCCCGCAGGATAGCTCCATACGCCAATCCTTCCGGGACTTTGTGCAGCGCCACTCCCAGGAAGACCGCCAGGCCGAGGCTCCCCGTGCCTTCATCCCGTGACGCCGCGATTCCCCACCCGTCCAGGACGCTATGAACGGCTGCCGCGGCGATTAGCGGCAGCGCGAAACCATGCAGAGAGATGGCGCAGGAATCGTGGTCGTGCGTATGACTGCACGTCGGGCATACCGGGTAAACGAAACGGTTCACGCTCCACAGCAGCGCGAAACCGCCGGCGAGCAGAGCAAGACCGCCGAGCCAGCCGAACGGCTCTGCCAGTTCGGGCCATACGCCGAACGCCACAATGCCCAACAGCAGACCGGCGCTGAACGGGACGAGCGTTGTGCCCTTTCGAGGCACGCCGATCAGCCACACGCCGATGGCGGCGCTCAAAACGGCGATGCCGGTCGCCGCCATCAGGAGAACATTGACAGAGGGGCTTTGGGACAGTGTCTCAGGCAAGAATCCAATTCTACCGTAGCGTACCCGGCCAAGTGCGAAATCCGCTCGCAAGCCGCTAGACTGAAATCTAGGGGATGTCGAGGACGATCTTTGTTCCACTGGTCACCGCCCTGTCGTGGACGGTCTGGCCAGCAATGGCGGCGCAGCCCGATCCGCAGGCGATCGTGCGCCGTTCCATCGAAGTGGACGAGGAATCCGGCAGCGAGATCCTCCGGAACTTCATCTTCGTGGAGCGCTCCGACAAAAAGGACCTGGACGGCGATGGACACGTCAAGTCCCGGGTTCTCAAGACTCACGAAGTGGTCATGCACGACGGGACGCCGATCCGCCGGCTGATCGCCCAGGACGACAAGCCCCTGTCAGCCGAAGAGCAGCGCTCGCAGGAAGAGGGATTCCGCAAGGCCATCGAAGCGAGAAAGCGGGAGAGCGCCACGGAACGCCAGAGGAGAATCCGCGAGTCCGAAGAGCGACGCACCCGCTATCGGAGGGCCATCCGTGAGATTCCAGACGCGTTCAGTTTCCGCCTGGCCGGCGCGGAGCGCGTCGGCGGCCGGCCCGCGTGGGTTCTGGACGCAGAGCCGCGGCCCGGCTATCGACCGAAGGACCGCTACTCCAAGTTGTTCACGCAGCTCAAGGGCAGACTCTGGATTGATCAGGACGACTACCATTGGGCGCGGGCTGAAGCGGAGCTGCTCGATTCCGTCTGGTTCGGCTGGATTTTGGTCCGGATCGCCAGGGGCGCAAAGGTCAAGATGGACCAGATGAGGCTCAACGACGGCCTCTGGGTAACGAAACATCTCTGGTACACAGCATCAGCCCGAGTCGGCCTAATCATGACGTACCACGTCGAAGAGGAATTCGACTACCGGGATTACCGCAAGGTGGATCTGGAGTCTCTGCTTGCCGGCAACGTCAGCTCACACTAGCGGCTGGTATGCCCTATACGGGCTTTTGCTTTGGCCCAGTCAAGGAGTCGCCGCACCGGCGGAAAATAGTCGCCGAGAATCACCAGTCCAGGGATCACAAAGATCCAGCCCGGCATCACCGGAAGAATCAACCCGACAATGCCCACCAGGACAAGCGACACACCCAGAATCGGACGGAGTACCTTACGCAAGGGTTTTCACCGACATTTTAGCATTGTTGTTGAGCGAAACCGGGACTGCAGTCCTGAAGAGGCTAGAAGTCCTACAGGTCTGGGTACCATTACTACTCTTTTTGTTTCTATGCGTTCCGCACTTGACCTGGAATACAATTGGAACTAGATTAAGATAGCCTGTGATCGAACAGCGAAAGACGAAGCGATTTGAGCTGAAGCTACCGCTAGAAGTTGTGCGGAAGAGTTTTCAGCCGGTGTCGAGTGCTGGGATGACCAAGAATCTCAGCGCTGGAGGTGTCCTTTTCGCCGCGTCAATCGATGTCGAGATCGGCGATCCCATCGAGTACGTCATTACCTTCCCCACCCATTCGATCAACGGTGGCAGCGTCAATCTGCGTTGCCTCGGCAAGGTCGTGCGCGTCGAGACGCCTACCCATTCCGAAGAAAGCGGGGAGGCTGTCGTCGCGGCGACCCTCGAGCGGTACGAGTTCGTCCGCGACTAAGCCTGCTTCTTCGGTGCTCTCCGTTGTTCCGCCTCGGAAAGTGGTGTACTGTAGCAAAGAAAAGGCGAAAGTCGATAATGAATCTGACCCTAGGTTTCCCAGAATTCGGTCCGGAGACAGGGCTGAGACGCCAGACCGGGATCGAGTCGGCAGTCGCCCGTTTTGAGCAGTGGATGACGGACCCGGAATCGCCTGTGCGCGCGGTTCGGCGACAGCCAGCGAGGTCCGGCGAATTTGAAGTGGTGCCGGAGACGGTCCACGCCTCGCTTCGCGAAGTTCTCGCTCGAAGGGGAATCGAGCGGCTGTACACACACCAGGCCGAGGCGTTCCGCCGAGTCTCGTCCGGAGCGAACGTGGTCGTTGTGACGCCGACCGCCAGCGGCAAGACCCTCTGCTACAACCTGCCCGTGTTCAACCGCCTCATCGAGGATCCCGAAGCCCGCGCGATGTACCTCTTCCCCACCAAGGCGCTCGCCGAAGACCAGTTGCACGAATTCCAGGAAACGGTGGAGGCGATGGGCTCGGGTATCCGCGCCTTTACCTACGATGGCGACACCCCACAGGACGCACGCCGGGCGATCCGCGAGCGCGCCAATGTGGTGCTCACCAACCCCGACATGCTCCACGCGGGAATTCTGCCGCACCACACGCGTTGGGCAAAAGTGTTCGAAAACCTCCGCTATTTCGTGATCGATGAGCTCCACTACTGCCGTGGCGTCTACGGAAGCCATGTGGCGAACGTCCTCCGGCGTCTGAAGCGGATCTGCGAGTTTTATGGCTCTTCGCCGCAATTCATCTGCTGTTCCGCTACTATCGCCAATCCACGGGAACTGGCCGAGAGCCTGACCGGCCTCCCCTTTGAGCTCGTCGACTGCAATGGCTCGCCCGCCGGCGAGAAGTACTTCGTCTTCTACAATCCGCCCGTCGTGAACCGGCAGCTCGGCATCCGCCGCGGTTACCTGAACGAAACACGGCGCATTGCGCTCGAGTTCATCGAACGAAATCAGCAGACGCTCGTCTTTGCCAACAACCGGCTTGCCACCGAGGTCCTGGTCACCTACCTGAAGGACGCCGCCGAACGCAGCCCCCTGGGCGCCGGCGCCGTCCGCGGATATCGGGGAGGCTATCTTCCGCGAGAACGCCGCGAGATTGAACGCAAGCTTCGTAACGCCGAGATTCGCGCGGTCGTCGCCACTAACGCCCTTGAGTTGGGGGTCGATATCGGCACGCTCGACACCGTCGTCATGGCCGGCTACCCGGGTTCCATCGCGTCGACGTGGCAGCGCGCGGGCCGAGCGGGACGGCGGCAGGGCACGTCACTGGCGGTGCTGGTGGCCTCTAGTGCGCCGGTCGACCAGTACGTCATCGAGCATCCCGACTACTTCTTCGACCGGTCTCCGGAGCACGCCCACATCAACCCGGACAACCTGGAAATCCTGATCAATCACCTGAAATGCGCCGCTTTTGAGCTGCCCGTGCGCGACGGCGAGAGGTTCGGTCCGCACGATGCCGCGGACCTCTGCCGGTTCCTTGAAGAGGCCGGCTTTCTCCACCACTCGGCCGACGCCTGGCACTGGACGTCCGATACTTACCCGGCCGATGCCATCAGCCTTCGTGCCGTCACGAGCGACAACTTCGTCGTTGTGGACATGACCGGTGAGCCAACCGTGATCGCCGATGTCGATTTCCCCGCCGCGCTCACCGCACTGCACGAAAAAGCGATCTATCTGCACGAGGCCCGCCAGTACCAGGTGGAACGCTTCGACTACGAAGCCCGCAAGGCCTATGTTCGCAGCGTCGACTGTGACTACTTTACCGACGCCATCGACTACACGCAGGTGAAGGTTCTGGAGGAGTTCGACTCGGCTCCGGTATCCGGCGCCCGCGCCGTTCACGGCGATGTTCGCGTGAACACGCAAGTAGTCGGCTTTAAGAAGGTGAAGTTCTACACGATGGAGAACGTCGGCGCCGGAAGCCTTTCGATGCCGGAACAGGAAGTGCACACCACCGCATTCTGGCTTCATTTCCCGGAGGGTTTTCTGTCACGTTTTCCGGACCTGACGCCGACGGAACGGCAAAGCGGACTCACCGGGTTGGGCAACGCGCTTCGGGCGGTCGCTTCATTACTCGTGATGTGCGATCCCCGGGACCTGGGCGTGGCCATCACCGAAGACATCTCAGGCGGTTTGAAGACCTGGGAGCCGAACCTGTACCTCTACGACAACTACCCCGGCGGTATTGGGCAAAGCGCGCCGCTCCAAAAAATGCACCGGCGTCTGCTTACCGGCGCTGCTGAGCTCCTGGCCGCCTGCCGGTGCGAGTCCGGCTGCCCGGGTTGCGTAGGGCCGATCGGCGAGGTCGGCGAGCGCGGCAAAGAAGTGGCCGCCCGTATTCTGGCTGAATTGCTTGCGGGATGACGGCGGCGCTACTCGCCCCGGATTTCCTCGGGAAAAACGGCGTATCCCTCGGGAGGCGGAAACAGGATTTCGAGCAGTTCAAGCCGCTTTCGCAGGAACCGGCTCGGCAACTGCCTCGGACCTGTTTCGACGTCAACGTCGCAACAGATTCCGTGCAGGTAGAGTGTCATCGTATCGACAAACGACTGTAGAGCGTACTCGCGGAACACCTTGGTCTCCCGGCGGACGTTCGTCTGGCGCCTTATGAGGGCTTGCTTGAGATGCCAACCGGCATGATCCACCTCTCCGTGAACCCGGTTGCTGAGTTCCTCACGGAGTAAGGCCACATACTGCTCCTCTAGGTTTTCCCCCATGCCCCGACCCAGGATGCCGGCGAGCGCCCGGTAGAAGTGGTAGTGGTACTCGGAAATCGCAATGTCCTTGATCGCAAGAACCAGCTTGGCCAACGTCCCGTCCCCAGCGGACGCCTCAGCCACGTAGATCTGGCGTCCCTCACCGGGCTTCTCGAAGCTTACGTGCTCGCCGGTCGTTCCGTTCTGTACCTTTCCGTTCGGCTTTTCCAGGTACGGCACCAGCACCAGCGCCAGGTTGGGCAATGCGGCGATCAGCGCCGGCGGCAGCGCCGCAATCGGTTCGTTGAGATACTCCTGAACTTCTTCTTCCGTCAACGGAATCGCGGGGAAATACGAGAACTTGCTGCCCAGCGGGGTCATCGCCTCCCGGCAGCGATCCACGAATTCTTCGACACTCAGCTTGTCCAGGCGGGTTTCTATGGACATTTAGGCTTTACTTCATCGTAACAAAACAGTGTCTGTCGGACGGCTGTCTTGGGCGGGTTCCGTACACCGGTCAGGCTTCCTTCCAGCCCGCTTTCGCGAGCAGCGCTTCGAGATTGCCGCCGAGGATTTTTCGCCGCTGTTCTTCGGTCAGAAACGCGTGTTCGACGCGCGCGATGACCGTAGCAGGACAGTTGATCGAAAAGTCCGACCCGAACAGCACCCGATCGGGGCCGATGCTCTTCACCGCGTATTCGAGCATGCCCACCCGGTCGTGTCCGTAGCCGGATGTGTCGAGGTAGCAGTTGGGATTCGCCGCCACCAGGTCGATCCGCTTGAAGATGTGACCGTACTCGTTGCCGTCGCCGAAATGGGGAAACACGATCGTCGCCTTCGGGAACTTGCGGATGATGAATTCCATCTCCTCAAGTTCGGTATGGACGTCGAGCACCATGTTCAGTTTCACCGCCTGTTCCACAAGGAGCTCGAACTCCTTCACCGTGTATTCGTAAGGCACCGTGTAGTTGCACAGCTCTCCCACCCACACCATGCCGTACTGTTTCCGGCAGTTCTCCATCTCGCGCAGCGCTTCGTCGATGAACATGGGGTTCACCACGCACGCTCCCAGGAACCTGCCCTTGTAGCGCTCCACGTACCGCGCGACCTCCCGGTTTCCGGCGATGAACTCCTGCGGGCTCTTGGCCAACTGACACCGGACGGAGTTGATGATGCCGCGCTCGACTCCGGTGCGGTCGAGGTAGGCGACGAACTCCTCGAACGTCTTGGTCACCGTGTGCCACTGCCAGACTTGGCCGTTCTCGCTCGGGCAGTGTAAGTGGGCGTCGAACACCCGCGCCCGCTTCCGGACGGGTTTCCGGGCCACTTCCTGCGGCGGCGCCAACGGCCCGGCCCCGGGCCCCGGCTCCGGCTTACGCGCGGAAACTCGCGCGATCGGAGCGAACATTCCAAGGAAAACGAATTTTCGGCGCGAAGACTTCTTCGGCCGAGGGTGGCTGTGAAACAGGCTCATGGAATCCTCCTGACCACAGCTAGACTACCCCAGGAGGCTCCCGGAAGTCCTGCTTGCCGCTACTCGTACCGCCGGTCCGGCGTTTGCCCCACGGTCCGGCCGCGTTGCTTCCTCAAGCCTCCTTGCTAGACTAGCCCTTGGTGTCCCCCAAGATCCTGGTTTCCGCCGGTGAGCCTTCCGGTGATCTCTATGCTGCCGGTCTTGTCGAGCGCCTCCGCCGCCGCCTCCCGGACGCCTCCTTCTTCGGGTGCGCGGGTCACCACATGGAACAAGCCGGCGTGCGGCCGGTGGTTCATGCGGCCAGTCTGGCTGTCGTGGGGCTGCTGGAGGTAGTCGGGCATATCCCGCGGATCTACCGGGAATACCGCCGTCTGATCGATGCCGCGCGCCGCGAGAGACCCGATCTGGCCATCCTGACCGACAGCCCCGACTTCAACCTTCGTGTTGCCCGGCGGCTGAAAACCCTTGGAATTCCCGTCGTCTATCTGGTGGCGCCCCAGGTTTGGGCGTGGCGGAAGGGAAGAATTTCCTCAATTCGGCGCAACATAGACCGTCTGTTATGCATCTTTCCTTTTGAGGAGTCGTATTTTAGGCACCACGGGGTTCCGGCGGAGTATATCGGTCACCCGCTTTCCCGGATGGTGAAGCCTTCCGTTTCCCGGGAGGATTTCCTCCGGAGGCATCGTCTTGACGGCGAGAATCCGCTTATCGTGTTGCTCCCGGGTAGCCGGCGGGGCGAGATCACTCGTCACCTCCCAACGGTCCTCGATGCAGTTCGCGGCATCATGCGGAGGAATCGTACCGCGCAGTTCGTGCTGGCGCTGCCAGCGGGTTTGCTTCGTCACAGTGGTGGCGGGTGGCTCGGTTCGCTTCTTGGCGACGCTCCGGTGACTCCAGCGGAGGGAGAAACATGGGACGCTATCGCTCACGCGGACCTGGCGCTGGCTGCCAGTGGTACCGTGACCATCGAGACAGCGCTGCTCGGCACTCCCATGGTCACCTACTATCGGGTGACCGGATTCAGTTGGCTGATGGGCAAGTTTCTGGTGGATGTGCCGTTCTATTCGATGGTGAACCTGGTGGCGGGACGAGCGGTTGTTCCGGAACTGATGCAGAATGAAATGAGAGGGGACCGTCTGGCGGCGGAGGCCATCCGGCTGATTGAAAATCCGGCCGCACGAGATGTGATGAGGCGGGACCTGAGAGATGTCGCGGCGCTCCTGTCGACCGGCGGGGATCCGCTCGAGCGGGCAGCCGCCGCGGTACAGCAGGTACTTAACCACGGAGATACAAATGAGTCGTAAGTTGTGGATCGCGGTGGCGGTTCTTGGCACGGTTGCTTCTTCGTTCGCACAAGAAGGCCGCTCGCGCATCGATGTCGAGCACTACGTCATCAACGCCGAGATCAATCCGAACACCCAGTCGCTCGCCGGCACGGCATCGGTCCGTTTCACCACTCAGGAAGATCGGATCTCGTCCGTCGTTTTTGAACTTCACAATGCACTAAACGTCTCAAAAGTGGAGGACGAGTCCGGCCGCGAACTGGGGGCTTCACGGTCCCGCAACGACTTCACGGTGCGCGTCGCCTTTCCCGAGGCGCTGGAGAAAGGCAAGACAGTCACTCTCACGTTCCGCTACGACGGCGTCCTGACCGGCAAAGAAGAATCGCCGGTCTATGGTGTCCGCTTCGCGTCGATCCAAAGTGATCACTCCTACCTGCTCTATCCGGCTCGTTGGTTTCCAGTCAGCGGCTACACCGAAGACCGTTACACTGCGGAAATCAAAGTGACCGTGCCGGCGGGCAATAAAGTGATCGCCGGCGGTTCGGAACAGGTCGCGCAGGTCACGGGCGGTAAACTTGCATACACGTTCACCACGCGCCAGCCTGCGTTCCCCGGCAGCATCGCGGTGGTGCAGGGAGATCCGCTGCGAATCGCTTCCGAGGGGGTCACCTCTGATCTCTACTTTCGCGACGCCGCACGCGAGATGGCCGGCCCGTATGGCCAGGAAGCCGACAAGGTCATGACCTACCTGACCAGCGTGTTCGGCCTGCCGCCCCAGGCGAACCTTACGTTCGTGCAGACCGAGAACGGCGCCCCGAACGGTTACGCTACCACTGGCGTCATCTTCCTCTCGCCGCGCTCGATCGGCGACAAGGTGAACTCCCGGCTGCTCGCCAACCAGATCGCCCGCCAGTGGTGGGGCATGCTCCTCTCCGCCGAGTCGCGTAATCACCTCTGGATCACCAACGGGGCGGCGCGGTACGCGGAGTTGCTCTATGTCGCACAGGCCAACGGCCCCGCGGCCATGGAGAACGATGTCCGCGAGACGTACATCGAGGCGCTCACCGTGGACAGCCCGCCGCTGATCCAGGTTTCCCGCGTCGAAGACTACTCTCCGGAGTTCTGGGCGCTGACCGCGGGTAAAGGAGCGGCTGTCTATCACATGCTCCGCTCGGTGATCGGTGACGAGAAGTTCTTCCAGTTGCTGAAGCAGCTTCCGGAGAAATACGCGTGGCAGTCGGTGAACACGGGCGATCTGCGCAAGGCGGCCGAGGAACTTACCGCCACGAACCTGCAGTACTTCTTCATTCAGTGGATCGAGTCCACCGGCGCTCCCGAGTTCAAGAGCGAATACACGATCTTCCGTACGCAAAAAGGCTTTCGGGTCATGGGCAAGGTAACCCAGGACCTCGACACCTTCCGCATGCCGGTCGACCTCAAGATCGAGACCGAGGGCAATCCCGAGGAGAAGCGCATCGAGGTCGTCGGCACCTCCTCCGAGTTCATCGTCGAGACGTTCGGTAAACCGAAATCGGTTATCCTCGACCCCAACAACCGCGTGTTGCGCTTCAGTAACCCGATCCGGGTTGCGGTGGCGATACGCCGCGGTGAGCAGTTCGTCGAAGTGGGTGAGTTCGGAGATGCGCTGAAGGAGTATTCCAAGGCGCTGGAAGTCGACCGGAACAACTCCCTCGCGCAGTACCGCGTCGGCGAGGTGTTCTTCAAGCAGAGCAACTATCAGTCCGCGGCCAACGCGTTCCGGGAAGCGCTGAACGGCAGCCTCGATCCGGCTTGGGTCGAGGTCTGGTCCCACCTCAACCTCGGGATGATTTTCGACATCACCGGCCAGCGCGAACGCGCCGTCAATGAGTACAAACTGGCTGTTCGCACGAAGGACAACACCCAGGGCGCGCAGGAAATCGCGGCGAAGTACATCAACGAGCCGTACCAGCGCAAAGGGGCCGACGACCGGTAGCTGGTGTGATTCCATGAAAGCGCTGCAGCGCGTTCTGCCAGGATATGGCAGAACCAAAAGAGCGGCCCGCTAGGCCCGAACGGCTGGTGCCGTTCGGGTCCGGTGGGCCGCGCATCAGCTCAAAGGAGAGCTGCAGTATCCATGGAACATTTTATTGGATGTGACGCCCACAAGAGGTATTCGGTGTTCAGCTGTATCGACGAGCGCGGCCGCTACGGGAGCGACGTTCGCGTACGTCACCAAGCCGCTGAATTCCGCGCCTTTCTGGAGAGCTTGCCGCCGGGCAGCGAGATCGCGATCGAGGCGGGCGGCGATTACTACTGGATGGCGGATGCGATGGAGCAGGCCGGACACCATCCCCATCTGGCGCATCCGCTGGAAGCCAAGCGGCGCTGTGGCAAGACCGTCAAGCACACCGACAAAGTGGATGCGCGCGGGCTGGCCATGCTGTTGCGCAACGGCACCCTGCCGGAAGTCTGGATTCCGCCGGCCGAGCTGCGGGACGAGCGCGCGCTGCTACGGCTGCGCATGTATCTGAGCCACATGCGGACCGGGCTGAAGAACCGGGTGCACGGCATCTTGCGGCAGTACAATCTGCTGCTGGCAGGCAGCGATATCTTCGGCGCCGCGGGCCGGGAGGAACTCGCCGCTCGGCTGGCGGAGTTGCCGCCGCAGACGCGGCGCAGCGTGGAAGAGCAGCTGCGGCTGCTGGATTTCCTGAGCGCGCGTATCGAGCAGCTGGAGCGCCGCCTGGCGGGGATCCTGGCCAACAGCGCGGAGACGGAGCTGCTGAAGACCCTGCCCAAGGTGGGACCGATCTTGAGCGCTGTGATGGCGCTGGAACTGGGCGACATCGAGCGGTTTCCCGGGGCCCCGCACGTGGCCAGTTATTGCGGCCTGGTGCCGCGCGTGCATTCCAGCGGCGGGCGAACGCGGCTGGGTGCGACCTGCGGGGACGTGAACCGCACGCTCAAATGGGCCTTCGTCGAAGCTGCCAATCTGATCGTCATGCGTCAGCGCAGGCTGGCCGGGACGCACGCGGTGCGGCTCTATCAGCGCCTCCAGTCCAAGCACGGACATCAGAAAGCGGTGGTGGCGGTGGCGCGGCATCTGGCCGAAGCCGCCTACTGGGTTTTACACAAGCAGGAACCCTATCGAGAGCCGAAATCTGCCCCGAAACGATTGTGCCGACGCGACCGGGTAAGCGCGGCCTGCGCCTAGCCCTGAGAGGCTGTTTTGTGATTGCGACACCCGCCCGCGGAACGGATTCATGCGGAGATGGAGAGCGAAGATATGGCTCCGGCGCACCAGCAGCCGGCATAGGAATCCAAAGCGGCGAGCGGCGGAGGCAGACGAGATCTTTGACATGACGGGAGGGGCCGGGTGAGCAAAGCCCGCCCTTCCCTCGGGCAGACTTGAATGTGGCAACGCGGGCACCCCTCAAGGCTTCCCTGCGGCGCTGCGCGGCCTTGACGGGTCCTGCCCGCGTTGCCACCCCCTTCTTACAAGAGGGAAGGGCAGCCGTTGCTCGAGCGGCGCGAGTCCGAGGCAATGAACGTTTGATGTTTGCCTAAAATCGTCGTTGACAGGGGGCAGCGCTTTCAGGTATGGCGCAGGCCATCGTTTTCCGTGGCCTGCGAGGGCGGCAGACGACAAAAGGCGATCGACTTTGGCGAACATGCCGAGCAGATCAGCCACCGTGTCAAAGAGGCTTCCCTGGCCACCATGATGGCGGCGGGCCGACCGGTTCAGTACTTGAACTCCGGCAAGGATGACAAGCAGCAGTTGGCACGGTCCATCGCGGCAGCCGACGGCATTTCCTGCGGACCGATCTGCGCCCTGACCGCCGTGGAACTGTGTTCCAGCTATGCGGTGCGCGGCAACCGCAGTGAGCGGAAGATCGAACTCCAGCGGTCCTATCG